>JAMLHH010000015.1 GCA_023957215.1 Chitinophagales bacterium
AAGCCCTGAAGGTTTCTCCTCTCAGGGCTTTTTTCTATTCGGCATAATGTTGTAGGCAGTTTTTATTTGTTCGTCAGCCAAAAGTAGATTGCAAGTCCGAGCATTATTATTGTCTTAATGTTGCACCAAGTCAGTTTAAATTTTGGGGTTACTCGTTTACAACTTTCTGTTTTGTAGTCCATAATTTTCTTACTTTGTTGCACAAGAATTGTCAGCACAATAAGTGTTTCCAACAGTTTTTGCCACTGCCATTCCAAAAATAATGTGTCCCATTAAACTACCTATCATTGTCAGCATCATTGAGCCTTCCATTTTAGGCATTGGCATCATTGCTCCCATAATTGCCATCATAATTTGAGCAAAGACAAACGCAATAATTCCAAAAACTGCACCTTTAAGCCAAACATTACTGATTTTGTGTTTGAAAATGCACAAATAGGTGTAAGCAAATGCAAACATTATTCCTATCATAAAGTGCATAACCCAACCAACAAAAACGGGCATTCCTAACATTCCCGAAAGCATTTCGGGTGGTGACATTTTTGGTATTCCCATCATTGGGGCAACCATCATTACTACGGTCATTATGGCTGTGCCTATAATTCCCGCTAAAATTGATTTCTGAATTTTACTGTTCATTTCTTTGATTTTAATTGTTTGTAAATTTTTGTCCTAATTCAATGAGTTCGTTTGGGTTATGATAACCACCTGATATTCCTACCACTTTTCCATTTCCGTCTATGAAAAGTAATGACGGAAAACTGCGTAGTCCATACTTTTGCATTAGCATTGCACCATCTCCTTGTTCTCCGTCAAAAGCTACGTTTACAAAATTTTGGTTGTAATAAATTCCAACTTCTGTATTTGAAAAAGTCTTTGCTTTTAACTTTTTACAAGGTCCGCACCAAGTCGCATAAATATCCAAGAAAATCAACTTGTTTTCTTTTTTTGCAAGTTGTAAGGCTTCTTCCCAAGTTCCTTTGTGGAACTGTATGCCTTCTTTTGTGTCGGCTTTGAAATCCACTTTTGGATTTGCAAAGGCATAAACAGCCACCAATACAATGGCTGAAAATGCTATGAATAATAAGTTTTTCATTATTTCATTCTGTTTAATTCCATTGGAATATGGATACGAACTTCGTCACCAACCACCATTGTTGCAGCCCAACTTCCTGTGCCTACTCCAAAGTCTGTTCTGTTGATAGTGGTGTCAATTACTACACCTAAAATGATTGTCCCTTTCATCATTGGGTGTTCCATTTCACCCGTAATTTTCATTGGCAAAATCACATCTTTCGTTTTGTCCTTAATAGTCAGTTTTCCGTAAACTAAAAACTCCTTGTCTGACTTCTTTTCAATTTTTGTAGATTTGAAAGTCATATTAGGAAAAGATTTGGCATCAAAGAAGTCTGCTGATTGCAAATGTTTATCACGTTTGCTGTCGTCTGTGCTTACGGTTTTTACAGAAATTGTAAAATCTGCTTTGCTGGATTGTAGATTGTTTGGGTCAAACTGAAAGTTGCCGTCAAAAGTCTTGAACTTTCCTGTTACTGCCGAAAAGAAGTGATTGATTGAGAAGTTTACAGAAGTGTGCGACTTGTCTAACTTCCACATTGTAGCGTTTTGTGCGTTTGCTGTGAACACACCCATTACAGTTATAAGAACTGCGAAACCAAATTTTTTGATTGTTGAAACCATTTTGATAAATTTTTAAATGTTATGGTCGCCAATATTGACGACTTGAACCTTTATACCAATGGTTTCAAAAAATCACCCAAGCAACTGAAATATTTTTATTTTTTTTCTTTTTGCTCGTCTTCTTCCTTTACTTTTCTGATTTGCTCAACGCACTTATGTTTCTGATTTTGAGCGTTATGTTTTGTTGAGTAGCCGTATTCTTGCTGTATTTGCTCAATGGCTTTTTCTTTGAAAAAAATATCGTGAATTAGTCCTTTGCAATGCTCAGTGATTTGGTGCATATAGTTTTGCAACTTGTCCCAATAGTTTTTTTCTTGTTCTATGGCAAGGTTAATGTCGTCAAAAAATTTATTGTCGTGAAGTTCGGTAAACTCAACTTCTCTGTAAGAAGTTCTCAACCGTTTTAACCACAAATTTTTAGCGATAGCCATAATGTAGGTCTTGATAGAAGCGGTAAGTTGGAAATTGTCTTGTCGTAATTTCTCTACCAAAACAAGCATTGTGTCCTGAAATACGTCTTCGGCATCATCTGTCCGTCCGTTATTGTTAGTTACGAAACGGTTTACCATTCCGAAATACTCTTTGTAGAGTTGTCCGAAAGCGTTGTTGTTTTCGCCTTTCAAGTCGTCTATTACTTCGGTTGTCATTCTGTTATTTTTCTGTCTGCTTGTTCTTGGTTAGCGGTTCGGTAAAATTGCCTACAACATCCATATTGACGCCATTACTCCATTCTATTGCGTCAATATTGCTTATGTGTGAAGATATTTTTGTCAATCTTTTTTATTTTTATCAAATATAAAAGATTCATATATACTATCCAAGGGACTTTTTAAAGTTTTGTTGTTGATACTCATAATTTTGGTGTAGATTTCGGTAGTCTTGATGTTGGAATGCCCAAGAGCTTGTTGAATATATCGGATGTTGATTCCTTTTTGCATCAGATGGGTGGCGAAGCTGTGTCTTAAAGTGTGGGGCGTACTCCAAGGATTACTTCCGGTTTCTTTTACTGCTGTCCTAAATATATTTTGAATACTTCGAATGGAATATTGTCCGCCATCCTGACCTTCAAACAACCAGTAGGATGGTTTATAGGCTTTGTAATATTCTCTCAGCAAATCCAGAACATAAGGACTTAACACCGTGTGCCGGTCTTTTTTACCTTTGCTGTCTTTGATGAAAATAAAGCCTTCCTTACTATGTATGTCTATGATTCTCAATCTTGTTGCCTCACTTATTCGTAGTCCGGCACTATAAATTAAATGCAAAATAACTCTGTGTTTTATATTTTTGGGTTGGTTAATAATAGCGGCTACTTCTTCTATGCTTAGCACATTTGGAAGATTCAAGCTTTTTTTGGGTCGTGTGATTTGATAATATTCTCTCGGTTTTCCTAATGTATGTTCGTAGTAGGATTTTATTGCATTGATAATTGTATTTTGATTCGTTTCTCTGATTTTATATTTTGTTATCAAATGATATAGATAACCTTCGATTTGTTCTTTGGTTATCTCGCTATATTCCATATAATCAAAGTATTTAAAGAACTGTTTTAAAGCACCTTGATATGTCAGTATCGTTTTGCGTATATGACTTGTGGCGGTTTTCAAAGCACTTTCTTGTCCGCTTGCAACAAACTTACTTAAATGCACAAAACTTGAATTTACCACTTCACCCGCCATAAGTTATATACGCTGTTATGCAACGGCTTTCTTTTTAATTATCTCATTTCCAAAGATTTTCAAGATTAACGGACTAAAAATCAGTTCCGGTAAAATTGCTGGCAAATAGAAAAACAAGAACATAATGTCAATCGGTAAATGCCAAAATGCCCAAATAAAATACGAACTTATGATAGTCAGGATTCTTGTCAGGATAATAACTGAAATGCTTGTCAGCAAAGACTTTTTGTTCTTGTAAAGCACATATCCTTGAAAAATCGCTCCCAATAAAAACGTTATCGACCCTAAAAATAGAATCAGAACTAAAAGTTCAATTATTGGTGTCGGTTCTTGTTCCATTACTTGTCGATAGTCAAATTTGCTATGTAACTTTCGAGTTCTATTGTTCTTTTTCTTGTCAGGTCGAGTTTTGTCTGGGCTGCAACAGGAATCCACATTGTTCCTTGCATATCGTAGTAGAGTTGGTTTGAAAATTCAATCTCTTTGTCTCGATATTCAATCCATTCTCTTTGAGCGATTTTTAGTTTTTCTTTTTGCTCAGTTGTCAGCAAGTCCAATAGCTCTTTGTATGCTTTGTTTAATTCAGTGTCCCATTTTTCTGTTGCCGTACTCACACAGTCGGTCATTCCTTTAGTTGTGTAGTTTTCACTTGAGTTAAGACAATCTTGAAGTTCCTTGTCAATTTGGTATGTGCTGTCGACCTGTCCGTAAGTGATTACAGAGAAAATGGTCAATATCATTGTCAGCACGATTTTCATTGTTTACGTTGTCTTTTTAGCTGTTGCATAACGTAGAAGCTTTAAGACCTTTGAGAACTAGTTTCTGCTCATTTTGTGCCAATGCTTCATCCATTTTTTGACTGCAAACGATTTTAGGTGTTGGGGGAGGATTAATCTGATTTTGAATACTTAATTTACCTTCAAATAAGGTTTTGACTTTTTTAATATTTTCCTCTGTGTTTATAAGACTCCAAAGTTTTTGTTGAGGATGATAAAATGAAGAATTTATTTTTTTGAATACCTCTCTTTCTTCTTTGAAAAAGTAGGGGATAAACACCTTAAATCGAGATGCTTTTATTTGCGGTATAAATAAAATTATTTTTTCTTGAGAGTTCTTTTCCATAAGAAAATTTATTGTTACTATAAATATATGTAAAAAAATTACAGTTATAAAGTTGATTATCAAATATAATTGTTCTTATCCGTTAAGAACGATTAACTGTAAATTACTATATTTGACTTAATTATACTTTATATTACTATAAAATGAAAAATTGTAAAGTTTGTGAAAAGCCAATAAAAGGGAGGTCAGATAAAATTTTTTGTTCCATAGAATGTAAAAATTATTATCACAAAAAGCTCCGATTTGCTACAAAAATGGCTGCCAAACAAATTGATGGTTATTTAAAACGCAACTATAAAATTCTGTTGGAACTTTTAGGTGGCAATAAAATCCAAGTAAAAGTATATCGCAATCAATTATCCCAAAAAGGATTCAGATTTCAATATCATACACATTTTTATATTAACTCTAAGAACAAAATGTATCATTATCTTTATGATTTGGCTTGGATGGAGTTTTCTGATGATGAAGTATTGATAATTAGACATTAGTTTTATTTATAGGGAATGATAAGAATGCTATCACTTAATTTAGCGAATGCGATGGTCTATCGTCTGAGACCTGTCGTCACTTTTGTCAGCAAAAAACAGATGATGCTCCACTCTGCCACTCACGCAGCTTAAATGCAGAAATGTTTTCTATTTCAATAACTGTGATTTAAAAAATTCATTTTTCTCTCAGTAAAAACTTAAAGGATACTGAGCAAGTCATCTTTAGATAGATTTTTAAAAGAATTTTTGTCGGTATGAATTAAATCCTCTACGAGTTTTAATTTCTTTTCTTGTAGTTTCATAATTTTCTCTTCGATAGAATCTGGAACTATTAATCTAATGGCTATGACATGGTTTTTTTGTCCTATTCTGTAAGCTCTATCTATAGCTTGATTTTCTACAGCCGGATTCCACCATGGATCGATAATGAAGACGTATTCTGCTTCTGTGAGATTTAGTCCGGTACCACCGGCTTTAAGGCTGATTAAAAATACACGCACTTCGTCGTTCTCTTGAAATAGATTGACCTGTTCTTCTCTATTTCTGGTTTTCCCGGTCAAGTATGCATATTTAATATTCTCTTGTTCTAGTTTTTCTTTAATCAAATCCAGCATACCTACAAATTGTGAAAAGACCAACACCTTATGTTCGTTTTTTAATTTATCGATTTGTTGCATGAGTTCTTCGATTTTGGAAGATTGATTCCCGTAGTATTCTTGATCAGATAGCAATGCCGGTGAATTACAAATTTGTCTAAGTTTTGTCAAGCCTTGTAATACATGCAAAGATGATTTGTGTAGCTCTTCTTCTGAAATACCTAATAAATACTTTTGAAATTCGGCTTTATATAAATCATAAACCTTTCTCTGCTGAGCTCCCATTTCACAGGTAATTATCATTTCTGTCTTATCAGGTAATTCTTTTACTACTTGTTTTTTTGTTCGTCTCAAAATAAATGGATGTACTTTTTGTTGTAACTCTTTAGCTATGATTTCGTCTTGAAACTTATCTATGGGAGTGGCATAATCTTCTTTGAATTTCTTCATTGAGCCTAACAAACCCGGCATTACAAAAGAAAGTTGTGCATATAAATCAAAGGTGGAGTTCTCGACAGGCGTACCTGTCGCTGCTATTCTCTGGTTGGCTTTTAATAGTCTTACGGATTTATATCGCTGAGAGTTTGGATTTTTGATAGCCTGCGACTCATCCAAAACTATAATATTGAAGTGAAATTTTTTAAGCTCTTCAATATCCGAAATGAGAGTCCCGTAAGTAGTAAGTATCAAATCATGTTTCTTAAGTTCGTTGTTATCTATGTTTCTATTTGAACCATAAAGTACAAGATAGTTGATGTGTGGAGCGAATTTTTCAAGTTCTTTTTGCCAGTTAAACAATAGAGAAGTAGGCACTACGACTAAATTTGTTTTTCCCTTTTGATAACCGGCTAAGAAATAAGCTATAATCTGTATTGTTTTCCCCAATCCCATATCATCGGCGAGAATCCCACCAAAATTAAAATCATTTAAAAAACTTAACCAGTTAAGTCCTTCTTTTTGATAATCTCTCAAAGTGGCTTTCAATTTCTTGGGAATTTTAATGTTTTCTATAGATTGAAAGTTGTTGAGCTTTTCTTTCAAGTGCATAATTTCAATTTTAGCATCATTATCTATAACTTCTTCATTAAACAGTGTGTCAATTAAAGTGAAATTACTTTTATGAGTTCTGACACTATTATCTTTAACTTCTCCGACTCTGAAATATTTCCGAAATTTTTCTATCCATTCTTTAGGAAGTATTCCCTTCGTGCCATCTCCTAACTGTACATATCTTGTCTTGTTAAGAATAGCCTTTTGTACATCTTTTAAATTTATTTTTTGATCTCCGAAAGAGATGTTTGTTTCAATGTCAAACCAGTCTATACCCGATTTGACCTGAGTAGATATTATAGCTTTATTGGTATTATAATTTTCTTTATTGATTTCTTTAAATCCCATAATGATATAGCCGTTTTTTTGCCAATCATTGAAGGCTTTTAAGAACCATTCATCTTCTATAAAATCTTCTTATTTAAGTAAAAAAAGTTTGTTTTAGGTAGCTCATTAAAATTAGGATGAGATGTTTGGAGGTGTTTTAAATAATTTTTCTTTTTCTGTATTTCTTTGAATAGAATAAGTATCTCCTTTGTCATCTAAATAAAAAATTGACTCTTTAGATAAAACAGCTATTTCTTTGTTTTTATATGCTATAACAGGTGTGATAGTTATCCAATCTTCCACCTCTGATAGGTAAATTAAATACTTATCTATTTGATTTAGCTGATTTTTACTAATCAACTGTTTTGTAGCCTTTTGAACATAACTATACTTGATATTGACTAATGACTCCAGCGGGTCTAAAACTTGATTTTTAAAAGCAGGAAAGTTGGATTCCATGATAAGAACTTTATAGTCAAAGTTTTCAAAAAAATCCAGCAATTCTTGAATGACATTGTTTTCAATAAAATACAAGGTGTCATTATTTATAAAGAGATTGTTTTTCAAATCTAACTTAGTGGCATCTATTTTTTTCTCTTCAATAAATAACTTTAGCTGAAGTTCGTAGAGAGTTCCTTTTTTATTAACCTCTATAACAATATCTAAGCCGGCTATTTTTAGTGAAATGGGTTTTATTTTTCTTGGAGTAATAGTTTCGTAGAAAGAATCACCGTGCATAATATATGCTTCGAGTCCTAATGGATTTTTGAAGATTTCTTTAATTTGTTTTTTTATAAATGATGATTGATCTACTTTTTGATGATATGGTTTATAATTATCCTCATCATTAGTGTAAAAAGAGGCATAAAACTGAATTTCCTCTTTATTAGAAAGAAGACTAATTTTCTCCCCAATATTGAGAGTATTAATTGGTGACTTTATTTCCCCTTTTTGAGTAATAGAAGACATCATGATTTTAAAAGTATATTCTTCATAAGCATCTATCACTACTATAAACTCTTTACTGCCTATTGCTTTAGACCTTACTTGTGGAAATTCAAAAGGTTTAAAAAGGTTGTCTTTTAGTAAATTCAAATTTTCATCAGTTGTTGAAAAAAAGTGGTTGTTTGTATCTAAAGTGATATTGCTAAAATCATCTATGTTAAATTGGAAGAAGTTTTCTATCTCTTGATCATTTAAATCGTCTAACTTATTTACTTTGGCAATTTTTCTAAGTGCTTGGTTTCTTTTTTTCTGATCAAAACCATATTGGATAATTTTGCTTTCAAATACTTCTTGTAAAAGATACGATAAGTGCTTACAAATTTTGTTGTTTTTAGACTTGCAAGAACAAGTTAAAATACAATTCTCATGGTCTTGTTCAATTGTAGTTTTATAATTTCTTCTATCATAAAAGTCCTCAATATCAGCCTCTACTTTATTCAATTTTAATGGTTGATAAGATGGATAAAAATCTCTATCTCTATAAGAGACGGAAATACTTTTAAGCTCCTGAATACTTAAATCTTTTAACTGTTTGTTTTTAATCAAAAAACGTCCAAGAGCTTCTCTTTCTACTTCTAATAAAGGTAAGATGATAGCATCTTCTACTTTGTTTTCAGCTTTTTTAAAATGAGGAGAATTGCTATGCATTTTTTTATCTGCTTCTACAAGAACTCTAACTATGTGTTTGCAATATCCTTCAAAATCATACGCACAGGTGCAGTGTGCAGATACCACTCTATCTATATTGTACTCAATATTAATTTGATACATACTGGTTCCCCAGACAATGGCCGAGATAGAGTCTTGGTCAAGTTTTAAGCTGATTAGCTGACTGTCATTATATCGACTTTGTGTTTTAAAGCTCGTGTTGTGTGTAATAAAATCTTCAAAGGGTTTAAAAAATAACTCCATAAAGTAAATATATGCACACAAATTATAGGGTTACATATTAATGATGAAGAATAATTATACACTTATTTTTAAAATTGTTGAAAAATGTTTATATCAAACTCACACCGTTCAAATCGGTGGTCAATATATCTGACATATAATCGAAGAAAGGGCGGATACTTTGAAAGTATTCATCAACTTGAGTGGCAAAATGCTCTGATAATACTTCTTCGTCAGTGAAATAATGACAAAATCTCCATTGTTTGAGATTGATTAAATCTATATCGGGATGTTGATTATTAAAGCCGGATGGCGCATTGATGAGGATTTCGCCAAAGATTTTATCCCAATGGTTTTCTAATTCTTTATCTGATAAAATATCCCGTATTTCGTTGGAAGAAGTTTCCCATTCTTTGCGGACACGTTTCAAATCACTACTATTAGGATTCCAAAAACCTACTTCGATAAAAGATTGGTCGTCAGGCTCGATATGAATATAATAACCACCTCTTAACGTCGGTTTTCTCCGCATGTATTCCGCAGCTATATATCTTTTGTAAGGAGTCTTGTCTTTGGAAAACCGAAGATCGCGATAAATGCGATACATTCTCCATTTTTCTATATCATCGTGTTGACCCAATAAATCGGCTATTTCAGCGAAGACTTGTTTTACTTCGGTTGCTAAGGCTTTATATGTGAGTTTGTGCTTTTCAAACCATTCTCTATTATTATTGACTCTTATTTCCCGTAGAAAATCAAAAGCCTCTTGCGGTATTTTTGACATAAAGTACTAAGGTAAACGAAAATGTACAAAACCGAAAATGGGAACTCCATTTTGGCGTGAAAGAGTACAAATAGGAAATTTTTGTAATAGAAATAGTTAAAAGAATGTATAAAACGAGATGGTCTAAACTTAAATCCAAAATAAAATGATAAGTTTGTACGTAATTGCTTTTTAGAGCGAATTTCAAAATAGCTTGTCTTAGTGAAACATATACCCAATATATTAAGTGCTTTGCGTATTCTGATGGTGCCGGCTTTTCTTTATTTCTACTGGCAAGATGATATCTCTCTGATAGTTTTGGGCTTTATCATCTTTTTGATGGCTACTGTCACAGATTTCTTGGATGGATATATAGCAAGGAAATATAATTATCAGTCTGCATTAGGAGCTTTTTTAGACCCTTTGGCTGATAAATTTTTGACTTTTAGTGCTTTTATTTCACTGCCACTCATCAATAACGAGCTATTTCCTTGGTGGGCAATTTGCATCATACTTTTCAGAGATATCTTTATTACACTTTTGAGGGTATGGGCAAAATATAAAAATGCTACCATGAAGACAAGAATTATCGGTAAGGTGAAAACGGTAGTGCAGTTTGTCTTTTTATACTTTGTTTTGTTTTTGGGTGCATTTAAAGGCTATCCGAGCTGGTTGGGGGTATTGGCAAAAGATATATTGAGCAATACTGAAATTATCTTTTCTTTGACCGTCTTTGTGGTTGCATTTACGGTGTATAGCGGTATAGAATATACTATTAAAAACAGCCGGCTTTTTAGCTTTTGATATGAAAAGTTTTAAGTTATGGCTTTCTGCCGGATTGGGAGCGGGCTTTCTTCCGAAATCTCCGGGGACATGGGGAAGTTTAGTATCTTTAATTCCTATCTATTTCATTCTGATTTCTGCACATCCTTTTACCTATTTGTCTGTATTTATTATACTCAGTTGTGTCATTAATCTTTGGGTGGCAGATGTGAGTGAAGATACTTGGGGCAAAGATCCCTCTAAAATGGTAATAGATGAATTTGCCGGACAAGGAGTCAGTTTTTTGGCTGTGGCATATTGGGGAGTGGTATTGCCATTACCGGTCGCGTTATTGTTGGGTTTTATATTTTTCAGATTTTTTGATATTCTCAAACCTTTGGGGATTAATCGGCTTCAAAGTTTTAAAGGTGGCTTCGGCATTCTCTTGGATGACTTATTGGCAGGAGTGTACGCAATGGCTTGTCTGCAAGTACTTATTTTGACCGCCGGAATTTGATTCACTTATAGCCATATATTACAAACTGATAAATCTCACTTCTTTATGATAAAACTTTCTTGTCCCGTCATCGGTCTTTATGGTGAGCTGCCCGTCTTTTTCCACGTTTTGTATGCTTCCTTTGAAAGAAGAGAGAGAATCAGAGAACAATAGTTCTTCATTTAACCCTAAGAGTACTTGTAGATAACGTTGATGTATTTTTTCGTATTGACCACTTTTCAAAAACAGATAATTTTTTTCAAGTATTTCTAAAAGCCTGATGCAGGTTTCTTCCACATTGCCTTGATAGCCGTTTAATATCATAGAACTTGCCGTTGTCAGTCCCGGGAAATTTTCTTGGTTGACATTGAGACCGATTCCGATGATAGACGTTAGCACAGTAGAGCCTTGAATACTGTTTTCTATTAAAATGCCACACACTTTTTTTCGGTCTATCATAACATCATTGGGCCATTTGATTTCAATTTTTTTATCTTTTACTTTTTCGCATAAAAGTTCATAGACGGAAAGGCAAGTAGCCATACTTAATAAAAACTGTTCCGTAACTTTTAAAAAACCGGTGAGGAACAAGACCGAAAAGGTAAGATTCTTTTCAGCTTCCGCCTGCCAAGAATTGCCGGACTGACCTTTACCTTTAGATTGTTTGTCTGCCATTATGACAAGTCCGTCAATTGGCTTGTTATTTGACAACCAGTCTTTGAGAAAAGTATTGGTGGATGAAATCTCTTTTAACTGTATTAGAAACTTTCCTGTAAATAATGTGTTGATTGTAGAAGGATTCAATTTGATTTTTAGATAAAAATAATTTTAAACAAGAATAAATAAAAAATTTGAGAGAAGCAAAAGCTATAAAGGTGGATGATGATGAAATTTTGAGCGAGATGATCATCAAAATGATTCAAGATAAAGGAGGGGAGAATATTATTAGATTAAATCTTTCCGAAATAAGTGATGCAGTTGTGGATTATTTCATAATTTGTCATGCATATTCTAAAACACATGTTAAATCAATAGGAGATTTTGTAGAAGTAAAAGTAAAAGAAATGTTTAAATCGCTAAATTTGCATGTGGAGGGACGAAATAATGGAGAATGGGTGCTGATAGGTGCCGGTAATATTTTGGTGCATATCTTTCTTGAAGAAAAAAGAGAATATTATCAATTGGAAGACCTTTGGAGTGATGCTGAGATTAAAAAATACGATAACTAATTTAAAGAATACGATAAAATTTCATGGAAAGATTGCCTGATAAAAAAAATAAAAAGCCTACAAAATCTAAATTTAGCTTTTACTGGATTTATGCCATTATTATTATTGCATTGATAGGCTCACAGATGTTTCAAGCGAGTAATAATGCGGCCTCAGACATTACTATTCCTACTTTTTTAAACGACTTGTTACCAAGTGGTGATGTTAATAAAGTGGTGGTGGTCAATGGGAAGACAGCAGAAGTATATCTTAAAGAAAGCGCATTTGAAAAAGAGAGATACAAAGATTTGGAAAAATCTAAAATGGGCATATTGAGTCGTGATCCTCAATATAGATTTACCATACCCTCAAGTGATTATTTTCAAGGGCAAATAGATAAAGTAGTAAGCACCCTTCCTGCTGATAAAGCGATTAAAGTAGAATATGTGGATCGTGAAAATATGATGGGCGTTCTCTTGTCATGGTTGCTTCCATTGCTTATACTTTTTGCTATTTGGATGTTTGTCATGCGTAGAGTAGGGAATAGCATGGGAGGTCCTGGCGGTCAAATATTTAATATTGGAAAATCTAAAGCTTCTCTTTATGAGAACGATTCTACACAGGTTGCTGTTACCTTTGACGATGTGGCGGGGTTGGATGAAGCTAAAGCCGAGGTGGCAGAAGTAGTAGATTTTTTAAAAAGCCCCCAAAAATATACTTCTCTCGGAGGAAGTATTCCCAAAGGTCTTTTATTGGTAGGCTCTCCCGGTACAGGAAAAACCTTGTTGGCGAAAGCTGTTGCCGGAGAGGCAAAAGTGCCTTTCTTTTCCTTGTCGGGTTCTGATTTTGTAGAGATGTTTGTAGGAGTGGGTGCTTCGAGAGTTCGAGATTTGTTTAAACAGGCTCGTGAAAAAGCTCCTTGCATTATTTTTATTGATGAAATAGATGCGATAGGTAGGACACGCGGACGTAATATGATACAAAGTAATGATGAACGTGAAAATACCTTGAACCAGATGTTGGTGGAGATGGACGGGTTTGGAGGTGATACGGGAGTGATTATTTTGGCGGCGACCAATAGACCGGATGTATTGGATCCTGCTTTATTGAGACCGGGGCGTTTTGACAGGCAGATTTCAATTGATAAACCGGACTTAAAAGGAAGAGAACAGATTTTTAAAGTCTATCTGAAAAAGATAAAAATCGGCGCAGAAGTCAGAGCGGATAAATTAGCTTCTTTGACACCCGGATTTGCCGGTGCTGAAATTGCCAATGTGTGTAATGAAGCAGCTTTGATTGCTGCAAGAAAAAATAAATCTTCAATAGATCTTCAAGATTTCCATGATGCTATTGATAGAGTGATAGGTGGTCTTGAAAAGAAAAATAAGATTATTTCACCACAGGAAAAAGAAATCATTGCTTACCATGAAGCAGGACATGCGATTTGTGGTTGGTTTTTGGAACATGCGGATCCATTGCTGAAAGTGACCATTATACCGAGAGGAGAAGCGGCGTTAGGATATGCACAATATCTACCTAAAGAACAATATCTATACCGAACCGAACAACTGAATGACATGATGTGTATGACATTGGGAGGCAGGGTAGCTGAAGATATTGTTTTTGGTAAAATTTCTACCGGTGCGCAAAACGATCTTCAAAAAATCACCAATATGGCTTACGGAATGGTAACGGTTTATGGAATGAATGACAAAATAGGTAATATCTCATTCTACGATCCTCAAAATGAAAATTCTTTCACCAAGCCTTATTCTGAAGCGACGGCACGTGAAATAGATGAAGAGGTAAGAAAGATGGTTAGTGCCGTCTATCAGCGTACCAAAGATACCTTAATTGAAAAGAGAGAACAATTAGAGATATTGGCAAAAGCACTCTTAAAGAAAGAAATTTTATTCAAATCCGACTTGGAGGATTTAATAGGTAAAAGACCTTTTGATATAGATGAGGAACTAGATACGGATGCTGTCAGCGAAGTGATTCCGTCTGATAAAAACATTGCTTCTACGAATTAATTTGTTAATTTTTTACCTTCTACACAATTCTTTATATTTTTATTGAAGTAAAATGTAGTTATGTCTAATTGTCATTTAACCAAGTGTCTTGCACTTTTTCTCGTGCTTATCCTGATGATAAGTTCTTGTAAAATTGAAAAAGTGAAAGAAGTGGATAGGAAGATAGACAGTGATATGCGTGAAGTCTATTTTGTACTAAAATCTGATACAAGTATAAAAGAGGGTGCCTATTTTAGGTTGGATACTAAAAATGATACATTAGAGAAAAGTTTTTACGTTAATAACCAATTAGATGGCCAGCGCATTCTGTATTACCCCAATGGTCAGGTCAAGATTATAGAAAACTATATTGGAGGTCAATTTAATGGTTCTTACCTTCTATACTTCGAAAATGGTGCTCTCAAACAAACGGCTAACTATGAAAACGGTGAAATGAATGGTGAACTAAAAAACTATTATGAAAACCCTTACGGTCAAATAAAAGAAAGCTTTTTCTTATTGAATGGTATTGAAAATGGTCCGTATAAAAAATATTATAAGAATGGTCAGATAGAAGAGGAGGGAACTTATAAAGATGGTTTAAAGGAGGGAGACTTTAAAGAGTACTATGAAAATGGGGTTTTACATGCCGAAGGGAAATATTTGGGAGACTTTGAAGATGGCAATGTAAAAGTTTATGACAGTACCGGTGCATTGTCAAGAGTATATGTGTTTGAGAATAAGAAGATTATCGAAACCATCAAACCTGACAAAGAAAACCATTGAAAAATAGGGCGATAAAAATGTTTCTTTTTTGGATGAAGACTCTTGTATTTACAATATAAGTTTATATATTTGCACTCGTTATAAAAATAACGCTTGATTCAGTAGCTCAGCTGGTAGAGCAATACACTTTTAATGTATGGGTCCTGGGTTCGAATCCCAGCTGGATCACAAAGCTTTTAAAGCTTAGTTCTTATAAAGAAAGCCCACGTGGTGAAATTGGTAGACACGCCACTTTGAGGGGGTGGTTTCCTAAGGATGTGCTGGTTCGAGTCCAGTCGTGGGCACTGCAATATCTATTAGATTTTCCTTTATTTCTTCACTAACAAAAAAATCAAACTTTCATCTATTCTTTATGTATAAGATGTAAAGACATGAAAGTCGGATAATACATTTAGATGCCTTATTAAAGACAGATTTTTATTATCTATACTTTTAAAGTAGTACTACTTATTAACCTAGATTCAGCACTATAGCAATTCCTACAACAAAATGCCATTTCACATCTACTGCGATAATTCATTCCGCCATGATTCAATTATTATTTTGTGCCTGTCTTGTATCATTTCGTTTCGCTTAAATTCCTAACACAATGTCTGAGTTAATGCCGATTCTCGAAAACGCATCATCTTTAGGTAATCCTGATTCGTATCCTACTGTACCTTGCAATTCATACTTTGTTCCTTGTAATTTCTAATAATTTACACCTGTAACACCCCTACATTAAACTTCTCCACCGGTGCATGATTGGCTGCTTCGATACCCATAGAAATCCATTTTCTGGTATCCAAAGGATCGATGATATCGTCTATCCAAAGTCTGGCTGCCGCATGATAAGGAGAGGTTGTTCTGTCGTAGCGTTCTGTAATTTTAGTGAGCAATTTATTTTGAGCATCTTCGTCAGGTTCTTGACCTTTCGCTTTCATCGAAGCCACTTGAATTTGTAGTAAGACCTTAGCCGCTTGTTGACCGCCCATCACAGCGATTTTAGATAAAGGCCAACCGACAATCAAACGTGGATCATAAGCTTTTCCACACATGGCATAATATCCTGCACCATAAGCATTTCCAACTACGATAGTGAATTTCGGCACAGTACTATTAGATACAGCATTGACCATTTTTGCACCGTCTTTAATGATGCCACCATGTTCAGAACGGCTGCCTACCATAAAACCTGTTACATCTTGTAAAAAGACCAAAGGGATTTTTTTCTGATTGCAAAGCATGATAAATCTTGCAGCTTTATCGGCAGAGTCAGAATATATCACACCACCAAGTTGCATTTCACCTTTACCACTTTTTACAATGTTTCTTTGATTGGCAACTATCCCGACAGACCAGCCGTCAATACGCGCATATGCACAGACAATTGTTTGCCCATAATCAGCTTTATATTCAGTAAACTTAGAGTCATCCACCAATCTTTTGATGATTTCTCTCGTTTCATAAGGTTTATGAGTAGCACCGCTATAGATGCCATAAATTTCTTCTTGTTTGAGTGCCGGAGCTATCGCTTCTATACGATCAAAACCAGCATTTCCCCTTTCACCGAAATGAGAAACCAAACCTTTTATCGTATCGAGACAAGTTTGGTCATCCGGCATATTGTAGTCACAAACACCACTGATGGCAGTTTGTGTTTTCGCACCACCTAGAGTTTCTTGATCTACATTTTCACCGATTGCCGCTTTCACCAAATACGGACCCGCTAAGAAGATAGAACCATTTTTATCCACTATCAAAGCTTCATCTGACATGATAGGCAAATATGCGCCACCAGCAACACAGCTCCCCATAATAGCAGAAATCTGTGGAATACCTTCTGCTGACATTTTAGCATTATTTCTAAAAACTCTTCCAAAATGTTCTTTATCTGCAAAAATTTCATCTTGTAAAGGCAAAAATACACCTGCGCTATCCACCAAATAGATGATTGGCAACTTATTTTCCATCGCAATTTCCTGCGCTCTCAAGTTTTTCTTACCCGTAATCGGAAACCATGCTCCCGCTTTCACAGTCGCATCATTCGCCACGATCATACACATCCTACCCGAAACATAGCCTATTCCGGCTACGACTCCTCCTGATGGACAGCCTCCGTATTCTTCATACATTCCTTCCCCTACGAAAGAGCCTATTTCTAAAAACTCAGAACTTTCATCTGTCAGATAATCAATACGTTCACGTGCCGTCATCTTACCGTTCTTATGTTGGGAATCGATTTTCTTTTGACCGCCGCCGAGATGTATTTTCTTCAGTTTGGATTTCATTTCATAAATTGCCAATTTCATGGCATCCTCATTCTGATTAAATTCTATTTCGTTCATTCTTGGTTTTGAATTGTGTAAGCGCCAAAGTTAATAATTTTCTATAAGTCGTCACCATTTATTGGTAGATGTCTTCAAATGTTCTATTTTATATTGTATCATATATAGATAAAAGTCGAAAAAAATCAGGATGATTAGAAAATTTCGGCTTATTCTACCATTTAAGAATTTGAAGCTGAAAAGAATAATCAACCATAATTTTGTATCTTTGTGGCAATTTTCAAAAAACAATATGATTACTGTTAACAATCTTTCTTTGCAATTTGGCAAAAGAGTACTCTTTGATGAGGTCAATATTAAGTTTACCAAAGGCAATTGCTATGGTGTAATTGGAGCCAATGGTGCCGGAAAATCCACTTTCTTGAAGATTATTGCAGGAGAAATCGAAGCTACAACGGGTAATATAGAATTTACTCCCGGAGAGAGAATGTCAGTTTTGAAGCAAAACCACTTTGAGTTTGATGAAGTACCTGTCATTGAGACCGTAATAATGGGTAATAAGCATTTATATGATGTCATGAAGGAAAAAGATGCCATCTATATGAAAGAAGATTTTACAGATGAAGATGGTCTTCGCGCCGGTGAGCTGGAAGCTGAATTTGCTGAAATAGATGGCTGGAATGCAGAGAGTGATGCCGCAGAGCTGTTGAGCAATTTGGGAGTAAAAGAAGATTTGCATTACAGACAGATGAAAGATTTACAAGGTAGTGAAAAAATAAAAGTTTTGTTGGCACAGGCACTTTTTGGGAATCCTGATATTTTGGTTTTAGATGAGCCTACTAACGATTTGGATATCAATACGATAGCTTGGTTGGAGGACTTCTTGGCAGATTTTAAAAACACCGTGATAGTGGTTTCTCATGACAGACACTTTTTGGATATGGTCTGTACCCATGTTGTAGATATTGATTTTAAGAAGATTTCCCTTTTTACCGGAAATTATACTTTTTGGTACGAAACCAGCCAATTGTTGCTAAAACAAAGATCTGATAAGAATAAAAAGAATGAGGCTAAAAAAGCTGAACTTTTGGATTTCATTGCCCGTTTTAGTGCCAATGCTTCAAAATCTAAACAGGCAACATCTCGTAAGAAAGCTTTGGAGAAATTGGATATTGAGGAAATGAAACCTTCATCTCGTAGATATCCCGGTATCTTCTTTAAACAAAATAGGGAGGCAGGAGATAAGATTTTAACGGTTGAAAATTTATCCTTTGATTATAGCGATGGAGGTCATATTAAAGATGTGACTTTCACTGTAAACAAAGGAAATAAAATCGCTATTATCAGTAGAGATCAATTGGCAGTGACTAAGTTTTTGTCTGTTATTGCAGGGAAAGATAAAGCTTATAATAGCGGAAATATCGAATGGGGCATTACTATCACGAAGTCGTATGTTCCGAATGATAATTCTGAATTTTTTAAGGATGAAAGCCTCAATTTGATAGATTGGCTCAGACAGTTTTCTGAAAATAAAGATGAGACGTTTATCCGTGGTTTTCTAGGACGTATGCTTTTTTCCGGAGAGGAGACTTTAAAGAAGTGTACGGTCCTTTCAGGCGGCGAAAAAGTGAGATGTATGTTATCTAAAACCATGTTGGAAGAAGCAAATTTCTTGCTTTTAGACGAGCCCACCAACCACTTGGATTTGGAATCTATTACAGCTCTGAACAATGGACTGGTGGATTATAAAGGTACTATGTTGTTTACTTCACATGACCACACGTTTACACATACTATTGCTAACCGAATCATAGAATTGACTCCAAACGGTATTTTGGATAAATTGATGACTTATGATGAGTATTTGGTTGACGAAAGAGTGGCATTACAGAAAATAGAGATGTATAGTTAGTCATGTAGTAGTTTTTTAATAGCAAAAAACTTAGGTGAAAATAATCATCAAAAACAAATTATAATATCTATACACTCGTTCATCGGCACATTGATACATTGGCACGTTGATTTAAACTTTGTGTGTAAAAAAACTGTTATAGTTTTCAATTGTGGATATACCAATCCTTATAAAAACTTTTTAAGATTATAAATTCGCAGAAAAATATTCATAAATAGTAATGAAACTTGAAAATACAGATGATACTCACGTAGTTATGATAGGTGCAGGTATCATGAGCGCAACTTTGGCAGTGATGCTCAATAAGATGAATCCTCAAATAAAAATCACCATCTTTGAAAAGCTAGATGCTATCTCCGCTGAAAGTTCTGATCCTCTCAATAATGCAGGTACCGGTCACTCGGGTTTTTGTGAACTAAATTATACTCCCGAAGATGAAAATGGAAACATTGATATCACCAAGGCGGTAGATACGGCTTTGGCATTTGAGAAATCTAAAGAGTTCTGGTCTTTTTTGATTGAACTTGGTTTTTTTAACTCTCCTGAAAAGTTTATTCGCTCTGTTCCTCACATGAGTATAGTATGGGGAGAAGATGATGTCCGATTCCTTAAAAAACGTTGGAATGAAATGAAACAGCACCCACTCTTTAGTTCAATGGAGTTTTCCGATGATCATGAAAAACTAAGAGAATGGATTCCACTCATTATGAAAGATCGTAAGGAAGATGAAGTAATGGCTTGCACGCACATGGCTTTGGGTACAGATGTTAATTACGGAGCGCTTTCACACATGTTGATTTTAAATTTGGTCATGGAAGAAAGTGTCGATTTGCAAATTGCCCATAAAGTAAAAGATATCAAGAAACTTCAAAATGGGAAATGGTCTATCAAAGTCAAAAACTTGACTACGGACAAATCAAGAACTGTACAAGCTGATTTTGTTTTTATCGGTGCAGGTGGAGGAGCATTGAGATTGTTGGACAAATCCGGAATTGAAGAATCTAAAGGCTTTGGAGGTTTCCCTGTCAGTGGTCAATGGCTGATTTGTGATAAACCTGAAATCGTCAAGCAGCACCATGCGAAGGTTTATGGAAAAGCAAAAATCGGTGCGCCACCTATGTCAGTACCACACATGGACTCTCGTTTTATAGATGGACAAGAGAAATTGCTTTTTGGTCCTTATGCGGGATTTTCTACGAAGTTTTTAAAGCACGGTTCCCGATTGGATTTTGCTAAATCTCTTGAGTTTGATAATATCATGCCTATTCTTTCTGCCGGTATTCACAATATATCTTTGACAAAATACCTGATAGGAGAAGTGGTGAAAAATAAAGAAGATAAAATGAAAACTTTGCGCGAATTTTTTCCGAATGCCAAAGATGAAAATTGGAAGGAAGAAGTAGCGGGGCAACGTGTGCAGATTATCAAGAAAGATGAAAATGGTAAAGGTATTTTACAATTTGGTACTGAAGTAGTCAGTTCTAAAGATGGAACTATTTCTGCATTATTGGGAGCATCTCCGGGAGCTTCAACGGCAGTTAAAATTATGCTGGACTTGATAGAGAAATGTTTCTCCGAAAATATGCCGGAGTGGGAGATCAAACTGAGAGAGATGATACCATCTTATAAAAATAATAATATTGATGCTGATTATATCCGACATAGTAGGATTCGTACTTCTGCCGTTCTGAAATTGAATGTTTCAGAATAATGGATTCTTAAAATAAACGAGAAGGCTACCCACAAGGTAGCTTTTTTTATGTGTGGGAAATACTAATCTTTTATAATTATCAAAAAAAAAGACATATTCTCAAACCTTTTGTACTTTTTATTGGTTACTTTTAAGTGTAAGATATTCTATTTTATAAATTAAACTAAAACAAAATACTATGGCAAAAAGAAAAGTATTGGGACCGCAAAGATTGGGTCCTTTGACTCCTTTAGTGGGAGAATGGGAAGGAAATGTGGGAGTAGATGTTTCTTATCATAATGACGATGAAATCACTGGTAAAACGACTTACTACGAAAAAGCTTGGTTTAAACCGATTCCTACACAAACTAACGGGAAACAAAAACTGGAAGGATTGTTTTACAAATCTACCGCATGGAGACATGGAGAAGAAGCGATGGAACCTTTTCATGATGAAGCAGGTTTTTTGCTATGGGATAAAATAAATAAGCAAGTAATAAGGACAGTCGTCTTCGGCAGAGGTATTGCTATTCAGGCCGGAGCAACGGCAGAAGCCCAAGACGATGAAATAAACTTTAAAGCGACTATAGGTGATCCTGCCTATGGTATTCTTCAAAATAAATACTTATTGGAAAATGCCGAACTGAGAAGTTTTGAAAGTACTTTCAAATTTAACAATGACGGAAGTTTTACACATTCATCAGAAATTGTCTTGAAACTTTCAGCAATGGGTGGTGAGGAAATGAAGCATACCGATATTAATACACTACAAAGAATTAAAAGTTATCATGTAGGTGGTGACGATAAATAAACTGTTTCTTTTTAGAAAAATGAGAGAGCGGTTCGTCAAAGAATCGCTCTTTTTAATTTATAAGTTGCCTTAAAATCACTGTCAACTAACAAAATGGCAGACTTCTCAATATAAAGTGTATCGATTTACACACTTTGTCATTTTTAGGATGATGGCATATAAATTGAAATGAATAAACCCAAATAATCAAAGGATTGTTTAAATTGTACCTATCTAAAAATATAAAAATTGAATTTCCAAGATATTAATGATGACGATTTTGAAATGATACCTATGCTATCTATAAATGAAAATGATTTCGAAATAAAAACGGAGGATATTCCTTCTTACTTACCCTTACTTCCTCTAAGAAACAATGTGCTTTTTCCCGGAGTTATCATACCCATTTCAGTTGGAAGAGAACGCTCATTGAAAGCAATCAACAAAGCCTATAAGAGCAATAAATTAATAGGTGTCTTGGCACAAAGAGATATGCAGGTTGAAGAACCTGAATTAAATGATTTGCATAAAGTCGGTACAATAGCAAGGATACTCAAGATATTAAAAATGCCTGATGGCGCAAAAACCATCATTATTCAAGGTGCAGCACGTTTCAAATTAAAAGATGTTTCTCAAAACGAACCTTTCCTATTGGGAATCATAGAGTCAATGGACGAGACACAAAATGATGAGATAGACAAGCAAGATTCTAAAGCTTTTATGATCACCATGAAAGAAATAGCATCAAAGATTATTGATCTTTCGCCACATATTCCCAACGAATCAAAGATTGTACTCAATAATATCAATAAAATCAAATTCTTAGCCCATTTTATCGCTTCTAATCTCAATATAGAAATGGATAAAAAACAGGAGCTTTTGGAGATAGAGGATATTAAGTCAAGGGTTAAAAAGGTAATAGAGTATCTTAATTCCGAATTACAAATCTTGGAAATTAAAGTGAGTATTCAGGATAAAGCACGTCAAGATATTGACAAACAACAACGAGATTATTTTTTGCACCAGCAGATGAAATCTATTCAGGAGGAATTGGGAGGAGATTCGATGGGACAGGAAATCAATCGGCTGAAAGAAAAGGCTATTACAAAAAAATGGAGCAAAGATGTTCAAAATTCGTTTAATAAGGAATTAGAAAAGTTACAGCGTATCAATCCGGCTTCTGCTGAATATGGAGTGGTTTTAAACTGGCTGGATTTGGTGGTAGAATTACCTTGGGAAGATTTTTCTCAAGATAATTTTGACTTAAAAAATGCTTATAGTATTTTAAATAAGGATCACTATGGAATAGAGAAAATTAAAGACCGTATTATCGAATATCTCGCTGTACTTAAATTAAAAGGTGATTTAAAATCGCCTATACTTTGTTTTGTAGGTCCTCCGGGAGTGGGCAAGACATCATTGGGGAAATCAATAGCAAGAGCTTTGGGAAGACAATATGTCAGAATGGCTTTGGGTGGAGTGTATGACGAATCAGAAATACGTGGTCACAGAAAAACTTATATCGGAGCAATGCCCGGTCGAATTATACAAAATATCAAAAAAGTCAATTCTTCCAATCCTGTATTTGTATTAGATGAAATAGATAAAGTGGGGGCTGATCACCGAGGCGACCCTTCAAGTGCTTTACTTGAAGTATTGGATCCGGAGCAAAACAATACCTTTTATGATAATTATTTGGAATTGGATTACGACTTGTCAAAAGTAATGTTTATCGCCACTGCTAACAGTCTGAATACCATCCCTTTGGCATTGAGAGATCGAATGGAAATTATCTATCTGGATGGATATAGTATTGAAGAAAAAGTAGAGATTGCCAAAAAACATCTTATCAATAAGCAATTAGAAGCACACGGGCTAAAAAAGTCACAAATACAATTACCCAAACAGACTTTGGTCAAATTAATAGATGATTATACCCGTGAGTCAGGTGTCCGTGAACTCAATAGAGTGATAGCTTCTATAATGAGAAACATTGCTAAGAAAATTGCAATGGAAGAGGAATACAATGTGAAAATTTTACCCGAAGATATTGAAGCTATTATAGGGAAACCCAAATTTAACCGTGATAAATACACTTCAAACTTGCCGGTAGGAGTTTCTATCGGATTGGCGTGGACTTCTGTTGGCGGTGAGATTTTGTTTATAGAGACATCTTTGGCGAAAGGTAATGGTAAAATGACGATTACGGGTAATCTCGGTAATGTGATGAAAGAATCTATTACAGCAGCCCATACATGGATAAAAGCACATCAAGAACAGTTGAAAATTCCCATGGAAGCGTTTAAAGATTGGGATTTGCACTTGCACTTACCCGAAGGAGCAACTCCGAAAGATGGGCCATCTGCCGGAATTGCAATCACCACTGCAATGGCTTCTAACTACACGCAGAGACCGATTAGACCTTATTTGGCTATGTCGGGAGAAATCACTTTGAGAGGAACAGTTTTGCCGGTAGGTGGAATCAAGGAAAAAATATTGGCCGCAAAAAGATCCGGTATTAAAGAAATTATTCTTTGTAAGGAAAATGAGAAAGATGTATTGGAAATCAACCAAGAGTTTTTGAAAGGAGTGAAGTTTCTCTATGTCAATAATATCGAAGAAGTTTTGGATTTTGCATTAGAAAAAAAGAAAGCCCAGCATGCAAAAGTTTTCAAATCGGGGAAAAAAGAAAAGGATAAATAGTATTTAACATGTACTATAACATTCATTTAACCTTTAATATCTTAAATCAATATAACTTTACTTTAAAATAGATACCATGAAAAACTTAGATTACTTAAAGAGCAATTTAGATCAGTATTTCGAGCAATTAAAAGATCAGATTGAAACCATTCAAAATGATTTAAAAACGCTACCGGGTGCTATTCAACAAGTTGGAGCCAACAGTCAGGTAGTCTTTGGTGAAGTCAAAATGAAAATAGAGCAAATGACCGATAAACTGAAAAGCGGTCAAATCATCAAAAAAAACTTTGGTGATGAAATACAAAATGCCACTCTTGAGATACAAAATTCTTTCAACAAGATTTTGGATGCCATCAAAGATTCGATAGAAAGGGCAAAATAATTGGGTTGCTACCAAGTATTGGCTAACCCTTTGTGATGAAAGGGTATCTTTTTGATTATCAGTAACTATTATATATTATTTTCTTAATGATTGCTTAAATAATAATGCACGCATTCTATTTAACTTTGCGGTCAATATAAATGATGACTATGCAAAAGGACAATATATTTAAAGCGGCTTTTGATAAGCTTTATCAAGATTATAACGATAAGTTTGAAGAGTTTAAAATGAATCTTGAAACTTTTACCGGCAACTTGAAAGAGCAAGTTCAAGGACAAAGAGACAATCTGAAAGAGTATCAAGATAAAATTAAAGAAAGAGTTCAAGGTGCTGTTAAGGTAGATGTCGAAAGTATAAAAGACGACATTTTGACTGAGGCGGAAAATTTTGTAGATGAAGTCAAAGAAAGGGCAGATAAAGTTTTTTCTTTCTTACAAGGTAAATTTGGCAATATAGAAGATACCGTAAAAGAGACTACTCAAAAAGCAGAAGAAAAAGTTCAGGCAACGACGGGAAAAATCAAAACTGCTGTTAAAGATGTAGAAGCCAAAGCTAAAGAAGCTACTAAAACTGCCAAAGAAAATGTTTCAAAAACGGTGAAAGAGACGGAGGCGAAAGCAAAAGAAGTTATTGATAAAGTGGAAGCCAAAGTAGAAAAAGCCAAAACAACTGCAAAAAAAGAAGTTGCCAAAGCTGAAAAGGCAGTGAAAGAAACCAAAGCTAAAGCAAGTAAAGCAACAAAAACTGTCAAGACTAAAACTACTAAAGCTGTAAAAGCAACTGAAACAAAAGCTAAAAGTGTAGTTGATAAAGTAGAAGCTAAGACTGAAAAAACTATTCAAACTGCTACTAAAAAAGTCGCTAAAAAAGTAGAAGCGGCTAAGGAAAAAATAGCAAAAGGCACAAAAACAACAGCTGAAACAGTGAAAAAAGCTACACAAAAAGTAGTTGATAAAACTGAAGAAGTAAAAGATACTGTTACAAAATAAACGGAGAACTCAGTAAAGGCACACGTTGATCGTGTAAGCATTCGTAGTGTTTGGCCTCAATCTTATGATTGGGGCTTTTTTGTGATAGCTTTTCTTCTATAATAAAAGCACTATTATCGAAAGAGAATAGTGCTTCTATGTACGTAATTATGAGAACTACTTTTTGGTCTTAATGACTCTGACTTTCCATTTTTCAGGACCTTCTTCTAAATACTCCCATTTAAAAGGTTCTCTACTTTCAGCTTCCATTTGATAGTATAAAGGTTTTGGATCATGATCGTTGATGAAGATAAAAGCTTCCCCCGGCTTGATATCTGCAAATGCTTTATAAAATATTTCGTGTCTATCCGTAGGTGTATAAGCTCTTACATCAAATTCACTTACTACAGAATATCCATCATCACCCATTCCTGTATCTGCTTTCTTCGTTATATGTACTACATAATTTCCGGCATCTTGCTTTTTGTAAATCCAAGAATGCTTGTTTTCAAATTTATTGACAAAAATACCGTGAATCTCTTTGGGGTCGTCTTCTGAAATGATTTCCATGATATCGCCTTCTTTCATCATGCCATAACGATGAAATACAACATGCTTCCAATCCTTAGGTTCAACTTTTCTCAGATCCATTAAAGTAGAAATTTCATCAAACTCTCTTCCCTGGGAGTCGTCAGTACGAGTAACTTTCACTACCCACTCTCTGCCTCCTTTGTTGAGATATTCCCATCCTACTACATCGCCATGAATAGAGCGAAATTCATAATAGAGTGGAAGTGGATCGTGATCATTAATAAAAGTAAAACTCTCATTGGTCGGTAATTCTTTAAATACCTTTAAAAGTAATTCATGTCTCTTAATAGGTATCAAAACTCTTACATCATATTCTTGCATAATTCGTTTTTATGTATATCAATTAATTTGGGCATAAAGATATTTTTGTCTTCTTGATTTAAAAAATTTATAAACATAAAAGCATAATAAGGTCTTATATTATGACATGTTTTAGACTCAATGAAACGACAAGGGAAAAATTAGACAATTACATTTTTAATAAAATGAGGACTCTTAATTTTAGGGAACTATTATAATTAGTAGCCAATTGTTTTGAATGATTAAGTTTTTCCATACTTTCTTGAATGATAATTCTACGTTACATTCCCATATATTCAAAGTGCAATTAATATAGGTAAAGTAAAAGTTAAAATAGTATGATGACAATTAGTCTCTGTACCTTGCAAACGATACGGGAAAAATGTAAATGTATTTTAAGGCTAAAATAAAGTGTAAACTTTTTTAGACCAAGACAATGACAAAATAGGCACTGGACAAATACTTACTGATTAACTCAACAATTACAAAATCTCGTTCTCACTTTTATCATAAGGTATTAAATGACCATTATTCATAATCCAAGTGGTATCCTCGATACGTGAGCGCCGATCATAGCTGTAACCTTTCCGGTGAGCTTGCATATCTACCAGTTCATTGGCATTTTCAAAATTGACAATTTCTCCTTCAGGTACGTATAAAGTGATTTCTACTGATTGAACTCTAAATTTTGTCGGATTTTTAGCAGATTCAAGATATTTGTTAAAACTGATTTTATTATCTGTTTGTTGATATTGGTAGATAACGTTCTCTGCATTTTTGATGGCATCACTTTTAGATTTCCCCCTCGCAGATATTTCTTCCGAAATGTGAATGTTGTCATCGGCACTTTGTTTGATATTTATTTTTACTATCTGGTTGATGACGCCATTATTCGTAATCTTCCAGTTATTTGTCATCCACCCAATATTTATATCGGGTTCAAAAAAATGTGGATTATCAATACCCGTGATTACTAAATTTTTGTTTGTGACATCATGTATAAGCGTATCTTCAATCTGTATTTTTTCTTTGATGGCAAACTGACGAGCTGTGTCTGCTACTCCTAAGCCTGTGATGATAAATGCTAAAAGCGCTATCATCCCCATGCTGATCCCTACTGGTCTTTTAAAAGGTCTGATGTTTTTAGAAAATACATGAAAAGGTAAAAGAATGAGAAACAGTATAATAATCCCAAATAAAACGACTAAAGATATGATGGCAGAGTAAGCAATGAAATGACTACTGAAAAGTCCGTCAGCCAAAGCAGGAAGCGCCGCAAAAATCGCAAATCCGGATGTAAATAGAACGAATACTAAAACGGAAGAGATGGCGATGAAAACAAACAAGAAGATTGCCTTGAAAAATTGAAAGACAAACTTTATTAAAACTATGACGGCATCAATAATACCGCTTGAAATTTGTCTAAATGTACCTTTGCTATCAAAGTTTTTGAAGGAATCGCTGACATTATTGATGCCGTCTTTTACATTCTTTTCAATATTATCAATATTGATAGGAGCACCTTTCATTTGTAGTTTTTCGGATGCAGTTACCGCTTCGGGGACTATGATCCACAAAACGATGTATAGTAAAAATCCGCCACCAATACCGCCAAACACTAAGATGATAAAAAATAATCTCACCCAGAGAGGGTCATTCAAACCAAGATATTGTGCCAATCCAGAACAGACACCGGCGATAATTTTTTGGTCGCCATCCCTAAACAATTTCTTTTTTGCTGGTTCATTGTCATAAGTTCGAGTATTTTCTGAAGTATAATCTTGTGTATCGTTACGATGCTGTTCAGGTCTTCCGAGCATGGCGATGACCTTTTCTACTTGTGGTGTGGTGATAATTTTTATTTGATCTTCAAGAAAAATTTCTGCGATTCGGGATTCAATATCACGGATGATTTCATCGCCACCTGCTTCATTTTGATAGATATTATTGAGTGATTGTAGGTAGGTAAAAAGTTTTTCGTATGCATCGTCATTGATATGAAATATCTGACCGGCTAAGTTGATATTAAAAGTTTTGTTCATGGTTTAGTTTTTATTGTTTTGTGAAAGGGATGTCGTAGCTTTTACGGCGTATTCTAATTCTTGCCATGTCTGTGCAAGCTCTGTCAAGGCTTGCTGACCTTGTGGAGTCAAAGTAAAGTATTTTCTCGGAGGTCCCGAGCTGGATTCTTTCCATTCATAAGATAGCAGTCCTGTATTTTTTAATCGTGTAAGTAGGGGATAAATAGTCCCTTCCACAACTATCAAATCGACAGATTTTAAATCATCAATAATATCTGATGCATAGACCTCACCTTTAGATATTATTCCGAGAATACAAAATTCCAAAACACCTTTGCGCATTTGGATTTTTGTGTTTTCTACATTGATATCTTTCATTTTTTAGCCATTGTTTTATTCTTAAATTTGCATTGCAATACAAATATATATCTATTATATGGTACTATGCAATACAAAATAGTAAATTGAAAAATGATTAATTGTAATTATTTGATTTTCATTTTTTTGTGATAAAATAAATTTTAATAATTAACTTTTTTTAGCAATTAAGTAAGTTTATCGTGATGTTATTTTACTTTGGCACTCAAACAACGTAGAATAAGACTTTTTATTTGTAAGTTGAAAAATTGAAGCAAATCCTTGCCTTAGTATCTAATCATTCAGATAGATATAATTATCAAAGTTTTATCTGATTTTTAAATAAGAAAGAGACAAAAAACCTTCATCTATGTGATTTGACAGTATGACAATTTCATTTGAAAAATGAAAAAAAGACGAGTTGCCCCGTCTTTGATGTTCTCACAACGGAATGATCCTTATTGTGAATTGCTTTCAGATTGAAACACTAATATAATGGATTTTTTGTATTTTGAACTGTAAACTGTGAAAAAAGATATCAAATGAAGAGAATATTAGGTTTAGATTTAGGAGCTACAAGCGTTGGGTGGGCTTATGTAATTGAAGGTGAAAGATCTGAAGAGTCAGAAATTAGACAGATTGGTGTGAGAGTCAACCCTTTAACTGTAGATGAACAAACCAATTTTGAGAAAGGTAAACCGCTAACTACAAATGCAGACAGAACTCTTAAAAGAGGTATCCGTAGAAACTTGCAACGTTTTAAACTGAGAAGAGAAAACCTAATAGAGATCTTAAAAGAAGCTCAAATCATAGATGGCAACACCAATCTTAATGAAGATGGTAAAAATACAACTTTTGAAACTTGGAGTTTGCGAGCAAAAGCTACGACAGAAATGATAGAGCTAAATGAATTTGCAAGAGTTTTGTTAGCTATAAATAAGAAGAGAGGGTATAAAAGTAGCAGGAAAGCTAAAAATGAAGACGATGGTCAGGCTATCGATGGAATGAGGATAGCTAAGATCTTATATGAAGGAAATTTAACCCCCGGACAATTTGTTTTTAATCGTTTAAAAGATGGGCAAAAGTCAATACCTGACTTTTATCGTTCCGATTTGCAAGCAGAATTTGATAAAATATGGAATTTCCAAAAACAATTTCATAGTGAGATATTAACAGGAGAGTTTTATAAAGAACTTCAAGGGAAAGGACATCGCGCTACATCAGCTATGTTTTGGACAAAGTATGGTTTCAATACCGCAGATATTAAGTCTATAGACGATGATTTGAAGACAACAAGAACTATCAAATTAGATAGTAGGACTCAAAAGAAATTGCAAGCATATAAATGGAGAAGTCAAGCTGTTTCTAAAAAACTAGACAAAGAGGAACTTGCTTATGTATTAACCGAAATAAATAGCAATATCAATAACTCTAGTGGGTATTTGGGAGCTATATCTGACAGAAGCAAAGAGCTCTATTTTAATAAAATTACAGTAGGGCAATACTTCTACAAACAATTAAAGGAGAATAGGCACAATTCTTTAAGGAATCAAGTGTTTTATCGCCAAGATTATTTAGATGAGTTTGAACAAATATGGACTACTCAAGCAAAGTTTCATCCACAACTGACTTCTAAGTTAAAAGAAGAAGTAAGAGATGTGGTGATATTTTATCAACGTAAATTGAAATCACAAAAAGGCTTAATTAGTTTTTGCGAATTTGAAAGTGAAAAAATCATTGTTGCAGGAAAAGAAAGAACCAAGGGATTGCGAGTCGCACCTAAATCTTCGCCTTTATTTCAAGAGTTTAAAATATGGCAAATTCTAAATAATATAGTGGTTAAAAAGGCAGGTAGCAGGAAAAGAAAGGTAAAATCAACTATACAAATAAGTCTTTTTGAGGAAGATAATGAAATATTCTCTTTGGATATTGAGGCTATGCAAGCGTTGTTTGAAGAGTTGAATATAAAAGGAAATTTAAAGAAAAATTCTATTATTAAATCCTTGGGCTACCAGCCCAAAGATTGGGAATTGAACTATACAGAAGTTGAAGGGAATAGAACCAACCAAGCTTTATACAATGCCTATTTGAAAATTATAGAAATTGAAGGATACAATGAAGATTTATTTAAATTGTCTGATAAGGATGAGATTAACGTGGGCGATTTAGAGACACCTGCTCGTGAAATCAAAGAAATGGTTAAGTCTATTTTTAAGGTTTTGGAAATAGATACAAATATTTTAGAGTTCAATCCTGAATTAGAAGGAAAAGAATTTGAAAGCCAAGCATCTTATCAGTTATGGCACTTATTATATTCAGCAGAAGATGATAATCAAAAATACAGCGAAGAAGATATCATCACTTATGGTAATGAAAATATAGGCTTAAAAAAGAACCTGTGTCAAAAATTCGGCTTCAAACCCGAGCATGCAAAGATATTGGTCAATGTCACTTTCCAAGATGATTATGGAAGTTTATCGACTAAAGCTATGCGTAATATCATTACTCATCTGATGCAAGGATTTGCTTATGGAGGAAGAGATGAAAGACCTGATGAACGTAGTGCATGTGAATTGGCAGGATATAGACATTCTAAACATTCATTGACCAAAGAAGAACTGGAAAATAGAAAGCTTAAATCAAGGCTTGACTTGTTAGAAAAGAATAGCTTGAGAAATCCGGTTGTAGAAAAAATTCTTAATCAGATGATTAATGTTGTGAATACACTAATTGATAAAGAAAATGACTTATTAGAAAGTGAGGGTAAAGAGAGAAATTTCCGTTTTGATGAAATACGAATTGAATTGGCTCGTGAGCTGAAAAAGAATGCCAAAGAAAGAGCAGAAATGACTTTGAATATTAATGCTGCTAAAACAGATCACGAGAAAATAAATAAAATTCTACAAACAGATTTTGGAATTAAAAATCCAACAAGAAATGATATTATTCGTTATAAATTATATCAAGAGCTTAAAAACAATGGCTATAAGGATTTATATACAAATCAATATATCTCCAAGGAAAAGCTGTTTACAAAAGATATAGATATAGAACACATTATTCCTCAATCCAGACTCTTTGACGATAGCTTTTCTAATAAGACCATTGTTTATAGAGCTACTAACATAGAGAAAAGTAATCAAACTGCTTTTGATTATATCGAAGGGAAATATGGATCACAGAAACTGCAAGAGTATCAAGATAGAATTACTATGCTATTTGAGCATGGCAAGAAAAATAAAGAAGAAGGAATATCAAAAGCAAAATATCAAAAACTATTAAAAAAAGAGTCTGAGATAGGGGATGGATTTATTGAAAGAGATTTAAGAGATAGCCAATATATAGCAAGAAAAGCTAAAGAAATTTTATTTGAAATTACTAAATCTATCGTTTCAACTTCTGGACAGATTACCAATAGATTGCGTGAAGATTGGGGATTGATAAATATAATGAAAGAAATTAACTTGCCTAAATACAGAGCTTTAGGATTGACTGAAATGGAAGAGCGAAAATTTGGGCAAGAAGTAGAAGTTATAAAAGATTGGACGAAGAGAAATGACCATAGACACCATGCTATGGATGCATTGACTATTGCTTTTACCAAACGCAGTTATATTCAATATCTCAATAACCTAAACGCTAGAAGGAAATCTAATAGTGGAGAAGCGATAAGTAACTCCAATGATAATATAGCTCTGGATTCTACAAGTTTAAAATTATCCACTCGAGATGTATTAGGCATAGAAGAAAAAGAAACGGAAATAAGAATAGATGACCAAGGCAATAAAAAAAGAGTTTTCAAAGAACCTATCCTAAACTTTAGGACTATAGCAAAAGAACATATTGAAAGTATTATCGTCTCTCACAAAGCAAAAAATAAAGTAGTAACAAAGAATAAGAACAAGATATCTGGTAGCAATAAAGTTCAAACGACTTTAACACCTCGTGGGCAATTGCATAAAGAAACTGTTTATGGAAAGTATCATATCCAAAAACAAAAAGATGAAAAAATAGGAGCTAAATTCGATTTAGAAACGATTGAGAAAGTAGCTCATCCACAGTATAGGAAACTTCTGAAAGAACGTTTAGAGCAATTTGGTAATGACCCTAAAAAAGCTTTTGCTGGTAAAAATGCACTTTCTAAAAATCCTATATATCTTGATATAAATAAAGAAAAAGTATTGCCAGAATCTGTGAAATTAATATGGATAGAAGCTGATTATTCTATTAGAAAAGACATTACTCCAGATAATTTTAAAACAGAAAAAAATATAGAAAAAATCATTGATGATAAAGTCAGATCAATTGTACTTGCTAGATTGAAAGAATTTGGCGGTGATGCAAAGAAAGCTTTTACTGATCTATATAAAAACCCAATCTGGCTAAACAAAGAAAAAGGAATTGTTATTAAACGTGTCACAATAAACGGTGTGAAAAATGCCGAAGCCTTGCATTATAAAAAAGACCATTTTGGACAGCCAATTTTAGATAGTAATGGGAACGGAATTCCCGTTGATTTTGTAAGTACTGGTAATAATCATCATGTAGCGGTTTACAGAGATGAAAAAGGAAATTTACAGGAAAAGGTGGTTCCCTTTTATGAAGCAGTTGTCCGAGTAAATTTAGGTTTAGATGCCATTGATAAAACCTATAAACAAAGCGAAGGCTGGCAGTTTCTATTCACCATGAAGCAAAATGAACTCTTTGTATTTCCAAGAACTGAAAGGAAAGAAGTTGTGAACAAGGAAACAGGTGAAATAACCCTTGATGAAGTGGTTACTTTTGACCCTAATGAAATAGATTTACTAGACCCGAAAAACAAGAAGCTGATTAGCCCGAATTTGTTTAGAGGACAAAAGTTTTCAATTACTGGATATAAATATGTATTTAGACATCACTTAGAAACAACAGTGGACATTATTAAAAACCTTGATGAAGTCGCATATAAACAATTCTCAAATTTAGATTTTGCAAATAGCGTTATAAAAGTCCGCACCAATCATTTGGGAGATATTATTAGTGTTGGTGAATATTAAAATTTTTATATGATAAAACGCACATTACTATTTACTCAGCCTGCTTACTTAAAAGTCAAGCATGACCAATTGATAGTAGAAATGCGTGAGCGCACAGCTCAAATTCCATTGGAAGATATCGGTGTTGTTATTCTCGAAAACCAACAAATTACCATTACCCAAGCAGTCTTACAGAGATTGTTAGATTTTAATGCAGCTATCATTACTTGCGATAAAAAACATTTACCCAGAGGTATGTTTTTGAATCTTGATGGACATAGCGAACATGCGGCAAAGTCTAAAGCTCAATTAGACGCATCTCTACCATTAAAAAAGCAATTGTGGAAACAAACGGTGGAAGTTAAAATTCACAATCAAGCTGCTTTACTTTCTTATAGTAATCAAGCGGATAAATATCTATTTGAACTGTCAAAAAATGTGTTGAGTGGAGATAGTGATAATATAGAAGCTCAAGCTGCGAGGTATTATTGGAAACATATCTTTAGTGAATATGTAGATGGATTTCAAAGAGATAGAGAAGGTGACGCACCTAATAATTTATTGAATTACGGTTATACGATATTGAGAGGTATAAGCGCAAGAGCAATAGTGGGTTCTGGACTTTTACCTGTTCGAGGTATTTTTCACCAAAACAAGTATAATGCTTATGCACTGGCGGATGATGTCATGGAACCTTATCGACCTTTGGTAGATAAATTGGTTTTGGAAATGCTCATAAATCATGAAGATTTTCAAATCGATGAAATTGGAGTGGAAGAGAAAAGATATTTATTAAAAATGGCAACCGAAGATGTGATTATCAATAATGAAAAAAGCCCATTGATGGTGGCAATGTCGCGTACCTGCTCTTCTTTGTCTGCTTGTTTTTTGGGTGAAAAGAAAAATATTCTTTATCCCGATATGTATATGACTATGCAAAAATTATGGACTTAAATGCATATAGAGTTTTGTGGGTTCTGGTATTTTATGATTTGCCTACCGATACGAAGGCGCAAAGGAAACGAGCAGGTCGTTTTAGGAAAGATTTATTAGAAGATGGGTTTACCATGTTTCAATTTTCTATTTATCTAAGACATTGTTTCTCTCGTGAGAATGCAGATGTACACATTAAAAGAGTGAAGCTTTCTTTACCCAAAGAAGGATTTGTAGGGATACTGTGTATAACGGACAAGCAGTTTGGAAATATGGAATTATTCAAAGGGAAAAAAGAAGATCAATTGCCAAATACTCCACAGCAATTAGAGTTGTTTTAGTAGTTGATTGAAAATAAAAAATGCCAAGGCAAATTATTTTACATTGGCATTTTATACATTTTTTTCTTTGTGATATTCATGTGAAGTCCTGAGTTCATGGGACTTGCAGCCATTACTGCTGTCACGAATATAACAAAGAACTCAATCTGAAAGCAATTCACAACCTTCCATCGTATGCATGTTCACCGTTGTACGCTGTCACGAATATAACAAAGAACTCAATCTGAAAGCAATTCACAACACCTACTTATATCACGTGTTTACGACTTTGGCTGTCACGAATATAACAAAGAACTCAATCTGAAAGCAATTCACAACCTCAATTAGGTGCGACACTTAGGACGACACGCTGTCACGAATATAACAAAGAACTCAATCTGAAAGCAATTCACAACTCAAATGTTGCTTCATAGCAGTTGAACATTGCTGTCACGAATATAACAAAGAACTCAATCTGAAAGCAATTCACAACAGTGTTTAATTATAGTACCAAATTTACGTAGCTGTCACGAATATAACAAAGAAATCAATCTGAAAGCAATTCACAACTGACTTACCACTCGCATCTCCTGTTACCCGGCTGTCACGAATATAACAAAGAACTCAATCTGAAAGCAATTCACAACTCCAATCATTCAGATCGGAAAGTTCATTTTGCTGTCACGAATATAACAAAGAACTCAATCTGAAAGCAATTCACAACTGATAAAATACTTCATCGTCAGTAATAATAGCTGTCACGAATATAACAAAGAACTCAATCTGAAAGCAATTCACAACAATTATAATAGTAAAAAGTTTCTAAAAATAGCTGTCACGAATATAACAAAGAACTCAATCTGAAAGCAATTCACAACATAGTATCAAGAAGAAAATACCTTATAGCTGCTGTCACGAATATAACAAAGAACTCAATCTGAAAGCAATTCACAACACGATTTGGCGAAAGATACGGAGCTATCACGCTGTCACGAATATAACAAAGAACTCAATCTGAAAGCAATTCACAACGTAGTGCTATCTCATCTGTCAATAGGCTGTGCTGTCACGAATATAACAAAGAACTCAATCTGAAAGCAATTCACAACCTATGTGACCGATAAGCGAAAATTAAAAGGGCTGTCACGAATATAACAAAGAACTCAATCTGAAAGCAATTCACAACATGTGGATGTCGAATGTGTCTGAAGCGTGAGCTGTCACGAATATAACAAAGAACTCAATCTGAAAGCAATTCACAACACTTTGAAACTTTGTTTATCTTGTATTGCGGCTGTCACGAATATAACAAAGAACTCAATCTGAAAGCAATTCACAACACGAAGGCTCAAAATAAATGTCATTACCTTGCTGTCACGAATATAACAAAGAACTCAATCTGAAAGCAATTCACAACATCTGTTCCGGTACTTCTACATAAAGTACTGCTGTCACGAATATAACAAAGAACTCAATCTGAAAGCAATTCACAACAGATTGCATTATCATCCATTATAGATGCATGCTGTCACGAATATAACAAAGAACTCAATCTGAAAGCAATTCACAACTAGAGAAAATTTGATAAACAAAATAGCAAAGCTGTCACGAATATAACAAAGAACTCAATCTGAAAGCAATTCACAACACTCTTCAAAGCCGTTTTTTATTATAAAATGCTGTCACGAATATAACAAAGAACTCAATCTGAAAGCAATTCACAACATAACAAAGGTAGTTAAAATATGAAAACATGCTGTCACGAATATAACAAAGAACTCAATCTGAAAGCAATTCACAACCTCTAGTCTTTTAGCTGTTTCAGCTGCTTCGCTGTCACGAATATAACAAAGAACTCAATCTGAAAGCAATTCACAACAATTTTTCTACCTCTTTAATGTAAACGTCTGCTGTCACGAATATAACAAAGAACTCAATCTGAAAGCAATTCACAACCTATTAGTAGTAATAAAAAAAGATTAATTTGCTGTCACGAATATAACAAAGAACTCAATCTGAAAGCAATTCACAACGAATAGAAGTATCAGGAGTGTTTTTAGTCAGCTGTCACGAATATAACAAAGAACTCAATCTGAAAGCAATTCACAACGATGCGCATATACATTCGACCTCCCCAATAGCTGTCACGAATATAACAAAGAACTCAATCTGAAAGCAATTCACAACAATTGTAAAAGAATCCGTTACTGCCCTTTTGCTGTCACGAATATAACAAAGAACTCAATCTGAAAGCAATTCACAACAACTTAAAAGTTTTATGCCAATCACATCATGCTGTCACGAATATAACAAAGAACTCAATCTGAAAGCAATTCACAACTTTTAACATTCACATACTATTTTATCTGTTGCTGTCACGAATATAACAAAGAACTCAATCTGAAAGCAATTCACAACAAGCCACCTCTGTATGCCGTGTTAACACCAGCTGTCACGAATATAACAAAGAACTCAATCTGAAAGCAATTCACAACCAAATTGTTTAAAGATGTCTATATCTTGAAGCTGTCACGAATATAACAAAGAACTCAATCTGAAAGCAATTCACAACTTTCGCTTTGTCTGGAAGATCCGCCCGTTTGCTGTCACGAATATAACAAAGAACTCAATCTGAAAGCAATTCACAACATGGTGAAATCTTGAATGAAATCACGGTGAGCTGTCACGAATATAACAAAGAACTCAATCTGAAAGCAATTCACAACTTGCATTTTTGAGAAGTGATACAAGAGGTAGCTGTCACGAATATAACAAAGAACTCAATCTGAAAGCAATTCACAACGATAGTCGTTCTATTACGATTAAAGAGAGAGCTGTCACGAATATAACAAAGAACTCAATCTGAAAGCAATTCACAACACATGGTGTTGAGACTATCGAGTTAGACTTGCTGTCACGAATATAACAAAGAACTCAATCTGAAAGCAATTCACAACGCGGGAAATGTTATAATTGCTTGTCCAATCGCTGTCACGAATATAACAAAGAACTCAATCTGAAAGCAATTCACAACGCTTAGACTGTTGTATAACATCCTTGCTACGCTGTCACGAATATAACAAAGAACTCAATCTGAAAGCAATTCACAACTGCTTAAATCTGCATTATTACAAGTTTTATGCTGTCACGAATATAACAAAGAACTCAATCTGAAAGCAATTCACAACATTGCTTCATGGCTCATGTATTCAGTTTGTGCTGTCACGAATATAACAAAGAACTCAATCTGAAAGCAATTCACAACATGCTTTAATTGACGATGAAATTCACTTCAGCTGTCACGAATATAACAAAGAACTCAATCTGAAAGCAATTCACAACAACCCTGTCAATCATAGGCAATAGATTATGGCTGTCACGAATATAACAAAGAACTCAATCTGAAAGCAATTCACAACATAATTGTCATTGTTAAAACTGAAACCATTGCTGTCACGAATATAACAAAGAACTCAATCTGAAAGCAATTCACAACACTTCTCAATCGGATTGTAAGCTTTTTTTAGCTGTCACGAATATAACAAAGAACTCAATCTGAAAGCAATTCACAACATTGTGTAATCTAATAAATTTCCGCTTTGCGCTGTCACGAATATAACAAAGAACTCAATCTGAAAGCAATTCACAACAATTTATATTAACGCTACAAAGATAAACGGGCTGTCACGAATATAACAAAGAACTCAATCTGAAAGCAATTCACAACATTTTCTTAACCTTTTCGCTTAAATGGTCTGCTGTCACGAATATAACAAAGAACTCAATCTGAAAGCAATTCACAACCAAGAGGACTATAAAAAGAAAGATAAGCCTGCTGTCACGAATATAACAAAGAACTCAATCTGAAAGCAATTCACAACAGTTGTTTGAAAACGTTGTGCATATCTTTAGCTGTCACGAATATAACAAAGAACTCAATCTGAAAGCAATTCACAACACTGTATGGGTAGGGATAAGTTTGAGGCTTTTTGTAAGCGCCATGGTTTTGCGTCTAAACGATATAGAGATAAGTATCGAACCACTGATAGTACAGGTGTTGTTCGCTTCCCTGACTTAACCATAGGATTAGAGTTGGAACGTATCAATCAGCTATGGGTAAGCGATATAACTTATTACCAGTTGGGACAGCTTTCTACTTATATCACATTTATTATGGATGCATATTCGAGAATGATAATAGGCTACAAAGTCTCTAAGCGACTATTCACAGAACAGACCACTCTTGCCGCTTTAGAGATGGCAGTTAAGAATCGAAAACACGCTAACCTACAAGGGACTATTTTTCACTCGGATGGTGGCGGTCAATATTATGACAAAGAGTTCCTTAATTACACCCATCGGCTTCGATTACATAATAGTATGTGCATGTATGCTTGGGAAAATGGTAAGGCAGAGCGATTGAATGGCGTTATTAAGAATAATTACTTAAGACATAGAGATATCAAAACATTTGAGGATTTAGAAATGGAAGTGAGACGTTCAGTGAGACTTTATAATCAGAAAAAGCCTCATTCTGGTTTAAACAGATTGACTCCTTTCCAATTTGAAAGTTTGTATATTAGCAGTCGGGAGAAATCCGGCGGCGAGAAGTCAACAACGGAAAAACAAACTCACGGCAGAGGGAATAATTACAGCCCTAGGGCTGTGGGGAGAAATCCAATGGCTCAAATATCACTCCGGAAAATTTAAATTTTATTATATGACCGTGGACGAAAAACGGTCAACCTTTTTTAGGCATGGACACAGTGTTGGTGGCGGAATACCAATCATAAGAAAATAAGTTACCCAGCGTCAGCATCGCACTGAGTTCATCGAAGTGAAGGTCATTAATTGATAATGAAAGAGTATTGCTGGGTAAGAATTTGTTAAAAAACAATGTACATAATTACGCTATATTGACAGAGCATATCAAAAGAAAACTTAGTTTTGTTTTTCGATTTTTTACAAAAAGCTTTATAAATATCAAATGAATAAAAGATTATACGATTTTTTTACGGAAGACCATAGAAGAGTAGAGACATTTTTTGAGAAAGCTGTAAAAGATATTGATAATATAGATACGGTTCTATATCAGCAGTTTAAAGTAGGTATTTTGACCCATATCAAAATGGAAGAAAAGGGTTTGTTTCTTGCAGCTCAAGTGGCTAATGACAATCAACCGCTACCTATGCAAGCACAATTGAGATTAGAGCATGGAGCGATAACTTCATTGACGGTACCTCCACCGGATAGGGAACTTGTAAATGTCATCAGAAAACTTTTGGAAATCCATGACAATCATGAAGAAAAACAGGGTGGCATGTATGAAATCTGTGAAAAACTGACCGAAGATCAAACGGATGAAGTTATAGAAAAGGTAAAAGAAATGGGCGAAGTTCCGATTCACCCTCATAATCCTGCACCTATTGCCGTTGCTGCCGCAAGAAGAGCGGTCGAAAGAGCCGGTTATGATTATGATGAAATGGCAAAAGGATAGTCTTTTAATCTCCGAAAATATATTCTCTTTCAGGCACATCATCTAACCATACGTAGTCGCCCGTTTCCAAATTGAGATGTACGATATAATGTTGTTCCCCATTGGTCAGTAAAAGATAAGGGACTTGTAGCACCTGATTATACAAAGAAGCTTGTTCCATCGTTTTTTGAGTGATTTTTACTTGTGGTTGCTTGCATTCGATTAAAATAGTAGGTTGGAAATCTCGATTATATACAACTGCATCAAACCGTCTTTTCTTTTCAGCGTACTCAATTTGTTTTTCCACACCTATTAAGTAGATGGGATAGTTTTTCCTTTCTACCAAATAAGCCAAAATAAACTGTCTGACTTCTTCTTCGGGAGTGCAAACCAGATACTTTTTTCGAATAGGATCAAATATCCATTTTTTACCCTGAGAAATCTTAGTTTTGAAAAACAATGAACTCAAATCGTTAGTTTTAAAATTTCTGTCTAAAATACTTAAAATATATTGTTACTTTAGCATTCAATAATTATGAACTGGATAATAAAATTTTTGCTGAGAGTAGGTGCTGTCATTTTGATTATTCATTTGACTGCTTTGATGAGATTAAATGAAAACAGTACAAAAGACACAATAGTGATTGTGTCGGTATTCGTTTTAGTACTGAGTCTTTTAAACACTTTCATACGCCCTATTTTATCCATACTTTCATTACCTATTACATTTTTGACACTTGGATTGTTTCAGTTAGTCGTAAATACGGCTGTTGTTTTGATGGCAGTCAGAGTCGTCAGTAATATTGAGATAGATGGGTTTGTCAATGCACTCCTATTTTCCATTTTATTTTCTGCTATCAGTTGGGCTATAGAGCAAATTGTCCCCTGACAAAAAGTTAGTGTAATAGCTATTTTGGAGACAAATTGTCATTTTAGAGAATAAAGAGCTCTCTATTCGTGATAGTTTTTCCTACATAAACATCAAAACTCATTTCGGTATATTTATTGAAAACAAATAGATACAAAAACGAAATGAATATGAATCCAAATCAATTTACAATCAAAGCACAAGAAGCTATCGCAAGTACTCAACAGATAGCTTTTGACAGGAAGCATCCATCTATGGATACTTGTCATTTATTGAAAGCGATTTTGGATGTAGATAAAGATTATATACCCCATATTTTAACTCAATCCAAAGTCAATATTCAAGTTTTAGAGCAAAAACTCAATCAGATACTCGATAAGCAAGCCATTGTGAGTACGGAGCAAATGAAATATCCTTCACAAAATATGTCACAGGTTATTATGAAGGCTAATAATCTGATGCGTGAAATGAATGATGACTATGTCTCCTTAGAGCATTTTCTTTTGGCTCTTTTAACCGTGAATGATGAGACAAGTCAATTGTTAAAAAGCTTGGGACTCCATGAAAAAACTCTAAAAGAAACTATTTTAAAAATCAGAAAAGGAAGCAACGTGCAATCAAGTAGTCAGGAGTTGACTTTCAACTCATTGGATAAATATGCCAGAAATTTAAACAAGCTTGCCAAAGAGCATAAATTAGACCCGGTCATCGGTCGTGATGAAGAAATCAGAAGAGTTCTTCACATTTTGTCGAGAAGGACAAAAAATAATCCGATTCTGGTGGGTGAACCGGGTGTCGGTAAGACGGCTATTGCAGAAGGTATTGCACATCGTATCATAACAGGTGATGTGCCTGAAAATCTTAAGTCAAAAATCATCTATTCTTTGGATATGGGTTCATTGATAGCCGGGGCAAAATACAAAGGTGAGTTTGAAGAACGTCTGAAAGCTGTTATCAAAGAAGTCACTGATTCTAATGGTGAAATCATCCTGTTTATTGATGAAATTCATACTTTGGTAGGTGCCGGAGGTGGCGGTGAAGGCGCAATGGATGCAGCAAATATCTTAAAACCGGCTTTGGCAAGAGGTGAGTTAAGAGCGGTAGGTGCTACCACTTTAAGCGAATATCAAAAGTATTTTGAAAAGGATAAAGCCCTCGAGCGTAGATTTCAAAAGGTCAATGTAGATGAACCGAGTAAAGAAGATTCCATTTCTATTTTAAGAGGTCTGAAAGAGCGTTACGAAGCACACCACAAAGTCAATATCAAAGACGAAGCCATTATTGCTGCGGTGGACTTATCTGTTAGATATATTTCAGATAGATTTTTACCGGATAAGGCCATAGACTTGATTGATGAAGCTGCTGCAAAATTGAGATTAGAGATAGATTCCGTACCGGAAGAAATAGATGAATTAGAAAGAAGAGTCAGGCAACTTGAAATTGAGCGTGAAGCCATCAAACGTGAAAATGATACCGTCAAATTAGATGAGCTTTCTAAGCAGATTGCCGATTTGAGTGAAAATAGAAATGCTTTACGTGCTAAATGGGAAGAAGAAAAAGGTATCTTAGATACAATACAAAGACAAAAACAAGATATTGAGAATTACAAATTAGAAGCACAACAAGCAGAGCGTGACGGCAATTACGGTCGTGCTGCTGAACTTAGATATGGTAAAATCGGTGAAGCAGAAGATGCACTAAAAGTGAGTGAGGGGAAACTCAAAGAAATGAAAGAGGGTCATCGTCTGCTCAAAGAAGAGGTAGATGCGGATGATATTGCTGAAATTGTAGCCAGATGGACTGGTATTCCGGTGAGTAAAATGATGCAATCCGAAAAGCAAAAACTTTTACATCTCGAAGAAGAATTACACAACCGTGTGGTAGGTCAAGATGAAGCCATCAATGCAGTGGCTGATGCGATAAGAAGAAGTAGGGCAGGATTAAGTGATGAAAATCGACCAATAGGCTCTTTTATCTTTATCGGTACGACGGGTGTAGGAAAAACCGAATTAGCAAAAGCTTTGGCCGAACTTTTATTCAATGACGAAAAAGCAATGGTCAGGATAGATATGTCCGAATATATGGAACGCCATTCTGTCTCCCGATTAATCGGTGCACCTCCGGGATATATCGGTTATGATGAAGGTGGTCAATTGACAGAGGCTGTAAGAAGGAAACCGTACTCTGTCGTCTTATTGGATGAAATCGAAAAAGCACATCAGGATGTATTCAATATCTTATTGCAAGTGATGGAAGATGGACGATTGACGGATAATAAGGGTCGTGTAGTAGATTTCAAAAACACCATTATTATTATGACTTCTAATGTTGGTTCTCAGTTGATACAGCAAAATTTTAACAACATACAAAATGAAGGAGATTTGTTTACAGCAACAGAAACGTCTAAAGTTCAAGTTTTTGAAGAGTTGAAAAAATTAATGCGTCCTGAATTTTTAAATAGGATAGATGAGATCATCATGTTTAAACCATTGACTGAATCTGAAATTACAAATGTAGTCAGCATACAGTTGGAAGCTTTAAAACATAAACTCAAAGAAAGAGATATTGATATCAGCTTTACGGAGGAAGCTATCCGGTATTTTGGACATGAGGGTTATGATCCCCAATTCGGTGCAAGACCTTTGAAGAGATTAATCAATAAGGAAATTGTGAATGAATTGTCAAAAATGATACTATCTGATAAAGTGAAAAAAGATATTCCCGTAGTGGCAGACGTGATGGATGGTCAAGTGATTTTTAGAAATAAAATCGATATTGATACTCATAATTTGTAAATAAAAAACAAGTGTTTGAAAGGGACTGCTCATAAAGAGTGGTCTCTTTTTTTATAAGTTTTCACTAATGAACTCTATCTCCGCGCAATTCCAAAGACTGCATGATTTCAGCTTCACGATGTAGCCATTCTTGCCAACGAGCTTTGACTTTTTCTGTGTCGATATAAGTTTTGGCAATGTCAATAAACATGGTGTAATGGTGTGCTTCTGCAACCATTAGTTTTCTGTAAAACTCTCTTAATTCCATATCGGAAATACCTTCTGAAAGCAATCTGAATCTTTCACATGAACGTGCTTCTATCAATGCTGCCATTAATAGACGGTCTAAAAATCTATCCTCAAACTTTCCGCCCTTGGTGACAAATTGTTGGAGTTGGTTGACGTATTCATCTTTACGTTGAAAACCTAATTTCAGACTGCGTTTTTCTAACTCTTTCAAGACCATTCTAAAATGTACCCATTCTTCGTTTACAACCGGTGTGAGTTGTTCTACGAGATATTGTTTATCAGGATAGGCTTGAATCAATGCGATACAGGTAGAGGTTGCTTTCTGTTCACAATAAGCATGATCGGTCAGCACTTCTTCAATGCTTTTTTCGGTAAGATTTACCCATCTCGGATCGGTTGGTAATTTTAATCCTAACATCGTTTTATTCATGTGACAAAAATAGCTTAAACAATTAGATTAATTAAACAATGTACCGATGTACTGATTTTGCCCACCGCCTACAGTTTGACTATCCACAGTTTTTATTGATGTAGCAATGTATCAAATCAATATAGACCTTCAAACTCATATTAGAGCGATATTTCAAATAAACAACACTCGTACTTTGTATTGACAGTATTTTATTGATGAATGCAAAAAAGTTACCGATGCACGGATTTACAACCAATTAACCCGGAAAGAAATTAGAATGAGGATTAAAAATCAAAGTCTATAACTTAACTCCTAGTGAAATTAAATTTGTCGTACAAATTTGAACAAGTCAGGAGATGTTGTTCAGCATCTTTTTGACACAGATCGAAATTACTTAACTTCTAAATAGGATGACGGTATAAGTTACGGACTACAGAAGGAATCTTTAATGTAGGGTTGGAGATAAATTGTCCGTTATCATGGACAGTCACCAAAATGGTATAACAGCCTAAAGCCATTGCTTTACATCCATAGAGCAAAGTGATTCGGAAATCGTCTGTGTTCTTGCAAAGCAAAGATAAGCTATTGACCAATCACACATTGGTACTTGCCTCTTTTGAATACTTAATCAGATAGTATTGCTGCATGGCAAAAGCTTCAAAGGCGTTAATAGGTTTTGCACCACCAAGTGCTTTACCTAAAATCCAAGACATAGAAGTTTTTTCTAATAGTTGTGCAGCAACAAAAGCATCTTCCAAAGTTTTACCTATGCACAAACTTCTACCATCTTCCAGAATAGTTGCAAATCTCCAAAAGGATTTGAATACGGCATCGGAAGGACTTTTGGATATCTTGATATTGATGCCGAGAAGTTGTGCCTGATCATCCAAAATGGCTGGGATAGTTTCTTTGACTTGAGAGGCGTATTCTTGACGTGTCATCACAACTATATTAGATCTCCATTTCCAAAATAAAAGTTTCTGAAAATAGCTGTCGCCCTTTAATGGAAGTACTTGTAAATCCTCTGCTGTTTGCTCTGATAAAGCTTTGTCCGGATGGGAGAGTAGGAGCTGATTGTTGTCTAATCTAACAGCAATCTGTAAAAAATCTACTTTTCCCCAAGTGTGATAACCTTCTAGGTTTGCCTTGAAATATTGAGGTGCGTTTAGAATTAATGCTTGTGCTTCGGAGAGTTTCACTATGCTGTTTTTTGTTGAGATTCAATAAATAATTTGCAAGCAGCTTCAAGTGTATGCGCTACTTCAAAAGTGTGTTGCATATCTTCACCTATACAAAGTACACCGTGATTAGCCATAAGAGCAGCGTTGCTCTTTCCTACAGCTTCGACAGTACCCAGTGTGATAGCTTTACTATTTGGAAGTGCATAAGGTGCAGCTTTTATTACTTTAGCACCTAATATTTCTTGATGTTTGGTATCCAAAACTTGAACATCTTTTTGTGTGGCAGCTACTACGGAAGCAAAAAGTTGATGTGTGTGAATCACCGCTTGAATGTGCGGTCGCGTTTTGTAGATTTCGCAATGCAGTTTCAATTCAGAAGAAGGTTTAAGTCCTTCATAATCCAAAGTGTAAAAATTAACTATTACCATATCCTCTGGTTCTAGTTCTTGATATTTTCTACCACTCGGTGTGATGACCATACGCTTGTCATCTAGTCTGATACTGACATTTCCCCAAGTACGTGCAATTAGACCATCTTTAACTAATTGCTTTCCTGCATCACAAACAATTTTTCTTGCTTCTTGAATATCCATATTATTCAAACCTTTCTTGGTTAATATTTTTATAAGTGTTTTTGAGTTGTTGATACACAGCCTGATAGGTTTTGTGTAGTTGACTGTATAAAGCTGAAAACTCTTTTCTAGGATGAAAAGTTTTTACTGGATGTATCAACTTCGTCACTTCATCAAAGCTTTTGAGGCTGCCATTTCCTACCATTGCTACAACAGCTGCGCCCATCGCTCCTGCATTGAGTGCTTGTGATGTCGTGATAATATCTCTTTCTGTAATATCTGCAATGATTTGCATCCAAGTTTCACTTAAACTTCCGCCACCGGTGATTTTTAGACTTTTAATTTTAAAGCCAAAATCTTTTTCTATGTTGGCAATCGACCATCTGAGATTGTGTGCTATACCTTCAAAGTGTGCACGAGCAATATGTCCTATCGTGTGATGATGTGTCAAATTAAAAATAGTCGAACGTGTAGTCGTAGTACTGACTGGACACCTTTCTCCTAAAAACCAAGGAGTCATAATCAGATATTCAGCACCTTCAGGGCTGGATAAAACTTCTTTTTCTACTAAATCAAAAACTTCCTTTTTAGATAAAGATTTTAATTCATTTTGATAAAAGTTTTCGAGTAGCCATTCTGTATTTACACCTGCAGATTCTGTGATACCTACTACAAAGTTCATTTTAGGATCAGCACTTTGTAAAGTGAAAACTCCATTTTTAAACTTAGGTGTAGTCTTAGTCATCACGCCTACCCAGGCAGAAGTACCAGTGTAAATATGAGCTTCACCCTCTGCAATGGCGGTTGTACCCACTGCCGCAGCTTGTGTATCATCACATCCTCCAAAAACTTTTACATGTGTACCCAAACCCATTTCTTCGGCTGCTCTTTCAGTCAGGGTACCTACTAAATCTGTGGATTTTACTAAGTCGGCTAGTTTATCAGTGCCTACACCTGTGATTTTGAAGAAAATATTTTCCCAGTCTTTATTTTTTAGATTAAAAGCATAAGAACAAGCACCTGACCATTCAGCCACCATTTTGTCCGTGCTTTTATATTTTAGATATCCGTTGACATCTAAAATTTTATGAGTTTTATTCCAGATTTCAGGTTTCTTATCTTTGAGCCATAAAAGTTTTGGGATGACGTCTTTTCCTGTAATTTCAACACCTACTATCAGTTTGAAAATTTTTCTACCACCCATTTTATTCATGGCTTTGACTGCATACTCTTCAGCTCTACCATCTACCCATGAAATATTATTGTATAGTACTTCTCCATCTTTTGACATAGGAATAATTCCCATTGCTTGAGTGGAGTAGGCAAGTGCTTTGATTTGTTGTGTATCTACTTTTGATTGTACTACCAAATCTTTGGTGACATCACAAATGGCTTTCCAATAATCTTTGGGGTCTTGCTCCACCCATCCTGCTTGAGGCATAAACAATGGATAGGATGCAGATGAAGAAGCGACGATACTTCCTTCCTGATTGACTAAAATAGCTTTTACGCTACTAGTTCCTACATCATAAGCCAGAAAATACTCCAAAACTGATTAAAGTGTTTTTTGTACGTTTTTAAATACATTCTCAAATCTGTGCAATGCATCTTCTACGACTTCATCGGTTGTAGCCATACTCATATATAATCTACTTCCTGCCAAAGTCACAATCCCTTCCGCCATATATGCTGCACCGTATTCTTCCATCAGTTTCTTACGCTCGAAAATACGTTTTAATACAGAATTGATTTTTAGAATCTCTATTTTTTCAAATAAGGTTCCAGCTGTTTCTAAGTGACAAACAGAACCTTGATTATAGGCTACAAAAGGTAATTCATATTGATCAATCAAATTGTTCAATCCTTTTGTCAATTTATCTCCGGCTTGACCAGCTTTTTCACAAGCATTATTTTTGATAATTTCTTGTAAAGTATAATACCCGGCGCAACTACTCAATGGATTTGCTGCCATTGTGCCACCGACTTTTACTTTTTTGCCACTCTTACCACCAGCAAGACCAGCAGCTAATCCGTCCATCAAATCAGCTCGACCTCCGATACCGCCTGCTGCTGGATATCCACCTGCTACAATTTTGCCGAAAATAGTCAAATCTGGTTTTACATCAAAATATCCTTGAGCACCGGACATTCCAATACGGAATGCGCTGACTACTTCGTCAAAGATTAATAGCGCATCATACTTGTCACATAAAGCACGTACATCTGCGCAATACTGTTTATATACAGGATAAGTTCCACTTTCTGGACCTATAGGTTCTAATAAAACTGCAGCTGTTCCTCCTCTAAAACGATTCCATTTCAATGTGCGTTCTAAAGCCTCTATATCATTAGGTGGTACCGCTTGTGTATCCCAATGCATCATAAAAGGTATTCCTTTCGCATCAAAAAACTTAGTACCAGGTATTCTTAAATCATAGACCATTTGATCACTCCAGCCATGATATGCTCCACCTACCTTAATAACCTTTCTTTTTCCAGTTTTTACACGAGCCAGTCTGAGTGCACCCATGACAGATTCTGTACCTGAACCCAACATTCTAAACTGCTCAACAGATGGATAGTACTCACAAATTAGTTTTGCTAATTTGATTTCATACTCATGTAAAAGTCCGGTAGAAGGACCACAAGTTTCTATCAATTCAATACATTTGTCACGTACCGCAGGAAAGTTGCTACCCAAAATTGTAGGACCACCAGCTTGTAAAAAATCAATGTATTTATTTCCATCTATATCATACAAATATGCCCCTTCAGCCTTTGTAAACGTCAGTGGAAACGGATAACTAAAAGCTAAATTATGCTGAACTCCACCCGGAATATATTTTTTTGCTTCCTGATACTTTTCCTTAGATATTTCACATTTAGTATCGTAGTAATTTAAATAATTCTTCAGTGCATCTGGTTGAATATGCTGTAGTGGAGCTTTGACTAACTTATTTAATTTTTCATAGATAGGTTTTACATCATGATATTCACTGATAGCAAAACCCACTTCTTTTTTTACTTTCATCGTATTTGTTGTAGCATTCATATTCAAAGTTAATATTTTTTTCTTTTTGGCGGGTAGCCGGACTATTCGCTTGTTTTTTTTAGAGCTCAGCTGTGAAGTTGAAAACTAGTGGCTTCGAATTATCTTCAGTTACAGTCTTGGTTTTTAACTCTTGGTTCTTGGCTCTAAAAAGAAATCGCTTCTATCCCTACCCGGTTTTCCGTTTCCAAAATTAAAGGCATTCTACATCAAAAACTTTGACAATTGTTAAAAGCGTTGAAAATGAATTACTAACGTGCCTTTATTTGAGATTTGTTAAATTCTGAAAAAGTAATTTTTAACGATGAGGACTATCATTTGACCTAATAGATCTATTCCATAGTATTTTGGACATAACTCTATACAACATAATATATGTTAGATGAATACAAAAGCGAATTTCGTGTGATAAATGCAATTTTGGAATGATTCTTGACTTGTCCAAATTGATGTGACAAATTTAATTTCACATAGCTGCAATATGCCCCAAAATTTAGAAGTGATATAGAAGTTTTCGGTAGCGGATTGGAAGAATTACCCAATAATCGGAGATTTGAAATCAAGATATAATTGAGGGCAAGGTTTTAATTGTCATAAATTTTGTTGAGCAGTTAATTGGTGAGAACACCGGCAGAAAAATGTCACATCTACATCACCGTATTGATAACAATTTGGCTGATATCATTTTTAATGGCTTCAAAATCTTTAGCAATAGGATGATTCTTATCCATCAGATAAGAAGGATTTTCTAACTGCTCTGAAATTTTAGAAAGAGAAACTTTTATTTCTTCCAAAAGGACTTGATTTTTATAAGCGTGAAAAAGTTGGATAAGTGCGTTTATATCGGAAGTAATATTGAGAGCATCGAGTAGCTTTTTGTTGCCACTTTGAAATTGAATCATTTCTTGTATAAAATCCTTGGTTTGCATATCTTGATGTATTTTAAAATTGTTGATACTGTATGAGCTTTATTAGGAGTAATTTGAATTGATTAATCTTTTAAAAAGCCATATTCATATACTTTAGGTTCGATTTTTTCTGCAAGAACTTTTAATTTTTCTCTCAATGTACCAATGAGAATTGTGTATCGCTTATCCGAACTTTTTTACTACATGACAAAAATATAATCCCTTGATAAACAGCAAATTAATTGTTAAATTATTTGCATAATAGACTGATATTCTGTATCTTAGGAGAATAATTGCAACATTTTTCTATGGATAAGAATATCAGTCATGAGAGTAAAAGTAATCAACTTTGTGAAGTTTTAAGTAGAAATATCGAAAAAAATGATTCTATGATAAATAAAGCAAGGATAAAGTTAATAGCCCAAGTAATCTTAGCACTTTGTAAAGTACAAACAGTGAGTTTTCATAAATTAGCTTTGGCTTTTGACAATGAGAGCAAAGCGGATTCTGTTTATGTAGTGACTTAATTGCTAAGTTGATTTTTGCATTACTACCTGAAAAAGAAAATCTTAGGATAACCATCACGACCGAACCAACTGGAAGTTCGGAGAACAGAACATCAATATATTTATGATGAAATTATTGCCTATAAGCATAGCCTTCCCTCTGCTTTTCACGATGTTGGACAAGAAGAGGCAACTCAAATAGCGGGAAAGAATCATGAATTCAAAGATTTATCCGTCTTTTCGGAAAAGGTTGTATTGGTTTTATTGTTGCTGACCGTGAGTTTGTCGGAGAAGAATGGATTGGTTATTTGAACAGAGAAAATTTGAGATATCACATTCGAATACGCAATAATTTTAAAGTTTATCTACCACATAAAGATAAGGAAATTCCTGTTAAATGGTTGTTCTCCGGGTTAAAATATGGAGAAATGAAGCATTATTATTAAAAAACACGGGCATAGAGCAAAATCTATCTTCAAATATGGATTAGAATATATCACAAATATTTTGTTAAACCCTCAAAAACAAGGCTTTGAAATTATTTTATCAAAAATTGTCATGTAGTGAAAGAAAAGGGAATCAATTTTATCGGTTATGTCTTTCATTTGGATTTGATCCGTTTGAACATCTTTAATAACTAGGGTTTCAAAAAAAAATGAAAAAATTAAATTGATAATTTTATCGTTCTCCTTATAAACACGATCTGTGTAACTCTATTTTAGGACAATAAAGTTTTTGTTTTAAAATTTATTTGTCAGGTTTTAGCTGATTTATATGATATGAAACATTATATCTGCAAGCTTTGGCAAAAAATGACTCTTTTGGCTTTGTAAAGTGTTGGCTTGTATGTCGGATAAGACAGTTAGAAGCGTTCTAGTTTTGAGAAGAAGAAATTGCCTTCGATGTTAGCATTTTCGTCTGAGTCTGAACCGTGAACAGCATTTTCTCCGATGGAGCTTGCATATTTTTTACGGATAGTACCTTTCGTAGCTTCTGCCGGATTAGTCGCACCGATCAAAGTACGGAAATCTTCCACAGCATTGTCTTTTTCTAAAATAGCAGCTACGATAGGTCCTGAACTCATGAAATCAACCAACTCTCCGTAGAAAGGACGCTCTTTGTGAACTTCGTAAAATTGTCCTGCTTGAGTTTCGGTCAAACGAGTGTATTTCATCGCTTTGATTTTGAAGCCAGCTTCGTTGATCATTTGTAAAATATTGCCGATGTTGTTTGCTCTCACTGCATCCGGCTTGATCATGGTAAAAGTTAAATTTCCTGCCATTGTTTTATGTTTAAATGAATTTGGAGGGCAAAGTTAATCAAAATCAAGTGGATAAAAGAGCTATGTTAAAAAGATATTTATCTTTATCGTTAAATTTTGCTCCGAGTAGGATAATGGAGTAATTTTTGAAGATTAAGTAAAAAATATTGACCTTCGCAGGAGATGATAGAAAACATAGATAGCTTAAAAGAATTATTAACTCAACCGAGAAAAATAACCATTACTGCTCATCAGCGTCCAGATGGAGATGCGATGGGTTCGACTTTGGCACTCAGTGAATATTTATCACAGTTTGGACATGAAATCAAGGTGATTTTGCCTACAGAATATCCATTTTATTTTGAGTGGATGCCAGGGGCAAAAGATGCTTGGGTGTATCCTGAACACAAAGAGGCGGCAGATGAATGGATAAAAAGTTCTGACTTGATTTGTTGTTTGGATTTCAATACTTTGAGTAGAATAGAGCCAATGGATGCTATCGTCAAAGAGGCTGAAAAACCAATTTTATTGTTGGATCATCATTTGCAACCTGATACTTTTGAGTGGATGCTTCACGATGTGAAAGCTTGTTCGACTTGTGAATTGGTACATAGATTTATCAATTTATTTGATGCACAAGCTAAAATCACAGAAGAATGTGCACAGTGTATTTATACCGGAATTTTGACAGATACAGGTGGTTTTTCTAATGGAGCTACCAATAAAGCTGCATTTGATATCGTGGCAGATTTGATGGATAGGGGCTTGGATATTTTGTACGTACAACAAGGACTCAATCAAAATAAAACAGAGTCGAGATTGAGATTTTTGGGCAATGCGCTACTCAATGAAATGGTCGTCAATCACGAATTGGGAATTGCATTTGTAGTGGTCAATCGCAAAGATGCCAAAAAATACAATCTTCAAACGGGAGATACCGAGGGTTTGGTTAATTATCCGTTGTCTATCAAAGGAATAGAAATGTCTGTTTTGATTAAGGAGGAAAAAAGTATTACCAAATTATCTTTCCGTTCTAAAGGAGATATCAATGTTAATGAATTTGCAAGGGTACATTTTGAAGGTGGCGGTCACAAAAATGCTGCCGGTGGTAAATCTATCTATCCACCGAAATGGTTAATCAATAAAATTACAGAACTTGTCAAAAAATCGAAAAATTAATATGCAGCATCAATTATCTTTTAGCTTATTGCTGACCATGTCTTTTTTTATTTTATCGTGTGGAAATAAAAAAAATAAAGATGCTGACAAAGAATTGGAAACAGTCGTTTTTGATACAGAGGCTTACTTGAAATCCGAATTGGGCGAAGCTTCCTTAAAAAGGATAGAAGATTTTAGAAATTTAGGTTATGATTCTGTTGTTTACCAACAAGATTTAAAGACGATAGCGGATTATGTGGAAAATAATAAAAATGAATTGCTACACACGCGAAATGGTATTGTCTATTATGTAACTGAAAAAGGGAATGGCAAAGTACCTAAAGAGGGTGATGAGCTTCACGTACAAGTAGAAACTACTGATTTAGAAGGTGATACTTTATTTTCTACCACTCAATTGGGGCAATATTTGGAGTTTATATTGGGAAAAGGTCAGGTCGTACCGGCTTGGGATCAATTGTTTGGACGGTTGGAAGAGGGTAGTAAAGTGACGATTATTTCACCATCTGCATTGAGTTATGGTGTGAGAGGTGTGACTAAGATGGTTTCAAAGAATATAATTTTGAAGTATGATATTACAGTGTTAAAGATTATACAAGATGAAAGTAATGCCGTCAGTAAAGATGCTCCTAAATTAGAAGTCAAAAAAGATTCAGCAAAAGGGAAAAGTACTATTCATTCACCTAAAACAAAATAAAATGGCTGTATTAAGTGTCAATATTAATAAAATCGCTTTGATTAGAAATTCGCGCGGAAGGGATTATCCTAATTTGGTCAGAGTAGCTTTGGATTGTGAACGTTTTGGTGCACAAGGTATCACCGTGCATCCCAGACCTGATGCAAGGCATGTGAAATATGAAGATTGTGAGCAGCTAAAAGAAGTGATTGCTACCGAACTGAATATTGAAGGATATCCATCTAAGAATTTTATTGATTTGGTTAAAAGAGTGAAGCCCACCCAAGTGACTTTGGTTCCGGATGCACCGGATGCGTTGACCTCTGACAACGGTTGGGATACCATCACTCACGAAGTTTTTTTGAAAGAAGTGATAGCTGAATTGAGAACTGTAGATGCAAGAGTTTCTCTATTTATCAATCCTGATGAAAAGTTGATAGCCGGAGCGAAGGAAGTAGGAGCGGATAGGATAGAGTTTTATACCGGACCTTATGCTGAAAACTATTCTAAAGATAGAGAAAAAGCTATCGCAGCTTATAAGATTACAGCCCGTTTTGCTCATGAAATCGGTTTGGGTGTCAATGCCGGCCATGATTTAAACTTAGATAATTTAGCTTACTTAAAACAAGCATTGGTTTATTTGGATGAGGTCTCTATCGGTCATGCTCTGATCACGGATGCTCTGTATTACGGATTGGAAAATACGATACAGATGTATAAGAGGTGTTTGGAGGGATAGACCACAGTCCACAAATGAAGAACTACGGACGATATATGCCCGTAAGAAAGTTGAAAAAGTAGTCGAAAAGGAAGATTAATTTTAGTGAAGACGTAAAAAAAAGAGACTATCCTTTTTAGACAGCCTCTTTTTTTATGATGGAAATGAAAAAACTATTCTTCGTCATCATCATCGTCTGCAGCAGCCAAGCCGGCTTGTCTTGCAGCTCTTGGTATTTCTACTGAAACGATAGGAATATTTGCTGAATTGATAATTTCAAAACCTTGGTCAGGTAGATTCTTCACTTTGACAGATTGTCCTAATTTTAATTTAGAGATATTGATTTCAATTTCATCTTTTAAAGCTTCAGGAAGAGATTTCACTTTTAGCTTTCTTACTTTCACCAAAAGTTTACCACCTTGTCTTACACCCGGAGAAGTTCCCACTACTTTGATAGGAATTTCAGCTTTAGCGAGGACACCCGGTACTAATTGTTGAAAATCAATATGTAAAATATTATCTGTCGTAGGATGAAATGAAATATCTTTTAATAAGGCATTATAAGTATTGTCTGCCAATTTGATTTCTACTTGGTAGAAATTAGGTGTATAAACCAAATTTCTTATATCGGATAATGTAGTAGTAAAATGGATGGTTTCTTTTCCACCACCATAAATAACACAAGGAATCCGTCCGGCTACTCTATCTGCTTTGGTAGCCTTTTTACCAACCTCCGTTCTCAAGTTGCCGTCAATGGTAAATGTTCTCATAACTTTTCTGTTTTTGATTTTTGTATAAATAATGAATTAATAGATTTAAACTCGTGTGCGTTCCTGATAGCTCTTGCAAATAAAGAATCTACGGACAGGACTTTAATTTTCTCAGATTCCCTTTTTAAAGGAATGGTATCACAGACCACTAACTCTAACAGATCCGAATCTTCGATGCGTTCATAAGCTTTTCCTGAAAGTACGGGATGTGTAATCAGTGCTCTGACACTTGAAGCACCATTTTCCATGATGAGATTAGCTGCTGTCGTTAATGTACCTCCGGTGTCGATTAAATCATCTACCAAAACTACATTTTTCCCACTGACATCACCTATCAAACGCATAGATTCTACTTCATTGGCTCTCGTTCTATGTTTATCGCAAATTACCAAATCTCCGCCTAAGATATTAGAATAAGATCTGGCTCTTTTGATACTACCTACGTCAGGTGAAGCCCAACACAAATTGGGAATATCCAAACTTTCTACATAAGGAATAAAAATAGCAGATGCATCCAAGTGATCTACCGGAATATTGAAGAAACCTTGAATTTGAGGTGCATGTAAGTCCATCGTCATGATACGGTTGGCACCTGCTGCCGTTAATAGGTCTGCGACTAATTTTGCACCGATAGCCACTCTAGGCTTGTCTTTTCTGTCCTGGCGTGCTAATCCAAAATAGGGAACTACGGCAATGATATATCCTGCCGATGCACGTTTGGCAGCATCCACTAACATTAACAGTTCCATTAAATTGTCAGATGGAGAGAAAGTAGATTGAATGATAAAAACAAATGAACCTCTGACGGACTCTTGTATGATAGGTTCAAATTCGCCATCACTAAATTGTAAAACTTCAACATCCGTCAGACTGTCACCATAGCTCTTGCTGATTTTTTCGGCCAAACTAAGTGTTGCTCTTCCGGAGATAATTTTTACATCTGGTAAGACCATAGAAGTGTTTTATTATTACGGTGCAAAGATAGTATTAAAAATACGAATAAGAATGAATAATTTGATTTCATTTTCATCAAATTGTTAACACTTTGCGTTGTTGATAAATGTTAGACTTATTAGGATGCGTCGTACATCTGCCGCCAAGGTTGTGCTTGTTCCAATTCATAAGACAATTCTAAAAGCAATCTCTCTTGTCCGTCAGTTGCCGCAAATTGAACACCCACAGGCATATCGTTGCTGTCAATTCCCATTGGCAAACAAATAGATGGAGCACCGGAAATGTTTTGCATACCCGGGAAAGGCGCAAAATTAGCCGTCTTTTCTACAATTTCCCTTGGTGGTAAATGTGGTGAAAAGAAACCGATTTTTGGAGTAGGAAGTGTAGTGACCGGAATCATTAATACATCGTATTGACTCATCAATTCATTTTCTTTTTCCTTGATTTTTGTTTTTAAAACCCTTAAAGTTTCGGGAAATTTAAAAATATCTTTTTCAAAACGTTTCATCAACCCATAACTAAAAGGTTCTACTTCTTTAGGTGGGATGGTTGCACCAAACATGAGTGGACTGAAACGAATCATCATAAAAGCCAAAAATCCGTAATAATTGAGATAATATTGTTTCATTTTCTCTACGTTATACGGCATGGGTATCATCTCTACATAATGTCCTAAAGATTCTAAAAGTTTTGCGGTTTCTTGTTGTACTCTATTGATATCATCGTGCATATGACCGGTTTCTCCAATAGGTGGGTTTTCAAAAAACGCAATTTTTAGTCTTCTTTTCAGAGGGGCTGTTACATTTCCGATGGCAGGAAATTTTGGATTTTTGTAAAACTTTTCTGCTTCAGCGTAAAAAGCAGCCGTATCTCTTACACTTCGTGTCAAGACTCCTTCGTAAACCATATTGATGGGCAGGAATTTTGTGCCGTCGTGATTGACTAATCTTTCTCTTGTTGGTTTTAAACCTACTAATCCACAACAGTTGGCAGGGATTCTGGTAGAGCCGGCACCATCATTTGCCTGTGCGATAGCTACCGCTCCACTGGTTACCAAGCTGGCTGATCCCGATGAAGATCCCAATATGTGTAATCGGTATTCCATGGATTGCGCGTGATACCCCATCTTTCATTTTCCGTACTACAAATCAATCCTAATTCAGGCATGGTGGATTTGCCGATGTAACTAAGTCCTGTAGATAATAATTGATCTACAAAAGCACTGTTCTTCTTTGCCGGTTTGGCTTTAAAAACTCCGGTACCGTGTTGCGTTGGATATCCTTTTAAATCACAATTGTCTTTGATAAGTGTAGGTACACCATAGAAAAAACCTTTAACGTTGGCACCTTTGGCGTGTAGAGCTTCGTCATAGGTTTTGATGACCATTGCATTCAGAGCAGGATTGACTTTTTCTATTCTGTTAATAGTTGCCTCTACGACTTCGTGAATACTGATGTCTTTGTTTTTGATAGCTTGTGCTATGGATGTCGCATCCCTGTTTCCTAATACGTCATCTGTAAATGCATGTATGCGCATGTTCGTGTTTTTTTAATGAAAAATGAAAGCTTTGATGAAAGTTTAAAATGATAAATTTATAAAGTGTATCGTCATCGAAAATCTAAGGCTTATTTGGATGTTCGAGTCCAAGTATTCTTTTTTCCTAAAAAGGTTCCACATATATTTCCTTTTAAGAATAAAGTTCCGTCAGGATTCATTTTTATTTTCCCGCAATATTCTTTTCCGTCTTTATAAACCTTTCCATTGGGCCATTCTGTCTTGTCGTTGTCCCAAGTGAAACCCCAAACGTAATCTTTACCGATAACGGACTCATTTCTCTTTTTAGGGTCTTTATTATAGATATCTTTCTGGTTGGGATTTTTATGCCAGATACATTTCCCTCTCAATTCTCCATTTGAAGTTTTGTATAATTCGATTTTGGCATCTTTATCTTGCACTAACCATACTCCTAAAACTTCATCGCCGTTAGATGCATAAGCTATGACAGCTGTGAAAGCCACCATTAAGAATAAAAATACTTTATTCATCATTTTTTAAATTTTAGACAATATAATTGATTTTCTCATTAGAGTTTAATAAATATGAATAAAATAATTGGATTATATCGAAGGCGATATATTCAATATGAATCATTTGATAAAAAGTTGCTTTGATTAGAGGTTGGGAGAAACTTCCAAAGTTTTGAGATATTCTTGCCTTTGCATTTGAGCTTCTAAAATCTCTTCCAAATATGGTTGGATAATATGATTCATACTGTCTTGCGTATAAATCATTGACTGTGGATTTTGTATCAAATCGTGCCAAGGTGCCGGCTGATCAAACCGGTATTTTCCATATACAATGACCGGTGTACCTTTTGCTGCTAATTGGTCATTTTTTAAAATCCATTGATTTGCCCAATTGTATAAAAAATAAGCATGATGATTCAGTAATCTCAGACAACTGTGAGAAGCAGGATAACCGGGCAAGCCATACTGGTGAAAACCAATTCCCTCATAATTACTGATATTAAAATTCCAATTTAATATCCAACTTCTATCGACTGTACTTCTGCTTTGTCTTGCTTTCCAATTGGTAAAATACAGTTTTGGAGGTGTGGGATGTGTCTGTCTTCCACTATTTGTCTGCCCTTGTAAGACGAGTTTTCCATTTTCGTATGCTCCAAAAGCTTGAAACGGATTGGAAAAGATGATAATTTTGGATATATCTTTGAGTAGTGCAATTTCTTTTGGGAAAGGCATATAAGCATCCAAATCTAAGTCATATCTGTCGGGGACTACTACACTGTCTAATCTTTTTAGGTAAGTACTGTCTGTCCTGTTGATAGCTATTAGAATATCTAAATGTTGTAAACCTTCGAAAGTTGTATCTTCTTTTCCGGACCAATCAGGTTTGTGTATTATTTGATAATGAATTTCAGGATGACTCTCTACGGGTTGGGGTTCATCCTTGGTGTCTTCTACCTTCTCAGCCAATGGAGCTTCATTAGCAATTTCGGCTTTGGTACTGTTATTTTTACAAGAAACCCACAATAAAGTCATCATAAAAAGAGTGTAGAAAAACTGCATGGTTTACAAATATTTATGACAAAGATATAGAAAATTCTATGTCATATTTTTTATTGTTTTGTAACCCTATTTTAGCCTATACCTAAATTCCGCACGACTAATTTTTGGTTAGCTGATTTATTTTACAAGTAGGTTTTTACCTCTATGAGTAGGTTTGGTATGGGCTTTGGTATCCCAAAATCTAATTTTTGAACACAACTTCCCCTACCCAGTTCTGTCACTTGATAGCTAACTCAGGAGAGCTTTTTGTTTAGATTAAACTCATTTGTTTAAGCCAGAGTTAAACTATTTCAATCCGCTTCGTTTTAGGTGGCAAATCATAGTAGGTGCTTCTGCCAGTTTTGACTATTTTAAGAGGAATACAAATGACTTAAAAATAAACTTCTTTAACTGAAGAAGTATCTATCCTCTACCAGACCAACAAATGAGTTTATAATGAACCGATAAAGAATATAGGCAAAAGCCGTACGATTAGGTAAACGGTATTATACTCTTAAGTCACTATGAGGTATGTATTTCCAGTTGAAGTCATTGTTTTTGAATGAAACACACGTTCACTGCCTCCTCTTTTATTGTAGAAAATGATGGCGTCTCGTTCGAAATCGCCCAGTCATTGGTGATGATTGATGCAAATGTAAGCATCACCAGTAAAAGCATTGGTTTGCCCTTGCGAATTGGGTTGCCTATAAGCAATTATACGGATGGGTACGCTTCCTGAAGTTATATCCCATACTATTGGTTTGATAGTTTTCACTCCAATCGTACAGCTATTCCAATTTTCTAATTTAGAAATTGCAGACAAGAGATTTTCAGATTGATTGGCTCTGATGAAAAAGTGAGTACCCATCTGATGGAAAAAACCGGTTACTCTCTTCTTTGATGTAAGAACCACTGTCCATCCGTGCTCTTTGTGGATGGATACCTTCTGCTTTTAATAACTCAATATCTCTTTATGAGTAGCAAGTTGCTCGGTCTTCACGTTGAAGTTTTCCATTTCTGCCTTCAATCGAGGAAATATCTTCGATATTGCAACACCAGAGAAATATCCTCGTAGCCCTTTATAACTGTAGGTTGCATCGTATTTTTCAGCCGGAGTGAATTACACATAATCACGCACTGGGTGTCTTATCTGAGGAGTCAATCTGTTTAAATTGATTGTCTTGGCCAAAAGATTCATACGAGTGTTGATATTGACTTTATTCTCTTTACCTATTTGGTTTGCAGGAAATCACAACAGACAATTCTTATTTGCTCTTAGAATTGTATCTGCTGATGGAATTCTCGATTCCTTCAGACGGATTAAGTGTGTTTTCTCGAATGTAGTTAACGTCTTCGGTTGCACTCCCACCGCAAAATGTTGTGTAGATTGAGCTTAACAGTGATATCAGAATAATCGTATTTTTGGCCTGTATGCCTCTACTACCCAGCTCGTTATCATATAGAAATCTGCAACTCCATGCTTAGAATAGGTGGCAATCATTGCTATTCGCCAAAGAACTTATATTTGAATTCAATGTTTTGTACATATCACTAAAGTAGTGAAAAACATTGGAAGGCTTGCAGCTTCTGCAAGCCTTTATTTATGAAGCTTTCAAGAGGTTATTGTGAATAACGCTTGCGGAATTTAGGCTATAAGGAAGTTTGTGTTTAAAATTTAAAATCGTTGTTTTTCAGAGATTCTTTAAAAGCACGAAGTTTTTAAAATAGAATGACTTCGTACTTTAAAAACTTCGTAAAATTATATTGGATTTTTCTCCTTTAATGGTTGTCCTCTACAGACTGGAAATTTCCATTTGAGTCAAAATGTAAGTCAATATCATTATTTAGCTCAATCTCATAACCATAAGTTTCATAATCTACTTCTACGATAAATAAATTAGGATAGTGAGCTTGTACGTATTCCAATATATTTTTGGGGAGAAGACCGTCAGGGATTCTTTGATGATTGCCATCAATATCTGTTACTTTCCCATTGGCATCAAATTCTATTTCAAAACCATTGTCTAATTTGATTTCATAGACTGTACCATCGTTATCGGGTGTTATTTTTTTCTCGATTTTAATGATTTTGGCATTGGGAAAATACTCACTGATAATGGTTTGGGATGTGTTGGGAATATTGTTATTGTTTGTTGGTGTCTGCGCCGTTCCATCTTTTTTACAAGCGATGAATGAAAAGATAAATGTTGCTAAGACGATGATTTTAAAAAAGTGCGATTTCATATTTAATAAATTTTATTGGTGAAAGATTCTATTTGTTTAAAAGATATTAGTCGTCTATTTTGATGAAGTTTCCTTTGCTATCAAATTCTAATTCTAAACGATTATTCAATTTGACTTCATATTTCCAAGTTTTCTTTTCAATTTCAACGATTTGTGTAGTTGGGAAATTTTTGGCGATATAGTTTTTGATTTCAGGTAAAATAAAACCTGAGGGGATTGCTTTGTATTTTCCTTCTACCTCTTTCCAATTTCCTTCACTGTCAAATTCTATCTTAGTACGATCCTGAAAATAGACCTCATATTCTTTGACGAAATAATGTTTGGTTTTTTGGGTAATCACTTGCAGTTGATAATCTTTGAAATGTTTGCTAATAAAAGTTTGTGCTTCCTTAGGCAGCTCATTCAATTGCAAGACAGTCTTTTGGGCGTATAATTGTAAGCCCATGAATAACAAGGTTATCGTGAAAATACCTTTCAAATAATACATGTTCTTTTTCATAATCTATCATTTTATGATGAATAATTTTATTTACGATGACAAAGGTGTCACCCAAATCTGGAAAGAATTGGGAATCGCTTAGAAACAAAAGAATTATTTTCTTTTTCTAAGAGCAAAAATGTGTTTGTCTTGATATTGATATTGAATAGAGAGGGCAGGATAAAGTTGAATTATCGTTTCTACAATAGAAAGACCGAGTCCGGTAGATGATTTGCTTTGATTGTTTTTATAAAATCGTTTGAAAATCATTTGTTCGTCTAATTTCTGTTTACCCGGATTTTGAATATAAATGCTGTTCTTTTCTATTAATATTTTAATGACTGTTTGCTTTTCACTATGAGTAACTGCATTTTTAATCAAATTGAAAATAAGAATGTGTGCAAGTTCTTCATTCATCGAGAAATCAAAATTTCCATTTTCGATAATTTGAATATGAGCAGTTTTAAAATCGGAAAGCTCAGTCAGATTTTCTACAATAGAGTGTATCAACGGATTAAAATGTATCAATTTCTTTTCAGGAAATTGCCCACTTGAAATTTTTGCTAAGGTCAGAAGTGACTTGTTTAAATTTTTTAGACGATAAACTGCCAGATAAACTTCATTGATTTTTTCTGCAATGGAGAACGAAATATTTTCATCCTCCATCAATAATTCTATTTTATTTGAAATAATGGAAAGTGGCGTTTGCAGCTCATGGGCAGCATTGCCGATAAAATCTTTTTGGTAATTGTAAATTTTTTCATTTCGCTGTGTCATACCGTACAATTCAACGTCTAACTCATTAAACTCTTTGATGGGAGATTGTACACTGAGGTAATTATTGGATTTATCAATTCGGTATATTTTTAATTTTTTTAGAATGGCATAAAATGGCCGGAGTGCTTTATCCAAAACAAAATAATTGATGAAAATAATACTGATGACTATTGAAAAATAGAGTACTATCAATGAAAGTAATAAATTTTGCAAAAACTCGTCATCTTCTAAAGTAGAAGCATACACTTCCAACTGAAAATACTGATTATTAATGTGAAAGATAGTCTGTAACATTCGGGCAGGATATTCATTTCCCAGTTTGCCGATATTTACTTGGGTGCTGTAAATATGTATGTTTTCAGAATAATCCTCTCCGGGTAAAGGTGTAATCATAAAATTACCTATTCCAAATTCACGAGTATTCAGTATATCGGTATCTATTTTTGCATTTGCTATGATACGGTTTTTACTATTGTTTAAACTTTTATCAATGGTGTCATATACCTCTTTGATAATCAACCAATAAAAAGAGGCTGCCCAAATTGCAATAATTATCAAAACGGCAATCAATAAGTATCGGTAAGTATAATATTTGAGCGTTCTTTCTTTCATGAAAATTTATATCCTATTCCATAAACAGATTTGATATTGGCATCGGACTCAAATTGTTGAAGTTTCTTTCTGAGATTTTTGATTTGTGAATAGATAAAATCTAAGCTGTCAGCATCTTCGGTATGATCGCCCCAAACGTACTCGGCAATAGATACTTTTGTGATTACTCTATTGGGATTGGAAATAAAATAATACAATAAGTCAAACTCCTTTCGATTGAGTTCTATGTCTTTTCCATCTACTTTCGCTGTTCTGTTATCAGGGTCGAGTTGCAGGTTTTTCCAAGAAAGAAAATTTACTCCATGATTATTTTTTCTTCTAATAGCTGCTTTCACACGGGCTGTCAACTCTGCTAAGTGAAAAGGTTTGGTCATATAATCGTCAGCCCCCAAATTAAGTCCGTCTATCTTATCGTCTAAAGAATCTTTTGCAGAAACGATGATGACTGCTTCTTCTCTTTTCATCGCTTTCAGTTCTTCCAATAGTTTTAATCCACTGCCATCCGGTAGCATGATATCCAATAAAATACAGTCATATTCAAAGGAAACCGTCTTTTCTATCCCTTCCGAATAGTCAGATGCGGTTTCTACAATAAAATCACTTTTTTCCAAAGAATCTTTGATTGTATTTTGTAGTTCTATTTCATCTTCTACTATGAGTATTTTCATATAGTGAATATAATCATTTTTTGGAAATGATAAATGATAGAGATAGTGATGTAATCATTTAATGTGTAGTGATGGGCAGACGCAAATAAATGTATTCTCTATTGTAGAGGCGCAGGTTGCTTACCTCTACAATAGATTAAATAGCCGGTTTATTCTTGTACTTTTACAAATCTAAAAACCGGAGACATTTTGGCTTTCGTCAAGACCAATTCATTGTTGTCATAAATGGCATAGGTATCTATAATGGGAATACTTTTGTTAAAAATCTTTTCGAGATTCATGTTTTGACAAGCCATCATAGTACTTGCTAAAGCTCCAAACTCAATACGATTACCTCCAAGTAGTTTGTAAGAACCAAAAATCTGATTGCAACCTGCATTCCCACTGATGCGACCTTCCTTAGAATCGAAGACAAACTCGGGCGTTTTCATCAACTCGCCATACTCTGCGATAGGCTTACCCAGTACTTCTACTAATCTCCATTTAGTGTTTTCCAATGTGGTTGTTTGAGCTTTCACATCAGTGCTTACCTTTGTGCTTTTACATGAAAGTGCTAATAAGACGATTGCACTCATCAATACATAATTTCTAATCTTCATCGAATACTTTATTTAATTGATAATCTAATTTATTTCCGTTTTGATCTAATTGTATCAGATAATTTTCAGCTACGAAAAATTGGTTGTTTCCGTCTTTCCATCCTGAAAGAGTGATTGTTTGTCCATCAGAAGACCACAAAATCTGACCTTTAGCCTCTGTTTTGGTCTGCTGATCTTTAAATAATTCAAGTTCGTAATCCCCATCTAAATCTAATTCTAATTCTAATTCTACTTGAATTGGTGGTTCGCTTGTTAGAAGTATTTTACCGGTATAAGTTCCGTGCCAATCCAAAGAATTTTGGGCATTGTGTTCATTTTTAAAAGATGTTTTAGGTTGATTATCGGCGGTATCAATAGCTTGGATATTTGAATTGTCAACTTGCTTTTGGTCAGATGTCTGACAAGCAGCAACAAATAAAAAACAAATAATAATGAATAAAATAAGCTTCATTTTTGACTTTGTAAAGATAATATACAATAGCTGTACCAATCTCGATGCTTTTCGTTAATAAAATTTATTGATAACAAGAGTTTACAATTGGAACTCGACCAAAATCTCTAAGGCAATTCTTTTTCTATTGTCGTTAATTGTGTAGAATCACCTGTGTAAATATGTGAAATTAAAATATTGTTCACCCATAGTTCTGTCGCATCGCCACTGATACCCACACCCAGCAAATCGCCCTTAAAGGGTTCAAACATCAGATTGTCGATAAACTGACCATTGAGATAAAAATAATAAAATGCATCGACTTTTCGAATGGTGAGTTCATTGTAAAAGCTCTTATTGATTGAAAGTTTGCTGTTGACCGATGCCATTCCTTTTCCTACTTGACCGATGGATATAATTCCGCTTTCATTTACTTGAAAGACAAAAGCATCTTTACTGCTACTACCGCCCCAGTACAATGCCATTTGTCCTTTTTTATTTCCGACTATCATCATTTTGACCCGTATTTCAAAATTTTCATTTGTCGGTATATGATAGTAAAAAGGGATGTAATAAGTACCTTTTTGATAAGTTTCTAATTCTAATCTTCCATTTTGCACCCATCTTCTGACAATTTTATTTTGACCCAAAGACCAATCTTTGTAGTGAATACTGTCATAGACTGCTGTGTCTATTAGTTTGTTGTTTGAAAGTAAAGAATCTGTCACAGCAGGTTTGAAATTTTCATAATATAAGGTATCCCGATTATACTTCTCATAATATCTTTCATCCACAAAAGACCAGACAGGTGCTGAAGTATTGGGATTGAAAATTTCGTCTATATAATAATCGCGTTTATATTTGGATAAAACATCACCATATAAAACTTCTCCACTGGGTTTCATTATACTGGCATAATTCCCATTGTCTAAGGTATCTTTTTTGTGTCCACGATCAAGGATGCAATGACAAAGTTCGTGAAAAACCAATTGTTCTCTTGCCATTTTAGACGCTTTCCAGTTGACAGTTGTCGTATCAATATAGATAATGGGAGTGTGACCAAAACGCCTTCTACATAGACCGGCGGCTTGTACTTGGGAGGTAAAAATGTTGTATTTATAGGTGATGATTAAATCATCGACAATGAGTCTTTTTCCTCTTTTAGAAGCTTCGATAATAAAAGAGGAGACAAAAGGTTGCACTTCATTTGGTACTTCATATACTTTTACCCTGCGGTTTTGATTACAGGAAAGAAATAAAAACAGTATCCCACCTAAGACAAAATAAGGTCTGTAACCCGAAAAAAATCTTAAAAGTGCCTGCATCAAAAAAACTTATATATAGATTTCTACAAAAAACGTACTATTCGTTGCTTTTTATAGAACGTATATTGCAATAACAAGCTTTATTTGAATTTGGTTGAGTAAAGTCTTTTTAAAAGACTTTGAAATCTGAACCATCTCCCGGGAAAAATTGCGGATAGTGTTTGCGCATATTCATCACATACATATCATGTGGCACATCGTGACAAGTGCCGTGATCTTGGATGTATTCCATGAACTCGCGACCATCGGGAGAAAACTCTTGAAAAATAGAATCGTCTATCCCATTAAAATCCAAAGGTTGAACCCCTGTTTTTTCACATAATTCTTTATTGAAAGCAGGAGTAGCTTTCACCCACTTTCCGTTGAGGTACACTTCACTACAAGCATGATAAGTTAATACGTCTGTTTTTAAGAGCTGTGTATATCTTTCTACTCCAATATGATTTCTGACATCAAAAAAATGAAAACGACTCGGAATGCCCAATACCCTCAATGTAGCATTGTATAGACAAGCTTTTTCGGTACAATAACCCATCTTTTTCTCTCTGTGAAGAAGAGTACTTGCCTTTAATTCTTTATGTTTCAAGCTGATATTGTATGGATTATACCAAAACTCATCCCGAACGGCATAGTATAATTTTACGGCTTGCTGTACAGGGTCTTTTTCATCACCTACGATTCTTTTTGTATAACTGATTACATCAGGATGATCGCTATCTATAAAATAAGTAGGTAAAAGATAAATCTCCATACCTAAGTTTAATTCTTTCATGTCTGCGAAGATAAATTTTCTTTGTTTGCTAAAATAGTTAAAAGAAATAAGTAGCCCAAAATATTATATCGTGAAAGTATTTTTATAAAACCTGAATCTATCCTTATATTTACGGTTTATAAATAATAAATTTTATTATTTACAGTTTAAAGATTATAAAATCCATTTATGTCAGACAAACAAGGTAAACAATCATCCCAAAAGTCGAGGACTTCATTCAGATATGTAATTATCAGCGTGACACTGATACTTTTTTTGGTGGGAAGCCTTTTTATGCTCTTTTTTGGAATCAATAAAGCTTTGATACAAATAAAAGAAAGTATAGAAATTGAAGTAGAGCTCAATAGGGATATTACACAAGGAGGAATAGATTCTGTAAAAACAGCTTTGTTGACCAAAGAGTATATCAAATCCATGAATTTTGTCAGCAAAGAAGATGCAATTAAAAATTTTGAAAAAGAACTCAATCAAAACATAGAAGACATTGCCGGATTTAATCCTTTATATGATGCATATCTTTTAACGATTAAAAATGAATATTCCGTACCGGACTCTATCAAATTAGTCAAAAGTGATTTGATGGCTATCGGCGGAGTGAAAAATATCAATTATTCCAATGCGGCTTTAGAACTTGTCAATGCTAATTTGAAAAAAGTAAGTACGGTAGGAATCATCGTCATTCTGATACTTTTAATCATTGCATATTCATTGATAGACAATACGATACGATTGATGATGTACTCAAAACGGTTTACCATTAGAACGATGCAGTTGATAGGGGCTACAAAATGGTTTATTGTCAAACCGATGGTGGGCAAGGGTACGCTGTCAGGTCTGTTTAGCGGAATAATAGCGATACTTTTAATAGGTGGTGGTGTTTATTATCTGCAATACAAATACAGCTTGCTCAATATCCAGCAAAGTGATTATCTCTATTTGGGTTTGGCGGCATTGGCACTGATAGTTATAGGTTTGGTGATTTGTTTTGTCAGTACCTATTTCTCGGTCAATAAGTATTTGAAAACGAAATTGGATGAACTGTACTAATCAGTTATAATATTCAAATTTTTAAAAGAGACATTGACCGGAAATCTTCTTTCATAATTTTTATTTACTTTTGTTGGGAAATGGCAAAGAAAACAAATACAACTACAAAAAATGTCGTCAAAGGGAAAAACTCTTTAGAACGATTGATCAATAGAATACCGAGAGGTGAAGGAGCTATTCTTTTTAATAAAACCAACTATATTCTGATGGGAATAGGTGTACTTTTGATAGTATTGGGCTTTATTTTGATGGCAGGCAAGGCTAATCCTGATCCGACTATATTTGATGTAGAGAAAATCTATTCTACCCGACGTATTTCTGTTGCACCGGCCGTTGTATTACTTGGTTTTGTAGTGGAAATTTTTGCCATTATGAAAAGACCCTCTGAACAAGCATAAACATCATGTCTTATTTTCAAGCTATCCTTCTTGCAATAGTAGAAGGTTTCACTGAGTATTTACCTATCTCATCTACCGCACACATTGGTTTTACAGCCACTTTATTGGGAATGGAGGAAACCGAGTTTTTGAAAATGTTTCAGATTTCTATTCAATTAGGAGCTATTTTATCGGTAGTCGTTTTGTACTGGAGGAAATTCTTTGACTTTTCCAATCTCAATTTTTATTACAAATTAGCTATTGCAGTCATACCGGCTTTGTTTTTTGGTTTTTTGTTTGATGATAAAATAGAAGCTGTACTAGGAAATCAAATAGCTATTTCCACGGTTTTGGTTTTAGGCGGTATCGTATTATTATTTGTGGACAAATGGTTTCAGCATCCTCAAATCCACGATGAAAAAGAAGTCACCTTTGTAAAAGCTTTGAAGATTGGTTTTTGGCAATGTCTGGCCATGATGCCGGGGACAAGTCGGTCTGCCGCATCTATTATCGGAGGGATGAGCGAAAAACTCAGTAGAAAAGCTGCTGCCGAATTTTCGTTTTTCTTGGCTGTGCCGACCATGTTGGCAGCTACAGGGTATTCTGTCGTTTTAAAAACATGGGGGAAAGGTACACTACATGAAATGAAAGGCTACGAGATGATTTTACAAGATAGTAACCATATTGTCTTGTTTTTGATAGGAAATGTGGTTGCCTTTATAATTGGAATGATTGCCATCAAATCTTTTATCGCTTTATTGACAAAATACGGTTTCAAATTTTGGGGATATTACCGTATTATTATAGGTATTGTCCTGCTCATCTATTTTTGGAATCAACCTCAACCATAATTCATTAGAAACTATCAATTTTAAGCACTCATTTAGTGAGCAAAGAATCATATATTGAATCGTTACAAGAAGGTCAAACTTTTCTCATAGACAAAGACTTGGATTGGACATCTTTTGATGTGGTCAATAAAATCAAGTTTACGCTCAAAAGACATATCAAAAAGTTAAAGGTGGGACACGCCGGAACTTTGGATCCCAAAGCTACCGGACTTTTGATAGTGTGTACCGGAAAAAACACTAAGAAAATCACTGAAATTCAAGATTGCTATAAAATTTATACCGGCAGTTTTTATTTGGGAGCCACAACACCTTGTTTTGATACGGAAATGCCTGTCAATCAGACTTTTGACATTTCACATATCACAGAGAAAGAAATATTTCAAACAGTAGAGCTTTTTAAGGGGAAAATCTCCCAAATCCCTCCGATACATTCTGCCATCAAGGTAGATGGAAGTTCGGCTTACCACAAAGCGAGAAAAGGAGAGGAGATACAACTCAAAAGTAGAGAAATAGAAATCTATGACTTTGAAATTATCCGGATAGAGTTGCCGTTTATCCATTTTAAAATAAAATGCAGCAAAGGCACTTATATCAGAAGTATAGCCAATGACTTTGGGGAAGCGATGAATAATGGAGCTTATTTGGCGTCACTCCGTAGAGAAGCCATTGGTGAGTATTCTGTAACAGATGCTTTGAAAATTGATGAATTAATTCGTAATATGCAATCCATAATTGCTTAGCAGTATGAAAATATTTAAGGGAATACAGCAAGAATTTAATTTTAAGAATCCTGTTTTGACAATAGGTACTTATGATGGTGTGCATCTTGGTCATCAAGCAATTATACAGCGAATCAACGAACTTGCAAAAGAAAGAGGTGGTGAAAGTGTCTTGCTGACCTTTGACCCACATCCAAGAATAGTACTTTTTCCCGAGAAAAAGATGAAGCTGATATCCACCATAGACGAGAAAATTCGTTTATTTGAAAGCTTTGGTTTGGACAATTTGATTATTACTCCTTTTTCCAAAGATTTTGCCTCTACTGAAGCCAAGGATTATGTCAAAGATGTATTGGTCAAATATATCAAACCTTCCATTATCGTGATAGGTTATGATCATAAATTCGGGAATGGCAGACAAGGTGATATTCATTTGTTGAGAGATTTGAGTGAAGAATTTCATTATCAGGTAGATGAGATTTCTGCACAGACGATAGATGAGATTTCTGTCAGTTCGACTAAAGTTAGAAAAGCATTGATGGAAGCCGATATCAAAGAAGCCAACAAATTGCTCGCTCATCCATTTATGATAGAAGGAGTTGTTGTCAAAGGTGATCAATTAGGTAGAACATTGGGTTTCCCCACTGCCAATGTAGAAATAGGAGATGACTATAAATTGATTCCGCCGGCGGGAGTTTATGCGGTATGGGTATATATCCAAGGTGAAAAATACAAAGGAGCACTCAGTATCGGACATCGACCTACCATAGAAAACAACGGCAATTTGAGAATTGAGGTCTATATTTTAGACTTTGATAGAAATATCTATGGCGAAGAAATCAGATTGGTATTTGAAGATTATATCCGTGCGGACAAAAAATTTGATAGTATTGACTTAATGACGAAGCAGATTCACAAAGATGTGGAGGAAGTTAGACGGGTTTTGTCTTAGGATTAAAAATTTTGTTCTGACTGTCATTGAATTTATTTTGCTTTGATACACATGACAACAGCTTCTTGAGTTGTATCGGTAATTTTGAAACGATCATCCATGCGGTGGCCTACTACCCAAATGATTTTATTACCTGATTTGAGAATGGGCGTTCGCTCTCGCACGGCGACAGGTATTGTAGTATCTTTAAAGTATTTTGAAAGCTTTTTCTTGCCGGGCTTTTTAGGATGGACCGGTTTTCCCATGCCGAAAGGATAAAAATAATCACCGACTTGAGGATAGGTTATTAATAAAGGCAAATCAATTTTTGCCGCATCAAAATATGCATATCGTTCTGATTTTTTGATACTGAGCTTTTGAATGGGAACTTGTCTGACAGAAATTTTATACTCGTTGAAAATAATATTTCTAGGTAGCTTATCAAAACTGAGTAAAGAAGCAAGCAATGTGTCATTGGGTAAAATATAAAACTTTTTCTTATCAAGAATAAAACGGTAGTTTTTAGAAAAAAACTGCTGACCGGAGGCATTTTGCTTTTTATTACCTTGTACCGTGAGTATGAGTTCTTCGATTTGTTTTTTACTCAGGCCAAAAGGTGTCAATAATTCGTGAAATAGTGTATTGCAAGCCGGATGATATAATAGATAATGAAAATGCAATTCGTGTCCTTCTTTCCAAGGTTTTAGAATTTTGGTTTTAATTTTTTCTATTTGTTGGCTATACAGAATTTCACTTTCTACCATCCTTTGTGAGAAATCTGATATCTCCTGTAAATAGTTAGTATTGATATTTTTGAATAATGGACTAATTTGGTTTCTGATAAAATTGCGTTTGTAGTCGTCTGTTTCATTCGAACTATCATCATGATAAGGAATTTTATTATCCTGAATATATTGATTGATGACACTTCGAGAAGTTTTAAGTAAAGGGCGGATTATCTTATCATTTTTCTCCTGCATTCCTTTCAATCCGTGTATGCCGGTTCCTTGTAGAAGATTTAAGAGTATGGTTTCGAGTTGGTCGTCTTGATGATGAGCGACAGCAATCAGGTGCAATTTTTTTTCTTTTCTTATTTTTTCAAAAAAATCATATCGCAATTGACGAGCCGCCATCTCTATGGAAATATGATGAGACTTGGCATAATCTTCGGTTTGGAAAGAAGCTGAATGAAAAGGTATCTGATGTTGTCCGCAATAATTTTTTACAAACTGTTCTTCTTCATCAGATTCTTTGCCTCTCAAATTAAAATTACAGTGTGCCACTTCAATATTTTTAAACTTACAATGAATCATAGCGAAGAGTAATGCCATAGAATCTCTACCGCCACTGCAAGCTATTAAAATAGGTGTCTTGTGGTTGAAAATTTTGGATGACAGTAAGATGTTTTCTATGTTACTTTGCATTAAATAATTTTTAAGGATATTACTCTATGAAACCGATAAACCGAAAGTCATTATAAAAAGACAAAAGTACATGATGGAGTTGATTTTAGGAGGTTTATAAATCTATTTATTTTTAGCAGATGTTATATGTGGCTGATAATTAATACCGTATGAAATAAATTCTATAAAAATTTATTAGGATATTCTTTCAATTTATTTAGCTTAAACTTTATATAATATAAAACTCTCAACGAAAGTGTTTTTTTATCTGTTGATTCTTATGATGAAAGGGGTATTTTTTTCAACAATAAGTTGCTTTATAGTCATTTAATGGTCTGGAAGCCCAATATCATTATAATAAATAATTAAAAATGTATATTTTCGCACGAACAAAAAATTTAAAACAATTCTAAATTATGAAATTCTTAGTATGTATTAGTTTAGTGCCGGATACGACTACAAAAATTTCTTTTGTAGATAACGACACTAAATTTAACAATGATAGAGTACAGTGGATTTTGAATCCTGCTGACTCTTGGTATGCGCTCGGTCGCGCAGTAGAGTTGAGAGATGCTATCGGTGGAAGTACTGTAACTGTTGTCAACGTGGGTGGCGCTGATAATGATCAAGTCATCCGTAAAGCTTTAGCAATTGGTGCTGATGATGCTATCCGTATCAATACAACTGATGATTTGGATTCTTTTGGAATCGCTTCTAATATAGCTGCGGTAGCTAAAGATGGCGCTTATGACGTTATTCTTTTGGGTAATGAAACTATCAGTCACAATAGCTCAAGCGTTGGTGGTATGTTAGCAGAATTATTAGACTTGCCATTTGTCTCTTATGGTGAAAAATTAGATATTAACGGTTCTACAGCTACTATTGAAAGAACTATTGAGGGTGGTACAGAAACTGTTGAAGTTGCTACACCATTTGTCCTCAGTGCTGCAAAAGGTATGGCTGAAGAAAAAATTCCGAATATGAAAGGAATTATGTCAGCAAGAACAAAACCTTTGAAAGTAGTAGAGCCTCAAAGTGTTGCTACTCAAACAACAGTGGTTAAATATGAGTTACCACCTGCAAAAGCAGATGTGAAACTTATCGATCCTGAAAATATGGACGAGTTAGTAAATTTATTACATAACGAAGCAAAAGTGATATAAAATGTCAGTATTATATTATATAGATACATTAGGCGGCGATGTTAAAAAAAGTAGCCATGAGATCGCATCTTATGCAGCAGCCGTCGCAAATCAATTGGGTACAGAGGCGATTGGTGTCGCTTTAGGTTCTGCTTCAAATACAGATTTGGCTGCACTTGGTGAATTTGGTGCAACAAAAGTTTTACATATTGCAGATGCAGGTTTGGATAATTTTGATTCAGGAACACATGCATCAGCTTTAGCAGAATTGGCAAAAGCAAATGGTGCTAATGTTGTCGTTTTTTCTCAAAGTTCAAGAGCAAAAGCCGTCGCACCAAGGTTAGCTGTCAAGTTAGAAGCTGGTTATGTATCCGGTGCTGTAAGTGTACCTGAAACTGCTAACGGATTTGTAGTGAAAAAATCTGCATATTCAGGTAAAGCGTTTGCGAATGTTCAAATTAATACAGAAAATAAAATTATCGGTTTGGCGTCTAACTCTTACGGTGCAAAAGCCGGTGCAGGTTCTGCAACTGTTGAGGCTACAAGTGCAAACGTTGCTGCCGGTAAAGTAAATATTGTGAAAACAAATACGGATTCTGATGCAGCCGGTGGTATGGTTCCGCTTCCTGAAGCCGAATTAGTAGTTTCTGCCGGTCGTGGTTTGAAGGGTCCTGAAAACTGGGGTATCATCGAAGATTTAGCAGCAGCATTAGGTGCTACTACTGCTTGTTCTCGTCCGGTAGCTGATTCAGGTTGGAGACCTCATCACGAACACGTTGGACAAACAGGTGTGGCGATTCACCCTAATTTGTACATCGCAATTGGTATTTCCGGTGCTATCCAACACTTAGCCGGTGTCAACCAATCAAAAGTAATAGTAGTCATCAACAAAGATCCTGAAGCTCCTTTCTTCAAAGCAGCTGATTATGGTGTAGTAGGTGACGCTTTTGAAGTGATACCAAGATTAACCGAAGCAGTTAAGAAATTTAAGCAAGGATAATCTAAATCCAAGCTTACTTTATATAAAGATCGCCATTTTGGCGGTCTTTTTTTGTGTTATATATTCAAATGAGGTTTTTGGGTAGAATGCAATCCTTAATGGAGACTGGCGATTTTGTTTAGTTTGATTCCTACCAATTCTAATTGGATATTTTTTTCTTTTACCCTACTTTCAAAATCGGAAATAACTTCTATTATATCGTAATCCACTTGCGGACACATCGTGGCATCAATGGTCAAATGAGTTCCCGCCGGAATCAACTCTAAGATTTTTTTGAGCTTGGCTTTATTTAAAAATGAAGCTTGATTCCCAATATAAATAGTTGCCACTTCTTGACCATTTTGCTGGGAAGTATGGAGTTGGTAATCCGCTTTAAAATTGTGATGGACTATGAAATAAAGTGCCACTAAAAAACCAATACCTACCCCTATTAGCAAATCAGCAATCAGTGTAATGACAATCGTTACTATAAATGGAATATATTGTTCTTTCTTGAGAGCAAACATACTTTTGTACAAGACAGGTTTGGTCAAATTGTAACCGGTGATAATCAATATGGCTGCTAACGATGCATAAGGAATCAGATTAAGTATAAAAGGTATCGTAGTAACAGTCAGAAGTAATAAAGAGCCGTGTGTAATAGTGGACAATTTTGATTTTCCACCGGCATCCACATTTGCCGAGCCTCTTACGATAACTGCAGTAATGGGCAATGCACCTATCATACCACAACTGACATTTCCGATACCTTGTGCAATTAATTCTCTATTGACAGGCGTGTTGTTTTTCTCTTTATCAATTTTGTCGATGGCCTCTATGCTCAACAAGGTTTCTAAAGTAGCTATCAGACCCACTACAAGACCATTTTCCCATACTAATCTATTAAAGATACCTGAAAATTTTGGAAAAGTAATTCTTGAAAATACATCAGTAGGTATGTTGACTAACTGAGAAGAATGTAGTTCCCAATCATTGTTTAAAAGGTTAAATACGTAATTAGCCATTACTCCGACCAAAACTGCGATTAATGAAGAAGGTAGTTTTATTTTGTGTTTTAATTTGGGATAATTAAAAATCAAAAGAACTAACAAGGATAAGAAAGCTATCATTACTGCACCGGGAGCAATTCCTTGAATGACTTCCCTAAAATGAAACTCTTCTTTGAAACTAAAATTCTCCAAACCTAATACAAGTGGAAATTGCTTGACTATCAGCATAATACCTATTGCTGCAAGCATGCCTTTGATGACAGAAGTCGGAAAGTAATAAACAATACCTCCAAATTTCAAAATGCCTAAGGTCAATTGAAAGACACCGGCTATAATAACGGAAAGTAAAAAAATTCTATAATCGCCCATACTGGTAATTGCGGTATAGACGATTGTCGCCAATCCTGCCGCCGGACCGGAGACTGCCAACTTAGCTCCACTAAGAATTCCTACAATCAAACCTCCAATAATTCCTGAAAAAATACCGGCATATAAGGGAGCACCTGATGCCAAAGCAATTCCAAGACACAGTGGTAAAGCAACTAAAAAAACAGAAATTCCTGCCATCAAATCATGGCGCAACCATATATTTTTGTGGTGCTTGATTGTTTGTCTCATTTAATAAGTAAGTTGTTAAAAAGCTGTAAATATACTGCTTTTTAAATGAGAGGTTAGAATAAGAAATATGACACCTAATATTTCTCACTATAAGGACGAGTAATACAATATAGAGCTGAATGAATAAATCTTCAAACGGATTATTTACTTAGAAATTCTTCAGTAAAGAATTTAAAGAAATAAGAAATAGTTTCTATCCCTTTCAGAAAGTTGAAAATCCCGTAATGTTCGTTAGGAGAGTGGATATCATCAGAATCTAATCCAAAACCCATCAAAACAGTTTTTACTTTGAGTTCTTCTTCAAATAGAGCAACGATGGGAATACTGCCTCCACCTCTTTGCGGTAAAGGTTTTACTCCGAAAGTGTGTTCCATTGCTTTTTCGGTTGCTTTGTATTCTAAAGAATCAGAAGGCACGACAGCCGGTTCGCCACCATGTTCTCTTTTGATTTTTACAGTCACAGATTCGGGTGCTAAAGATTGAAAATGTTTTTCAAATAGCGAACTGATTTTGTCGGAAGTTTGGTTGGGTACTAAACGCATAGAGATCTTTGCATGTGCTTTGGACGGTAAAACCGTTTTTGCTCCATCACCTGTATATCCACCCCAAATACCATTGACATCTAAGGAGGGTCTGATAGCAGTACGTTCTATGGTGGTGTAACCTTTCTCTCCGGCAGTTTTGCCTACTTTTAAATCTGCTGCATAATCCTCTTCCGAGAAAGGTACTGCGTTGATGGCATCCCTATCTTCCTGACTTAATTCTACTACATCATCATAAAAACCCTCGATAGTGATACGATTATTTTCATCTTTTAATTTGGAAATCATTTCACATAGGACGTTGACAGGATTTGCAACAGCTCCACCATATACGCCGGAATGCAAATCTCTGTTGGGACCTGTCACTTCCACTTCCATGTAAGAAAGACCTCTCAGACCTACAGTGATAGACGGAATATCGTTAGCAATCATAGATGTATCTGAAATCAAAATCACATCACAACTCAAACGCTCTTTTTCTGCTCTCACAAAATCACTTAGATGTACAGAACCTACTTCTTCTTCACCTTCAATAATCATCTTTATATTACAAGGCAGTGCGTGCTGACTGATGAGCATCTCTACTGCTTTGACATGCATATAAAACTGTCCTTTATCGTCCGCAGAACCACGAGCATAGATAATATCATCTTTTATGACCGGCTCGAAAGGTGGAGAATTCCATAATTCATAAGGATCTTGCCGGTTGTACATCATGAGTATTAGCCCATATTAATACAGTAGGAGTTTATTATCTATAATTTTTTCACCATAAACGATAGGGAAACCTTTAGTGGGACAAATTTCAGTGTTGTCCAAACCTGCATCGTCCATCTTTTGTTTGACAAATTCCGCAGTTCTTAACACATCCTCTTTGAATTTTGGATCTGCGCTGACAGATGGTATTTTTAATAGGTCTATCAACTCATTGATATATCTATCTTTATTTTGCTCTATCAAAGGTTTTATAAAATCCATAGCTTGTTTCGTTTAAGTGATTAAAGTACAAAATTACATTTTAACATTTTAATCTATGTCTTTTTCACCTTAAATAAGAATAATTCTTTCCTTCAATATTATTTGGCACTACCAAACAATATTATTTGTTACTGCCAAATGAATATTTAACAGCTCAAAAATAGTACTGATGAATGCTACTGTTTTGTATTTGCTTATTTGGGTATAAAATAATTAGGCTTTCAAGTTACGCTTTGTCAGAAAAAAATCATCTAAAAGCTTTTTGCATTCGGATTCTAAGACAGGTGATTTTATTTCCACATTTGGTAAAAGTGATTCCCATCTATCCGGCAATATATGTCTATTATCGTGAGTGCCAAAGACGATTTTTTTGAATCTCGCCAGACGAATTGCCCCTACACACATGACACAAGGTTCAAGAGTGATATAGATACTGCAATCTTGAAGATATTTTGAACCTAAATTATTGGTAGCAGAAGTAATAACTAACATTTCCGCATGGGCAGTGACATCTTTGAGTCTTTCTACCTGATTATATGCTTTTGCAATGATTCTGTCTTGATAGGTGATTACTGCGCCTATCGGAACTTCTCCCTCTTGCGAAGCGTATCGTGCTTGTTTGATAGCTTCACGCATGAAAAATTCATCGGTAAGTATCATCTAATCGTTAGCAATTTTCTCTATGATAAGGATGTATCTGTCAGAAGTTTTTGGGTCGAAAGGGTGAAGTTGATAATCGCCAAACTCTTTGACAAGTTTGAAACTTTCGGCTTGTATCATTTGATAAAAGTGCACAGGTTTGAGAATTTGCACCTCTTCAGAAAACATAGATACCTTAGTACCATCATCCACTTTGATAGTTTTATATAAAATATTGTTCTCTACATATCTTCTAATATAAAAGTGTATATTATCTATTACCTTTTCTTCTCTTTCAACCAAATTATCTATTACTTTTTCTACGTTCATGAAATCTATCATGGCACGTCCACCGGGTTTCAACCCTTTGCAAATAGATGAGATGACGGCTTGGTTTTCTCTCAAATTTTTAAAATAACCGAAGCTTGTAAAGAAATTAAAAGTATAATCAAAATAGTTGATTCTGAAAGGTAATCTCATATCGTGGATGTAAAAATCGAGATTGTCGCACTGATATTGGCTGGATGCAAAGTTGATACTCTTTTCAGCGATATCTATACCGATTACTTTTGTATAACCTTTTTGAGCTAAGTGATGGGAGTGTCTTCCTCTTCCACAAGCCAAATCAAAAATTTTAGAATCTTGTGGTATCTCTAACCATGCTGTAATTTTATCGATAAATTGACTGGCTTCTTCTTCATTTCTATCTTTATAAAGTATGGGATAATAAGGTGAATCAAACCATACTTCATACCATTTTGGTGTATTATTCATACAATAAACGTTAAATTTCGCCACAAAGATACGAATCTTAATCGTGGACACTTATTAAATTTAAGTTCATTTTTTTGTGAAAAAGCAATTGAAGATTCTTGACTAAAAACAATTCCTTTATAAAATATGCTGTTTAAAGGTTTTTTGTTATTTTAAATATAAAATTGAACATTGCAATCACTTGTAGGTTTTATATACAAATGCAAAATTTTATAGTGGCACGAGATAGTCAATGGATAAAAGCCAGTTTATTCATAGCAGGACTTTATAGTGTCATTTGGGGAATGATAGCAATGTTTTTCCCTGAGTTTTGGTTAAATTTTGCTTTGAAAGAATTTGTGCCGATTCTCAGGATATTGGGAGTTTTTAGTTTCACGTTGGGAATAGGTTTTTTGATTGCCTATACAAATCCTTTGAGACATTGGCCGATAATTTTGATAGGATTGATTAGCAAGGTGATTATCTTTTCTACCGTACTGTTTCATTTTCTATATAACGACCTTTCCTCACAAATTTTGAAAATGAGCATTGTTAATGATGCAATTTGGATAGTTCCTTTTGGTCTTATTATTTATAATGTTTATATCCATGAATATCTTTTGGATCGTGAGTTGATTCTTTTTAGCGAGCATGATTTGAAGCATTTACTTCTTTGGCACGATACCAACAAGCATAATTCTTTATTTAAGATGTCTCAAACCCAACCTGTTATGTTGGTCTTTTTGAGGCATTTTGGCTGTACTTTTTGTAGAAGTATGATACAGAAATTGAAAGAAAATAGAAGTTTTATAGAGTCAAAAGGAATAAAGATTGTTTTAATCCATCAGATCAATGCTATTGATGCCCAAGCGTTTTTGAAAAGATATGAAATGGACGACTTGGATTTAATTGGTGATCCCGAGTTGATTTTATACAAAGGTTTTAATTTGGAAAAAGGGAAATTCTTTAAAATTTTTGGTTTAAAGGGTTTGAAAGAAATGTTTTTAAAAGGGAAAATACTGAAATACGGAATCGGGATGTTTAAAGATGAAGATCCTTTTCA
>JAMLHH010000016.1 GCA_023957215.1 Chitinophagales bacterium
GGGGTTTCCATTATTATACATTGCTGTATAATACTCCGCAAGGGATTTCACTTTACCATTCTCTGTTGTACTTTCCGTAAATATTTGTTGCCAAATATCATCCCACCTATTAAGTGGCAAGTTGCTCTATGCTGCCCGGACTTTCCTCTCGTAAAATCACCAGCGACAATCCCACCTACGATACAAAATTAAATAAAATTGCTCAAAAAATATTTTTCTCTTTATCTTTCAGTTGTGAAAAAGACTTTGAAGTGGAAAATCGCCCAATCTTTAGAGATAAAGTGGTGGAAAAGGTATTTGTCCGATAAAAATCCGGAAAAATATCTCAAATGGAAAAAAAATTATTGGAAACAGGTTTTGCAGGAAATAGGAGTTTCGGATGAAATTAAAGATAAAAATATTTTGGATGCCGGTTGTGGACCGGCAGGCATCTTTATGGCATTTGAAAATGCTTCGAGTGTAAAAGCAATTGACCCGCTCTTGGATAAATATACCGACTTGCCTCATTTTAGACCCCGGAGTTATCCCAATGTAGGATTTGAGAAAATGCCTTTGGAACTTTTAGATGGTCAGATGAAGTATGATATGGTGTTTTGTATGAATGCTATCAATCATGTTTCGGATATCCATTTGGCCTATGATAAATTATGTGATGTAGTGAAAGCTCATGGAACACTTGTAGTTTCAATAGATGCACACAACCATCCAATTTTGAAAAAGATATTTAGAGCCTTGCCGGGAGATGCTCTTCATCCTCACCAGTATGATTTGAAAGAATATGAACAGTTTTTAATTGAGAGAGGCTTCAAAATAAAAACTTCTTTCCTGAAAACGCATGGTAGAATATTTGATTACTATATTCTTGTTGCTGAAAACACATAAGATGTCTTATTGGATGCAATAAAAGTCAAGAATATTATCTGTCCAAATAATTTTTCAAATTTTGTATTAAAAAATAATTTGCTTTTTTAAATAGGACTTATATAAAGTTGATTTACCACTTTAGGGTATTCACTTCTTATTTAAAGATTTTAATACATAGATAACCTAAAATTTGTATTGTGAATAATATATAAATGATATTTTTACAGAAATTTATAATTTTTGAGTTGTCTTAAGAAACGAAATATATAATATCATACATATATAAATACATTTGTAATGTGCATTTTTTGAAGTTAAATAATTAAATCTCTCGACCTTAAAATTTAAGTATAAATTTAACCGACTACATATTGAAAGAAAACGATATGCAATAAAAAGCTAAAAAGAAATTATTTTAATAACGAATTTTAAACTGAAATACATGAAATACAGAATTGAAAGTGACCTACTGGGTGAATTACAAGTGCCAATAGAGGCCTATTATGGAGTACAAACCCAAAGAGGTATCAATAATTATAAGATTACTAATCAAATGACTTCAGATTACCCAAAGTATATAAAGGCTTGGGGTTATGTAAAAAAAGGAGCAGCGCAAGCTAACTATGAATTGGGTGTATTGAATAAAGAAATTTATGAAGCCATAGTAAAAGCTTCTGATGAGTTAATCGCCGGAAAATTTGTAAGTGAATTTCCTACCGATATGATTCAAGGAGGTGCGGGAACTACTGTTAATATGAATGCAAATGAAGTGATTGCTAACATAGCTTTAGAATTCATGGGGCATGAAAAAGGCGAATACAAATATTGCTCACCTAATGATCATGTCAATTTGGCACAATCTACAAATGACGCATATCCGACTGCTATCAAACTTGCTGTTTACATGATGAATCAGGATTTGGTAAAAATTATGCAAAATGCAGCTAATGCTTTTCGTGCTAAAGCACAAGAATTTAGCGATGTGGTAAAAATGGGTAGAACTCAGTTGCAAGATGCCGTACCTATGTCATTAGGACAAGAGTTTGAAGCTTTTGCAGTTTCTATCGAAAATGCAATCAAAAATCTAAATGCAAACGCTGAAGGCTTATTATTTATCAATATGGGTGGAACAGCTATCGGTACAGGTTTAAATGCTGTAAAAGGCTATGCAGAATTGTGTACTCAAAGAATCGCTGAACTTACCGGATTTAATGTTACAAAAGCAGATAATTTAGTTGAAGCAACACCAGATACAAGTTGTTATGCATCTTATTCTTCTGCCCTAAAAGTTGCTTGCTTGAGAATTTCTAAGATTTGTAATGACTTGAGGCTATTAGCTTCCGGACCGAGAGCCGGTCTTTCCGAAATCAACCTTCCTCCAATGGCTCCTGGTTCTTCTATCATGCCGGGTAAAGTGAATCCGGTCATTCCTGAAGTTGTAAATCAAACTTGTTTTAAAGTAATCGGGAACGATTTGACAGTATCTTTCGCTGCCGAAGCCGGTCAGTTACAACTTAATGTGATGGAGCCTGTCATTTCTCAGGCTTTAATGGAAAGTGTGCATATTTTGGGCAATGCTTTAAATATATTAATTGAAAAATGTATCACTGGTATTACTGCTAATCGTGAAAATTGTTCCAATATGGTGAAAAACAGTATAGGCGTCGTTACCGCTTTAAATCCACATATAGGTTATGAAAACTCTACCAAAATTGCCAAAGAGGCTTTGGAATCAGGTAGAAGTATTTATGATTTAGTATTAGATTACGATCTGTTGACAAAAGAGAAATTAGATGACGTATTAGATCCAAGACATATGTTCTAAGAGTCTATTATCTATTTTATAAGAGGCTGCTATTTAGTATGCCTCTTTTTTTGTTCAAATCTGAAATAAAGCCATTCAAATTTTGTATTTAAGTATTCAAATACTTATTTTTAATCAAAATATTTTATGACTAAGCAATTTTTAATTATATATCATTCGATGAAAGGTCATAATCTTCGTCTTGCGGAAGCTTGTCAAGCCGGGATACTAAAAGAACAAGGTGTAGAAGTGAGCTTGAAAAAAGCTTTGGATACAAATATAGACGATGTGTTGAGAGCTGATGGAATCATATTGGTGACTCCCGAATATTTTGGTAATATGAGTGGATTGATGAAAGATTTTTTTGATAGGACTTATTATCCTGCAAAAGGAAAAGGAGTAAATGTACCCTATTGTTTGATGGTCTGCTGTGAAAATGATGGTAGTGGTACAGTCAGAAATATTGAAAATTTCACTGGTTCTTATACAATGAGAAAAGCTTTGGATAATCTAATCATATACGAAGTCAACTTAGATGCAGAATTATCTAAAGCAGAAGAAATGGGACAAACCTTTGCCGCAGGAGTCAGTATGGGAATTTTTTAGTATAACTCTATTTATGCTTATCTAACCAATTGATGGCATAACGCCATAGACTTCTGTGATTGCGTCTAAAAAAATCCATGTGTCCGATATTCTCAAAACTTTCATCAGAAGGTTTTAAAGTTAGTCGCTCCACTTGTAGTTTTTTGAATACCCGTGTCATATCATCTACATTTTTATTGATAGCAATATCATCATCTGTCGCATTGACCCATAAACTCGGAATGTCCAATGTATCATAAGAGTGTTTGCGTATTGTTTTCCCAAGAGCCATCTCAATATAACCTTTTCCTCTACACCATTCACTCCATTGAGAGGCGACTTTTTGGGGAAGAGGTTCACCCATATTCATCAAAGGTGTATTTGTATAGTTGATTAACTTATTGCTGACAGGAATAAAGACATACATGAAAAAGTAAGCTTGCAACTTAAAACCTCCTTTTAAGTTTCTCAAACTTCCTGATGAACAGGCATAATTAAAAACGGAACTCAAATCTTCCGCATTTTCCATCAATCCTACCAACTGACCTCCGGCACTATGACCTACAAGATGATATTTTGTATCAGGGAACTCTTGTTTTAAGCGTTCTAAGCCGGCAGTTTGATCGACTTTTCCCCAAGAGACAAGAGAGGCAGGGCAAAGTCTGATAGAGCCTTTTAGAGAACCACCTATACCTTGATTATCATAAGTAATAGCTCCATATCCATGCTCGGCTAACCATTCTGCGAAGTCGTGATAAAATTGACGTTTGATACCGGTAGCAGGAGCGATGAGTACAGCTCCTTTTAAGTGATCGCTTTTGTATAAACTTCCCTTAATAGTGGTGTTATCAGAACATTTTATTTCGATATCCTGCATAAATTCAAATCAAAATTTAGATAAAGCAAATAAAATCAATTTGTAGCAAATTTTTAAAATGTAGTGTTAGCGAATCTTTAAATCCTTTACTTAAAAATAGAAATGGCATGCTTTATTTTAATTTGTTTCAAAACTTTTGAGAATAACATAGGTTTCTTAATTTCACTTTATGATATTGATTGCGGATAGTGGTTCTACTAAGACAGATTGGATATTTTGTTCAAAAGAAAAAGATATTATCAAAAAAGTGAGTACCGCAGGGCTAAATCCGATGGTGCAAAAAGCAGAGTTTGTAAAAGAGGTCATTTCAAATGCTTTTGCTGATGAACTTTTATCGAAAGATGTAAGAATTATCCAATATTTTGGTGCCGGCTGCTCTTCGGATGAAAGGAAGAAAATCGTACAAGATATTCTCACCATGATTTTTCCCAAAGCTGAAATATATGTAGGACATGATATGCAGGCAGCTGTGATTGCTACTTGTGGAGATGATGCAGGAATTGCCTGTATTTTGGGAACGGGTTCTAATGCAGTTCTTTATGATGGGGAAAAAATCGTAAGACCCAAAGGGGTTTTGGGTACAGGTTATATTTTGGGAGATGAAGGAAGCGGAGCATATATCGGTAGGAGATTATTGAGAGATTTTTTATATCGTCGAATGCCCGAAAATATATATCAACATTTTGAAGGAAAATTACAATTGACAACATCAGACATTTTACTTAATGTCTATCAACGACCCAATCCCAATACTTATATGGCCTCTTTTACCAAAGAGATTTCAGAGTATAAAGAAACAGCGTATATGAAAAGTTTACTACAAGATGTCTTTGAAGAGTTTTTTGAGCTAAATATTACTCAATTTGCTGATTATCAAAATTATCCGATACATTTTATTGGATCAATAGCCACTCATTTTGAAACGGAATTAAGAGCTGTTGCGACAAGTAAAAATTTGAAAGTAGGGGAAATAATTCAAAAACCTATCGACAATATCGTACAGTATTTTTTGGAGAGACAGTAAAAAGAATTTGTACGGATTAACTCGCTCTAAGAATTTTATTGAGACGGATAGAAAGACTTAAAAGGGTAATCTTTGCATTTGAATTTCTTTCTATATGATAAGCAGACTCTTCAAATCTATCAATAATTTCTTCTAAACTTTTATAAGAAATATACTTGTTGAGGGCTCTGACCGTGGGAAACTCTGATTCGGAAACATGAGGTTGGATTTGTTTTTTGGAATATTTATAAACCAATGCTTCTCTAAACATATTAATGGCATAATCGAAAAATTTTTTGATATACTCACGGCCTTTACCATGAGTATCTTCTGTCCATTTCATTAAATCAGGTGCCGGTCCATTGAGACAATATACAAACCAATTTTTGAGCTCCTCTCCAAATTCATCTAATTCACCAAGAGCTAAAAGTTGTGCTTTCCTGTAGTTGCCGTCAGAAATATAAGCGATTTGTTTTGACTTTTCTTGATTGACATTGAAGTTTTGGTGAAGATGTGCGGCTATCTCACTTTCTTTAATCTTAGGAATCTTGATGATTTGAGTCCTTGAAATGATGGTAGGTAAAATGGCCTCTTGATTTTCTGCAATCAAAAGTATCACGGTCTTTCCGGCAGGTTCTTCTATGAGTTTTAATAGGGCATTGCCCACTTCTGCAAGATTTTCCGCCATCCAAATAATCTGTATTTTGTAACCACCCTCAAAAGATTGGAGATTGAGTTTTTCTATAATTTGATTGGCTTCTTCACGAGTGATATTGCCTTGTTTGTTTTCACTTTGTATCGCTTGCAACCACTCATACTCGGTAATGTAAGAGTTTTTATCGATTTCTTTTCTCCATTCTTCCGCAAAGTCACTGCTGATAGGGGGACGGTTAGCACTCGCTTTTCTAATGACAGGGTAGGTAAAATGAATATCGGGATGTATCATCTTTTCGGCTCTAATACAAGCCGGACACAAACCGCAACTATCTGTTTCTGTCGGATTTTCACAAACCAAATATTGTGCAAAAGCAAGTGCTAATGTCAAACCACCGGTTCCCGGATGACTTAAAAAGAGTTGCGCATGTGGTACTCTTTCTTCCTTTGCTATCTGAACCAAATGTTGCTTAATCTCTTCCTGACCTACTACTTGTTTGAATTGCATACTAAAGATGATGGATGCTAAGAACTAAAGATAAAAATATAATAATAAAAAACCGCAATTCCGAATAATAAATTCCGGCATTGCGGTTTTATAAAATGATAAGATAAATTAGATATCTTCTCTTTCTACATCTTTGTCTCCACGACCGGAAAGGTTGACAATCGCCAAAGCTTTTTTGTCTTTCAATTCCTTGATAGCATAAGCTACGGCGTGTGAAGATTCGATAGCCGGAGTGATACCTTCTAATCTTGAAAGCAGTTTATAGGCTTCGACAGCTTCAGCATCAGTAATAGGTGCATATTGCGCTCTACCTGTATCTTTTAAGTATGCGTGCTGAGGTGAGATACCCGGATAGTCTAGGCCGGCTGCGATAGAGTGAGACGGAATAGGATTTCCTTCTTCATCTACTAAGCAGTATGAATTTGTCCCTTGAAAAACAGTTGGTTTACCAAAAGATAGAGTAGCGGCAGTATTGGGATAAGTGCCACTACCACCACCTTCTCCACCATAAATTTTTACAGATTTATCTGCTAAAAATCCTGAGAAAAGACCGATAGCATTTGAGCCTCCACCTACGGCTGCAAAAATACTGTCGGGGAGCCTTCCTTCTTCTTCCAAAATTTGTTGGCGTGCTTCATTACCTATGACAGATTGGAAATAGCCTACAATTTTCGGATATGGATGTGGTCCTACTTGTGAACCCAATAGATAGAAAGCATCCGGATTTTCTATATAGTAACCTAATGCAGCATCTACCGCATCTTTCAATGTTCTGCTTCCGAGTGATGTGGTCACAACTTCTGCTCCCAAAAGTTCCATTCTTCTTACATTCAATGCTTGTCTTTCAGCATCGATTTCTCCCATAAAAACTTTACAGGAGATACCCATTAATGCAGCAGCAGTGGCAGTAGCCACACCATGCTGACCGGCACCTGTTTCTGCAATGATTTCTTTTGCACCCATTCTTTTGGCCAATAGAATTTGACCCAAACAGTTGTTGATTTTGTGTGCACCTGTATGATTTAGGTCTTCTCTTTTGAGATAAATAGTTGAACCTACATAGTCGCTCAGTCTTTTTGCTAGATAGAGTGGGGAAGGTCTCCCTACGTATTGTTTTAAAAGCTTGACAAACTCTTTTTGAAAGTCGCCTTTTCTAACTTCTTGTTCAAAAAAATCTGATAGCTTATTTAATTTTTCCTCTAAGACAGGTGGAATATATGCACCACCATAAGAACCATAAGTGCCATCACCTTGGAGCATACTTTCTAAGGGACCTACTTTAATTTCTGCCATATTATTTATTTAAAATTTTGTTTTGCACAAATATAGGATTTTGTATTTAGTTGTAAAGTATTTTTTGTATTGAATTGATTGTTAACGTAGATAGTTATGCAGTTTGACCAATTACGATAAAATATTTCTAAACGAATACTTAAAATAAGTAGATATATTTGTCTAACTAAAAATGGTTAGTTACATTTGTGGGCATGCGAATGTCTTTTATATTTCTGTTAGTTTTGATGATGGCATTCCAATCTTGCAAGTCAATGCGGATTCCGACCATTTATGATGCAAGGAAATTGGATAGCCAGGAGTTATCTGTCAAAGGACAGAAGAAGATTTTAAAAAAGTCTTCCAAAAAATTACCTAATGAGACTCTTTGGATGCCGAAAAAATATCGGGACAAATACAAAACGATTGATGATTTGATGAAGTCGAGTAATACGACGGCATTTGTAGTCTTGAAAGATGGTAAAATCTATTATGAAAAATATTTTAACGGAGTAGAAGCAGGTGATTTGACACAAGTGTTTTCCGTCTCAAAAACGATAGTCACTTCCTTGTTAAAAATTGCCATACAAGAAGGTAGGATAAAATCCATTAACCAACCGGTTAGTGATTTCATACCGACCTTTAAAGAGGGAAAATTGAGTAAAATTACCTTATTGCATCTATCTCAAATGCAATCAGGTCTGAGCTATGACGAATATAAAAGAGTGGTACAAACACTTCATTTTTATAATAGCAAAGATGTCTCATCCAGATTGATTCACCCCAAATTAAAACATACGCCCGGGACCGTTTTTAAGTACAAGTCTATTGATACCCAATTATTGGGTGAATGTATAGAGAAAGCAGTAGGTAAAGATTTTTTGGAATATGCCAATGAGAAAATTTTCTCAAAACTGGGTTTGCAAGATCCTGTCGTTTGGACCTTGGACAGTAAAGAAGCCGGTCATTTAAAATTATATGGTGGACTAAATATTTCAGCAAGAGACTTGGCAAAATTTGGAAGTCTATTTGCGAGTAATCAGATTCTAGATCCCAACATCAATTCGACGATTTTAAAACCTTGTGAAGAAAGTGATTGTAGAAGTGGTGAAGGTGTATATTGTAACGGCTGGTGGTATGACGAGTGGAGCGATGATGCGCATGTATTTTATGGCGCAGGTTTTAAGGGGCAAATTATGATGATCAATACTACCAACAATACTGTGGTGATACGTCTCGGCAAAAATAAAGGTGGTGTCAAGTGGTATGATATGATGAAAAATTTATCTATGCAAGTAGGACAGGATATTTCTACATCGACAACTGCTGATATTACAGTACCTACTACTCATTAAATAGAATATCTTTTGCTTGCGGATAGTGTTTGAGCATTTTATTAAAAATGGGATTCATGGATAAAAAGTAAGGATTGCCGACGATAAACATCTGTTTTTTTGCTCTTGTTAATGCAACGTTTAATTTTCTATCTATTGCCCTCCCATTTTCATTAAAAGTATTGGACAATAATTTAAGTTGGGATTTGTGATTGACACAAAATGAAAAGATAATGATATCTCTTTGTGAGCCTTGATATCTTTCTACCGTATCTATCGTGATATCTTCCAACTCAGGAATATTTAATTCTTGTATCCGTTTCCTAATGAGTGCTATCTGATTGCGATAGGGTGTGATAATTCCCAAGGATTTTTGACTGTCAAATTTTATTTTGTTGATGATATAAAGTTGGTATATCTCTTTGAGAAGAGCGATGACAATACCGGCTTCATAAGTATTCATCTTAAAAGAAGTGTCTGTTTCTACTTTTTGGGACGGAATGAAAGCCGTTCTGTTTTTCGCAATAAGCTTTTGAACAGCTTGATTGGTGTTGTACTTTTTCCATTCCAATGGTATAATTTGGTGTGGAGTAGGCACTAATTCTAATTTTCCTTCGTAAAATTCTTGATTGGAGAAAGATGCAATATCCGCATGCATTCTTCCTTGCTTTTTTAACATACCGAGAGTGGGAGAGTCTGCTTCGTTTAGATGAGCTCTATACAGTCTCTCAAAAAGGGAAGTCCTTCGGTCTTGAATACCTATATTGATGAGTGAAGAAGTTTTTACTTGGGTAGATTCTGGACTTTGTAAAACGATGGCAGGCAATTGTTTATAATCACCTATCATAATAAATTTTTCGATGGCATTGTGATTGGAATTGTGTTTCAAACTCAATAAGCCTATCAGCTGCGGCTCTAATATCTGTGAAGCCTCATCTATAATACAAACCTGAAATTTTTTTAGAGTAAATAAATCCCATTTGCCTGAAATGGATGCGACTGTACCCACAAATACTCTGCCGTTTGAGATGACATTTTTTACCTGTTCTCGTTTACCATAGTTTTTAATAATATTTTTTAAAAGATAAGGATGAAATTTTGAATCAGATGAAAATTCTGAACCTATCCTTATGAAATCAATAGCCGGATGTATCTGTAAAATAGATTCACAAATTTCATCCACGGCTCTATTCGTATATGCTAAAAGTAAAATGTGATTGTTTTTATCCGTATAAAACTCTTCTACCATAGACTTCAATACAATAGAGGTCTTTCCTGTGCCTGGTGGTCCAACTAATAAATAATAGTCTTTTGCTCGTTTGGCATTTAAAACAATCTCATCTATTTCAGGACGGATATAATTTTTGGTCAAAGTAATATCATCATCCACTTTTACTTTCCTTTGTTGTAAAAGCAAATCTTTACGTTCTTGATTGGTTTGTAAAAAACAGAACAATCCTTTATACATACTTCTAAAAGTACTGTCCATGAAATCGTGTTCTATGGCATATTTACTTTTTAAAGGTAAAAAGAGAGAATTGCTTTGACTAAAGCGCAAGCGTATTAATATTTGATTGCGTTGAATATCAATGATACTTCCACGTGTGATTTGTTTGTTGCAGACGTTGTCACCGGCTTGATTCCTTTCGTACAAAATAACAATATCCCCCTTTCTAAAATTGGGTAAAAAATTGTCTTCATATTCGGGTAATTTCAGTAAAACTGTAGGAATCTCTCGATCAGAATGATTTTCAATCATTTCTAAATCAATAAGGATATTGCCGGACTCTAATTTTTCTTCTACTTCATTGAGCCAAATCGATGCTTGTCCCAAACTTTGTTCATAATAACTCAATCCCGATTTGGCAATAAAATGTTCTTTGGCTACAAAATAATAGAAACTAAAAAAATATTCCTGTTCTAAAAGACTTGCCTGAGTGAAAACTTGTGAGAATCGAAGTATCTGTGGAAGGATAAAACTCTCTATAAACTTTTCGTTTTGTCCACCTTTGTTGAGTAGTTGTTGGGGTGTAATCCTATTAATTAATTTTCTGAAAAAGCTTTCATCTTCAACAATCAGCCTTTCTAATGCTACGATTTGATTTCTGATATTTAAAATCTCTTTCATTCCATCCATATAGGGCTGTACCATGCGGAGATTGGCATTAGAATCTTGGTATTTTGAATAAAAAAGATAGGAGGTAATCTCTTTAAACTTGATACCTAAAACAAGTTGTATCACCATTTGGTATAAAAAAAGCTGTGACTTGTGATTATCTGCGACAAGGCTTGTATTGGAGTCGGGAAAAGGTGCTTTGCCAGATTTGAGTTCTATGACGACAGATTTATGTGAAGTAAGAGATAAAAAGTCCAATCGACCTTGTACACCGATTTGCGGACAGATAAAGCTCGGTTCTAAAATTGCAGTATCTTTATCTATATTTTGCTGTTTAAAAACACTTCTGACAGTATGTTTTATATGATTAAACTGTCTTTGAGATTCCTCAAAAAACTTTAATCTTTTTTCATTGTCATCTAATTCGGTGTTGACTGAAATTTCAAAAGGAAAGATTTTGAAAACCTCTTTCATCGTATCTTTAAAAACGATTTCCTTGTCAAGCGGTGTATGTACAAAAACGTCCAAAAAATAGTTGGCCATATTACCGATGAGAATGGGAGTGGTTGCTTCTGCCAGACTAAGTTGATTCATATAATACAAAAAAGGATGTGTACTATAACCTTTAAAACACTCCGCTATGGAACTGATATCCAAAAGGTAATCAGGTTCTAAAATAAAAAGTTCGGGTGTGATTTCTTTATTTTTAATGTGACAATTTATCAAATGGAGAATGTGACCTGATTTGACAAACTTTAAGCTGTCGAGAAAGGGTGGGCTTTGGGTGTCAAAAATAACCTTATATATATCTGTACTCAGTTCTTGTATGTAGCCCATAAAACAACTGGCTTGTATTTCTTTTACATAAAATCTTGCTAATGCTAATTTTATTTCATTGTTTTCAAGTTTTTCTTTAATACTATTCTGCGTATCTTTAAATGATTTTATCTTTGAAGGAAGTGGTGAAGTAGTTAATTTTTGAATGCAAAGTCCTACAGCATAGATGTCACTTTCCAATATTTCTTTCTCTACGTTCTTCTTATTGACAAGCACAGAATGTGCATTTTTGCGCATCGTCTGAATAGCAAACTGCTCACTTTTTGAAAAATTATACTTTTCACATACAAAAGTTAATCTTGAATAGAGGTCGGGAAACTTTAAGGCTTCATCGTTTGTATATTGTTTGAGTAATGATAGTAATAACTTTCTCAACTCCGAATATGCCGATTTGGTCTGATTGGTCAATTTATATATTTCCAACAAACTATCGTAAAAATCTTTATCACTTAGTATATCCATTATCAAACTATTGCTTCGGGTAAAAAACACTTATTGAAGACGTAAAAAGTCATCTTATTCCACAAATATTTTTGGTATTTTATGAGAAAACTATTCTCTTGACAGCAAATCTATAACTTTATTGAGTGAATCGACAATATTTACTCCGTTGTAAATGTTGAGATGTGTGCCTTCAAAGTTCTCTCTTCCTGCATAGATAATGATTGTTTTTTCTTGTAGTGTTTGTATAGCTTTGGGAACTGTTTCAGATTGGGAGTCTTTATCAAAACACAATACGACAATATCTGGTTGTGTATCAGAAATTTCTTTTAAAGTATCCTCCCAAATTCCGTTTGAATTTCCCTCCTCAGAATCTATTGCTGCAATCTGTAAAAAATTGTAAGCAAAATTAGCGATTGCTTTACTTTGAGCCGAAATAGAATTTCTCCACAAATAAGCAGAAGGTTTCTTTTTTAATTCTAATAAAGTTCGCAGTTTCAGGTTTTCAAAAGGTACGGAAATTCTTTTGTCGGTATTCGTATTCTGAATAGGATGTGAGATGAAATCGTCTTTCGGGTTAGGAAATTTATTGGTTCCTATCATGGCAAGTTTTCCTGTAAAACTATTTTCCTCCAATATTTCTTTGTGTTTTTGATTTAATTTTTTAGGAAGCACCGAGACAAGAAGTCCGCCCTCTTTTTCAATTCCTAAGAAAGTATTCCAAGCTTTTTCTTTCAAATCTTTGATAAGATGGCTGATATAATAATTTCCTTTCGCCGGATCAAAATGTTTGTCAAAATGACTTTCTTCAATCAACAGATGTTGGATATTTCTGGATATTCTTTGTGTGAAAGTATTTTCTCCTTCTTTAAAAGGTTGTAGCATGACACCATCTGCACTCCCTAAAATGGCACTTATCGCTTCAGTCGTCATACGTAAAATATTGGTTTCTCTATCTAAATGACTGTGATAGATTTGTGCGGTCTCTGCTATAATTTTGAAGTTTGCACCTTCATATTGGTTGGCGATGATATGCAATAAATTCCGAAGTGTTTTTAACTTGGCTAACTCAAAAAAGAAATTAGGGCCGATGGCAGTTTTGATATAAATATCACCTATTTCATTCGTTTTGAAACCGACATTTCTTAGTTGATGAAAGTTTTCCTGTACGGTCGAAAGTATGAATGCTATTTCATCAGAAATTCTTGCACCATTGTTCTTGAACGATGAACCATCTACTAATAATACGCCCCAAGAAGCTTGAAGAGATTGTTTGATTTCTAAAAGTTTTTTCAACCAGCTAATCTTAAAGATTGTTTTGGTATCGAAATTTTGTAATGGATTGATTCCCAGGTGAACTTTTGCATTTTTATTCTTTTTCCAAAAATCAATATGTTCGTTGTTCCAATCTATATTTTCAAAAGAAACCGTTGCCAAAAGAATGTCAATTTTGTCAATCAAAGAGCCGATCTCAAAAGAAGAATGATTGTGATTAATAAAGTGTACTTGAGTTGCGCCACCATTGAGATTATCTAATGCTTCCTGATTGGCTTTTTCGGAAATAGTGATAGGAGCTATTATATCCCAACTTGTATTGGATTTATTAGTATATTGAATTGAATCTTCTTCGGAAGTGTAATAGGGAAGAACTTTTATATCATCCATACTTTTCCAAACCAAAGTGTTATCAAAGTCTTTCCCTTTAAGGTCTTTTTCAATAACCTGCCTCCACTTTTCAACTTCCTGTTTGTCAAAATCTGAAAATAAATCTTCTTTCATAAAACGAATGTACATATAATTTTAGAGCATAGGGCTGTGTATAGACTAATAGAAAACAAGTATTTTGTCAAAAAACATGGAGCCATAATTATATTTTTGAAACAATATTACTAAATTGCATTTCGTTTTAAGTTAATATAACTCGAACATTAAAAATGTGTGATATGTATAGAAAAAGATGCCTCATTGATAATAATAAGACTTTATTATCGGCTATGATAAAATTTGTAGAAAGTTTTATACTTCAAAATGTGATTATAAGATAAAACCGTTATGATAGTTAAATGATATTTTTTATTTAATATTGATTTATATTTAAAAAATTAATTTATAGCTTTTAAAAGTTTTGTTAAGATTAAAATAAACTTAATTTTACGGCTAATAAAACCTTGAGAAGCTGATAATAAAGAAATAGTGAATGATTTATAATAAGAAAATATTTTACACATTACTGTTATTATTGTCTGTTCTTTTTCAGACAGATCTTAACGCCCAAATGTTCCAGCCTTCACATACAGTTGGGTTTTCAGTAGGTGTTGCTAACTTTCTTGGAGACTTGGGTGGTTCAAGACAAATAGGTAGAGGCTTCTTATTTGATTTGGATATCCAGTCCACAAGACCGGCAATAGGCGTTTATTATAAGTACAATGCAAATTACTTTTTATCTTTTAAAGGGGAGCTTGCTTATATGCAATTATACGGCAATGATGGTTTTTCAAAAGCCGAATACTTTGTGGATGAAGGCTATTATAGAAGATACCGCAACTTAAACTTTACTTCACCTATCATCTCAATCGGTGCGATGGCAGAGTTGAATCTTTATAAATATGAAGCAGGTAACAACGAAAGCTTCAAATTTGCTCCTTTTGTAGGAATCGGTGGCGGTGCTTTTTGGTTCAATCCCACCACCACAGATCCATTGACAGGAGAAAAAGTCAGATTACAGCCATTGGGTACGGAAGGGCAAGGATTACCCGGCTATCCTGATAAGTACAAATTATTTCAACCTCAATTATTAGGTTCTGCCGGTTTGAAATTTAATGCCGGACCTGCTTTGGCGATGACCTTTGAGGTGGTATATCATCAAACTTTTACTGACTACATAGATGATGTCAGTACAGATTTTGTGAATCCCATGTTATTTTACAACTATTATGATGCTGATAAAGCAGCACAAGTTGCCAGATTACATAACAGAGCTCCCGAATTGGGTCTCAACGACCCAAGACTTTTGGTGATTACGAGAGAAGGAGAAATTAGAGGTGATAAAAAAGATAATGATCAATACTTTAGATTGCAATTTACTTTCTCTTTTATCATGGGAGCTAAGAAAGGAGGTAGAGGATCTAATCTGTATCGTTGTCCGGTATGGTAGAGAATTTCTTTACTATTCTTCTCTGCTAAGACTTTAAGATTCTTATATTAGTATTTGTTATTCATATTAATGGTATGAATAATTTTTTATTTTAATCAAAATATCGCAATTTCTGTTATTCATATTTATATGCAAGAGCTTGAAATAGACAAAGAACAGGAGCTTAAAGAGATACAGCGCTCTTACAAGCAGCTCGTTAAAATCATGTCTCCGAGAATGAAACCGGGAGATGAGAAACGTTTGGAAAGGGCTTTTGAAGTGGCAGCGGAGGCTCATAAAGATCAAAGGAGGAAATCAGGCATTGCATATATCTTTCATCCTTTGGAGGTGGCAAAGATAGTAGCAGGCGAAATCGGTTTGGGAACGACGTCGGTGATGTGTGCTTTGTTACATGATACCGTTGAAGATACTGAGCTGACCTTTGATGATATTCGTCGGGAATTTGGTGATGAAGTAGTAAAAATTATTGATGGACTGACCAAAATTAGCCAAATATCTTCAAGAACGGAGTCCATACAGGCGGAAAATTATCGCAAAATACTATTGACTTTGAGTGATGATATCCGTGTGATACTCATCAAATTAGCAGATAGATTACATAATATGCGGACATTGGATACCATGTCTCGCAAAAACCAGTTAAAAATCTCTTCCGAAACCATCTATTTATATGCACCTTTGGCACACCGACTTGGTCTATATTCCATTAAAAGCGAGATGGAAGACCTTTCTATGAAATATACTGAAAGAGAAAAGTACAAAGAAATAGCAGGATTATTAAACACTACAAAACGAGGGAGAAATAAATTTATATCGGAATTTATCAAACCCATTCAAGAAGATTTGGAGAAAGTAGGTTTAAAAGCCAATGTTTTCGGTCGTCCTAAATCTATCTTTTCCATTTGGAATAAAATGAAAAAGAAAGAAGTATCTTTTGAAGATGTATATGATAAATTTGCTATCAGGGTTATTATAGATTCTCCGGTTGAAAGAGAAAAAGAAGACTGCTGGCGAGCATATTCTATTATTACCGATCAATATCGTCCCAGCCCTAACCGGTTGAGAGACTGGCTGTCTCACCCCAAGGCTAATGGTTACGAGTCCTTACATACTACTGTCATGGGGTCAAAAGGAAAGTGGGTAGAAGTGCAAATACGCTCCAAACGAATGGATGAGATTGCCGAAAAAGGTTTGGCAGCGCATTACAAATACAAGGAAGGAGCTTCTAATGAAAATAAAAATAAGGCAGACGAGATAATAGAAAATTGGTTGATGCAGGTAAGGGAATATCTAAAAAGCCCTGAAACCAATCCTTTGGATTTTATTGAAGATTTCAAACTGCAACTTTACACCAAAGAGATTTACACCTTTACACCCAAAGGAGAACTCAAAGTCTTACCCGTAGGGGCGACAGCTTTGGATTTTGCATATCATATTCATACAGGTGTGGGTGACACCTGTATTGGAGCCAAAGTGAATAATAAATTGGTTTCCATTAGTCACGTGCTGCAAAATGGCGATCAAGTAGAAATCATCACCTCTAAAAAGCAAAAACCATCAGAGTCGTGGTTAAGCATAGTGACCACTTCCAGAGCTCAATCTAAAATCAAAAACTCTCTCAAAGAAGAGAAAAAGTTAGTGGCTGAGAATGGAAAGGAAATTTTGGAACGTAAATTAAAGGGGCTGAAGGTACCTTTGACCCATGAGAATTTGCAAGTATTGATTAATTATTTCAATTCGCAAAGTGCCTTAGATTTATATTATAATTTTGCAGTACATAAATTAAATCCACAGCGGTTAAAAGAGTTGAGCATCAATGGACAAAAACTTGAGATACCCAAGCACGATAAGCAACCAATAGAAATAGATGAATTTACTGTCTTTAAGAAGACAAAATTGGATAAAAATGCAGAATTGGTCATTTTTGGTGAATCCTCTAATCAATTTCCTTTTGAATTTGCCAAATGCTGTAATCCGATTCCGGGAGATGATGTAGTGGGTTTCATATCTATCAATGGTGTTGTGAAAATACATCGGACAAATTGTAAAAATGTTATCAACTTGATGTCCAAATATGGATATCGAATTATCAAAGCCTCATGGACACCGAATGAAGCTTCCGATTTCTTAATGGAAATAGGTATCAATGGGATTGATGAATTGGGTGTTTTAAACAAAATTACCCATATTATTTCGGATGAAATGGAAGTCAATATGCAGTCGATGTCGGTGGAGTCTAACAATGGTATCTATGAAGGGAAATTGAAAATTTATGTAAAAAACCAGCAACAATTACAATCATTGATAGACAGGCTCAAAGCGATTGAAGGTGTAACAGGTGTCAGTAGGATAGAATAATGATTTACAGAGAAATATGAGCTATTTATTTTTTGACACCGAGACGACAGGATTACCTAAAGATTGGAAAGCACCCCTGACAGATTTTAACAATTGGCCAAGGATGATTCAATTGGGTTTTTTACTGTATGATGATAAAGGTATAGAAGTAGATGAGGGTAATTTTATTATACGTCCTGAAGGATTTACAATTCCGTCAGAAGTTTCTAAAATTCATGGTATTACGACAGAAAAAGCTTTGGATGAAGGTATCATACTCCTAAATGTTTTAGAAGAGTTTAGTTCATTTATTCGGAATGCGGATATTTTGGTAGCTCACAATATGGCTTTTGACGAGAAGATAGTGGGAGCGGAGTTTCTGAGAAAAGGGATGGATAATGTAATAGCTTTTAAACGTAAGATATGTACGATGAGGAGTTCAAAAGAATATTGTGGTCTGCCCGGAAAATACGGTCTCAAAAATCCGAGACTTTCAGAATTACATTTCAAGCTATTTGGTCATAATTTTGAAAATGCACATGATGCATTTGCTGATATTAAAGCGACGGCAGCTTGTTTTTGGGAACTCAAACGGCTAAGGATTATCAGATAAGTTAATCAAAAAAGGCTGTCCTTCGGGACAGCCTTTTTTGAATTGGTATTTATCTTTTACTTACCTAACTTTTTCAATTCGTCAAGCATATCTAATCTGGCATAAATCTCTTTCAATGCTTGTTTGACAGTAGCACTATTTGGATCTATTGTATATGCTTTTGTTAAAAGTGGTAATATCTTATTTTTAAAAATATTATCTCTTTGGTCTTTTAATGCCTCATATTTTTTAGCATCATTCTCATCATTCATTTTTTGAATGATGTCATTGGCTTCATTGTTATACAAGCTTGCTTTATTTACATAAGCATCAAAATATTCAGGGTCTATTTGTAAAGCTTTATTATACATGGATTCTGCTGATTGGGAGTCTCCTTTTTTATCATAGACAGTACCCAACACTAAGTAAAGATTTTTGTTATCAGGCTCTAATTTGATTAGTTTTTTTAGTTTTCCTTCCAACAAATCTAATTTTCCCTGCTCCAAAAACATATTGACTTCGGCGTACATTAAGTAAGAATTATTGGGATAGAGCGCTTTTCCTTCTTTCAAAACTTTTTCAAATCCACTTTGATCTCCTTTTGCTTTATACACATCTAATATTACTTGATAAAAATCTTCTTTTTTATTGTTTAATTGATTGAGTCTTTGTGCGGCAGCATAAGCTTCATCTATTTTTTGGCTGTTATATGCTGCAAGAGCTAAAGTAAAAAGTCCCATCGTGTCCACTTCGTTTCTGTAGCCATTTTCATTTAAGTAATCACTGATAGCCACCTTTTCTTTAAAACTATTATAAGCACCTTCAAAATCATTGGCTTGATATTGCCCTAAACCGTGGTTGTAGATATTGATACCTACACTGTAAATAGATTCTGCAATCTTATCTTTTGATTTAGGTTTTTCTTCTAATTCTAATGCTTTGAAAAAGGCATCTTTGGCTGTTTCCAATGGTTCAGGCGTAGTAGAGTAAATATCGCTGTGGATAGCTCTTTGCTCATAAATACTGGCATAAACATTTCCTTTGATTAACCATGCTTTTGACCAACTGTTCATTGATTCATCTTTGAAAGCGTCGTCAATAAAAGTTTTAGCCTTTGCCAATTCACCATTATTTAAACTGTATTCGGCGGAATTAACTTTTCCTTTTTGTGCAAATATGATACTCATGCTTAACATAAAAACTGCACTCAATGCTATCAGTTTCTTTTTCATAATTTTTTACTTTAACTTTTCAAAAAGTGTTCCAAAATTTATTCTTCATTCATATTTTCAGTTCCCTGATTGTTTTCGTTGCTATTGTTGTCATTCTGATTTTCTTCATCCTCTTCACGAACAACCTTAGAAACAGCGGCGATGATGTCATCTTCTTTGAGGTTGATGAGCTTAACACCTTGTGTATTTCTGCCCATTGTCCTTAATTCGGATAGATTAAATCGTATTGTAATTCCGGAGCGGTTGATTATCATTAAATCGTGTTCATCCGTAACAGCTTGAATGGCAGTCAGTTTTCCTGTTTTCTCCGTTATGTTTAGCGTTTTTACTCCTTTTCCACCACGATTGGTGATTCTGTAAACAGCTTCTCCGGTTTCAGGATCGTCTAAGAAAGTACGTTTACCGTATCCATTTTCTGAAACTACCATGATTTCTGGTGTCACTTCCGAATCTCTACTGACACAAACCATTCCTATGACTTTGTCATCGTCAGCTCTTAGAGTGATACCTTTCACACCCATACCCGAACGACCAATGGCTCTGGCATCCTGTTCATTAAAACGAACGGCATATCCATACGCTGATGCTAAGATGATATCACTGTTTCCGTCAGTCAGTTTGGCTTCCAATAATTCGTCGTGATCTCGTACCGTAATAGCTATGACACCGTTTGCTCTTGGTCTGGAATATTCTCTTAAAGAAGTTTTCTTGATAGTTCCGCTGGTTGTCACCATTGTTACAAAATGAGAATCTAAGAATGCATCTTCTTCAAGATTTTCAACGTTGATATAAGCTTTTACTTTATCGTCTTGTGGTAGATTGAGTAGATTTTGTATCGGTCTTCCTTTGGATGTTTTTGTTCCTTCCGGAATTTCATATACTTTTAACCAATAGCATTTTCCTTGTTCTGTAAATAACAACAAGTAATTATGTGTAGAAGCAATAAATAATTGTTCTATAAAATCTTCATCTCTTGTTCTTCCTCCATAAGAGCCTTTACCACCACGTCCTTGAACTTTGTATTCATCTAACAGGGTTCGTTTGATATATCCTAAGTGAGAAATTGTCACGACTACATTTTCGTTGGCAATTAAATCTTCCATAGAGATATTTTCGCCTACAGGAATGATTTCAGAGCGTCTTTCATCTCCAAATTTTTCCTTCATTTCAAGTGTTTCAGTCCTTACAATCTCTAATCTTCTTTCTACTTTGGACAAAATATCTTCTAAATCGGCAATTATTTTTTGTAATTCTTCATACTCAGAGCGTATTTTATCTATTTCAAGACCGGTCAAAGTTCTCAGACGTAATTCGAGAACAGCTTTTGCTTGTATTTCATCTAAGTCAAAAGCGGTCATCAAACCTTCACGAGCCTCATCAGGAGATGCACTTTCGCGAATGATTCTGATCGCTTCATCCAAATCGGCTTTCGTGCCGATAACTTTCATATAGCCTTCTAAAATATGCGCTCTTTCTTTTGCTTTCCGGAGTTCATATTCTGTTCGTTTTGTGACAACTTCTAATCTGAAATCGACAAAATGCTTGATTAAGTCTTTGAGATTTAAAACTTCAGGACGACCATTGACCAAGGCAATATTATTGATGCCGTAAGAAGTTTGTAATGCCGTATATAAGTATAAATTATTTAATACGACATTGGGAATAGCATCTCTTTTTAAATCATATACTATCCTGATTCCGTGTCTGTCAGATTCGTCTCTGATATCGGAAATACCCTCAATTTTCTTTTCGTTGATCAAGTCGGCAGTTTTTTGTATCAAAGTTGCTTTATTGACTTGATAAGGTATTTCGGTCACTATGATCTGTGTTCTTCCGTGTTTGTCTTCCTCAATATTGGCTTTTGCCCTGACTTTCACCTTTCCGCGTCCGGTAAGATAGCCGGCTCTGATTCCGTCTATCCCGTAAATTGTACCTCCGGTCGGAAAATCGGGTGCTTTGATATATTCCATCAGCTCATCAATGGTGATATCGTTGTTATTGATATAAGCTATAATACCATCGCAGACTTCATTGAGATTGTGGGGCATCATATTGGTGGCCATCCCCACTGCAATACCTGAAGCGCCATTGACTAAAAGTTGGGGTAATTTTGAAGGTAGGACGGTGGGTTCTTGCAAAGTATCATCAAAGTTGAGTTGAAGGTCAACGGTTTCTTTATCCAAATCTGATAGCATTTCCTCTGCAAACTTTCTCAGTCTGGCTTCGGTATATCGCATCGCTGCCGGACTGTCACCATCCACTGAACCAAAGTTACCTTGACCATCTACCAACATATATCTCAATGACCATTCTTGTGCCATTCTGACCATCGTATCATAGACGGATGAATCTCCATGTGGGTGATACTTACCCAAAACTTCACCGACAATACGGGCTGATTTTTTATAAGGACGATTTGAATATACTCCTAATTCCTGCATACCGAACAAAACCCTTCTGTGAACAGGTTTTAATCCATCTCTAACATCCGGGAGTGCTCTTGAGACAATGACAGACATAGAATAATCTATGTATGCCGTTTTCATTTCTTCCTCAATATTGATAGGAATAATCCTAGAACCCAGACTTCCTTCTTCTGCCATATTTTATATTACTTTTAATCGTACAAATATACAATTTTTTTATGTCTATTTAGATTGAAAGATTTCCACAAATTCAATGATGATTAACAATCTGTATATCATCTGATGATAAGAGAATCCAATTTGAGGAGAAAAATTACTTATTTGTCGTTATGACTATTTCTTGCTTGCATGAAAGCTCTTGCAATTTTAATGTTTTTAAATCTTTGGATTTATATTCAAAAGGCTTACAAGTCAATGTTACAGAGTTCCCATTACTATCTATCAGCGCAGCAACATTAGATACTGTTTGAATTTTTTTATCGAAAGTGAAAGTCGTGGTATAGTTTAAATCTTGTAATAAGTAAGCAATATCCATACCGCCCATCATTCCTTTGTTGCTTCCTTTTGAAGTGTTCATTTTCAAAATTTTACCTAATTCGGAACTTTGATGTCTGATGATGCTGTTTTTATTGACTTCTATATAATTGGCTGTCGGTGAAAATTCTTTTTTCCCTATTACATAATTTTCCGGCGTATCGGGTGTATAATCTCCGGCTATTTTTTCAAAAGCACGATTTAGAGCTTGAACATTTTCAAACTCAAATTCATATCCAAAGACAAAATCTTCCTGATTGATAATTGATTGTACATTGTAAATACCTTTTATTTGATTCAGGTTTTGAGTGATGCTGTCAATAGAGTTTTTATATGCCAAAAAATCATCTTCTACTTGTCTTGCAATGATATCTTTGTTTGCAAGCGCTATGCTGTCTTGACTTTCTTTTTGTCTTCTTAATTGCTCTCTCATTTGTTCTTTGATGGAAAGTGTTACTGAATATTTTCCGGAACCATCTGAGTTAAAATGTATATTTTCAAATATATCTAAGCAGGAACTTAAAGAAAAACTGCAAATAACAATAGTTAGATAAACAAAAATTCTGCGCATATTCATTTCTTTTATTTTTTTCAGTGTATAAAACTAAAAATCTTTACAGAAAATTAAAATTTTATTAGAACTGATATTGAAAAACTTGCTCATAAGCCAATTTATAAATGTAAGAATTTATCGAGTCTCAATAAGCCATGAAGCTTCAAAACTTCATTTTAAATCAAGTCCTATTTTATTTTACGACGGAAAATAACTTAGCTTTCGACATAAAATACTACTTTAGTGTGGATGCAAAGAGTTTTGTGTATTCGATTGGGTGCTATCGGTGATATCGTAATGACTTCCTTGGCTTTAAGATGTTTTAGAAAGAAATATCCCGATGTAAAAATAGACTATTTGACTAAAAATGAATATTCGCAACTTGTCTGTAAGCATTTAGATGTAGATGAAGTGATAAGTCTCAAAGGTACTTTGTGGGAGACTGCTAAAATTATTGCATTGAGGGAGTATGATTACGTCATAGACTTGCATGCCAATCTCCGCTCCATTGGGCTGAAACAGCTTTTGCCCGAGCATATTAAAGTTTTACGGTATAAAAAGTATGCTTTAAGAAGACAAGTCAGTGTGTGGCTCAAACGAGACTTGTACCAAGGAAGAATGGTTCCCGAACAATATTTGGATACTTTGAAATCTTTGAAGATAGAAAATGATGGGAAAGGTTTGAGTTTTTACATACCGAAAGAAGACATGATCTCACCACTTCAATTGCCTTTGACACATCGTTTTGGTTATATCGTATTGTCTTTGGGAGCAAAACATTTTACTAAACGTATGCCCAGAGAAAAATGGGAAGAACTTTGTAAAAAGTTAGATTATCCCATTATCTTAATTGGTGGAAAAGATGAAATACCTTTAGCGGATTACTTGGTTTCTTTAGATGAAATCAAAATCATCAGTAAATGCGGTCAGTATAATATAGGTCAATCTGCTTCTGTGATGTCACAAGCAAAATTTGTAGTGGTTTTGGATACCGGCATGATGCATATTGCTGCTGCTCTCAAAGTGAAAACAGTTTCTATTTGGGGAGGAACGGTTCCATCTTTAGGATTTAGACCTTATGGTTTAGATGATGCGAAACTTCTTATTGTCGAAAATAAAAAACTTGAATTGTCGCCCTTGCTCAAAGTATGGACGTGAAGATTGCCCGAAAGGTCATTTTAAATGTATGAAAGATTTGGAGTTTGATGATTTGGAGGAATAAATGTAAATTTGTCTGTGAACTACAGTTTGACAGCCCACCGCATTCCGATGGATTTAGTAGCCTAATTCACTGATATACTTTTCGATAAAAATATCTTTGTCTTTGGATTTGTATTGTTGGATAAAACGGGGGTGTTCTAAAGCTACCACTTCATCAAATAAATGGACTTCCTGATTGAGTCTTTCAAGAAATTGGGCGTTTTTGACACCGAGACTGAAAACTTTTGTGGTGTCGAGGCCTAATGCAATATGTTTCTGCATAGATTCTATCATATAACCTTTTACCATCTTAAAAAGTTTTTCGTTATCGTAATAATTGGCATTGAGCCATTTTCCTCCTTTTTTAAGTTGAGTGATAGCCAAAGGGAAAGGTGAATTAATGTAAAATCGTTTGTAGAAAATTTCAGGACCGCCATAAGCGGTAATCATATCGTATAAGAAGACGGACGATACTTCATGCGTATAGGCGGAGTGCATCCTGATACCGCATTTACTTTCCAATCTTTTGGTGTCAGTGAAAGGTACGCCTGTCACACCTGCACCGTGACGACTGGGATTGATGCCGACAATAAATTTCCTTTTATTGTTGTCGTGATAGTATTTGAAGTAAAACTCACGCATGACTTTCATGGTTTCGGGATTGTCCCGATAAGGGTTGAGTACTTTAAAACCTTGGGGCAGTTTGCCGGTATATTCCAAATTTTGATTAAATCGTATGACCTTATCAGCTATTGTATCTGCCATTTTATTTTTTTTCTTGTCAAATTTAAAATAGAATGCAAAGCGAAATGTTTACAATCATGTACAAATTGCGATGAATAAATGAATTGCTCAAAAGATATCTCATTATTTATCTATATTTGTTTGTAAGAATCATCAAATCGAAGAACGATAATATATGTCAAGATTTCCATTATTTATTGCCAAACGTTATCTTTTTTCGAAGAAGTCCACCAAGGCAATCAATATCATCTCGCTGATAACGGCTTTGGCGATGGCCATCGGCGTGGCAGCTTTGATAATCGTGATGTCCACATTTAATGGGTTTGAAGATTTAGTCAAATCATTATATAAGGTTTTTTATACCGATTTGGTCATTGAGACGACCGAAGGTAAATTTTTTGCACCGGAAGAAGCTATTAAAGCGTTGAAAAATACGGATGGAGTGCTTGCTTATACGCAAGTTTTAAAGGAAAATGCCTTGGTAGAATATGAAGGGAAGCAAACTATTGTCGAAATGAGGGGTGTGGATTCAGATTTTTATCATGTGGTGGATGAATTAGATGATTATTTGTACAGTGGCGGAACAGAATTGTATTATAATGAAACACCTGCTGCGGTAGTAGGCACCGGCGTTGCCTATAAATTAGGTATCAACGTGATGATGCCCAATACGGTACTCAATTTTCATATTCCCAGAAATGATAAAAGCAACTTCTCGGATATAGCCAATGCTTTTAGGACACAACAAATCTATGCCGGAGGAGTCTTTTCGGTGCAGCAAGATTTTGATAATCAATACGTTTTAGTGCCGATTGATTTTGCCAGAGACCTGTTAAACAATTACAGTCAGGTTTCGGAAATTGAAATTAAATTAAGTCAAAATGCAAATACCGAGAGAGTAAAAAAAGATTTACAAGGTAAATTGGGACACAATTTGATTGTAAAAACCCGATTTGAGCAGAATGCCACTTTGTATAAAGTGATGAAAACGGAAAAATGGGCTGTTTTTTCCATACTTAGTTTTATTGTATTGATAGCAGCGTTTAATATTGTCGGTTCTCTGTCCATGTTGGTGATAGAAAAGAAAGATGATATTGCTGTAATGAGAGCGATGGGAGCGGAGAGGAATACGATTAGAAATATATTTTTGTCTGAAGGGATTCTGATTGCAGGCTTGGGTTCTTTACTTGGACTTATACTTGGAACGGGTATTTGTCTGTTGCAGATGAAGTTGGGCTGGGTACAGATTCCGGGAGATACATTTATAGTAAAAGCTTATCCGGTCAAGCTGAAATGGGAGGATTTTACAATGATTATTACTGTGGTTCTGTGTATCAGTTCTTTGATGGCGTGGTTGCCGGCACATCGGTCAGTCAAAAAATTACGAACGATGATACCGGGAAAGTTTTAAATCTTTTCATTAAATTGCTGTATGTCAAATAAAATATCAAGGTTTTTAAAGATTGATTACCGTAAATTAAGAGCATCCCGTCAAGGTTTGCCACTGTTTGTGGATATTCTGATGATAAATTTGGTGATACTCAATTTGGGATTGATTTTCTTTGATTGGTCTTACAATTTTAATTCTTTTCAGGCATTGATACATTGGATATTGCCCGGTTTTGATGCTTATTATATCAAAAATATCCATCCCAATGCTTCTTACTATGATTTAATCTTTGTCAGTATTTTTATTTTGGAACTTTTGATTAGATGGATGATTTCTATTTATAGAAAGGAATATGATAAATGGTTTTTTTACCCTGTTTACCATTGGTATGACGTATTGGGATGTATTCCGATGAGCGGTACTTTCAAGCTTTTTAGATTGATGAGGATTTTGGGAATGACACTTCGCCTTAATAACTTGGGTATTATTGATATCAAAAGTACTTTTATCTACAAAAAGCTCAATAAATATTCAAAGATAGTCATAGAGGAAATCTCTGATAAAGTAGTCACAAATGTTTTAAGTGGCGTACAGCAAGAGATTCAAAAAGACAATCCTGTCATTCAAAAAATTGCTACACAGGTGATAATACCGCAAGAGGGGAAAATCAATGAATGGCTCAACAATAAAATTGTGGAAGCATTGATACAGGTGTATTACAAACATCGTGAGGGACTTTATACCTATCTGCAAGGAGTCGTCAATAAATCAGTCCATGAGAACCCTGAAATCAAGCGGATTTCTTTAATTCCCGGTGTAGGTAAATTGATAGCTGATGCCTTGGACAGTTCGATTAGTAATATCACTTTTAACGTGGTAGATAATTCCATAGAAGAAATTTCCAAGAGCAGACAGATTCCGGCTATGGAGGATATCACTTCTTATATTTTTAATCAATTTTCGTCAGAAACTGAGAATACGGAACTCAATGAGCTGATGAAATCAATGACTTTTGACACGATAGAAATAGTAAAAAAGTATGTAGAAATCAAGCTGTGGCGTCTCAAAGAACTCAATGAAGAGAAATCTCAACTTCTTCAAAGATTAAAAGAAGGTAGGGGGAATAAAAATATGATAGAAACAAGAATAAATGTCATTGATGAGCAAATAAAGAAAATATCGATGTCTTAATTTTCAATAATTTAGTTAAAAATATAATTTAAAACGATGGATGTATTAAGTATGGCTTTGGGACTTTTGATAGGTTTGGTGATAGTCGCTTTGATGGTGATGAAATTATTTTCACTACAAAAAGAAAAAGGTGAAATCCTTTCCCAAAAAAATCTCTTTCAGGCAGATGTCGAAAGGCTTTCTAAGGAAAAAAATGAATCCCAAGAGGAGATAAAAGAATATAGAGAGAAGGTTGAAAGCTTAAATTCGAGTTTGTTAATTACACAGTCGGAGAATAAAAATCTATCTGAAAATTTAAAGACACAAAAGGAAGAATTGCTGAGTCTCCAAGAGAAGTTTAAATTTGAATTTGAACAACTGGCACAGAAGATTTTGGAAGAAAAGAGTAAAAAATTTACTGAAACCAACGAAGATAAAATCTCAGCTATTCTAAATCCACTGAAAGAAAAAATTTCCAAATTTGAAGAAAAGGTAGAAAACGTCAATAAAGAACACATCAGTAGAAATTCTTCTCTCATTGAGCAAATCAAAGCCTTGACAGATTTACAAAATGTGATGACCGCCGAAACCAAAAACTTGACCAATGCACTCAGACATGATACAAAAGTACAAGGTGACTGGGGCGAACTTGTCTTGGAAAGTATCTTGGAAAAATCCGGTTTGAGAAAAGGATATGAATACTTCCCTCAAAACTCCTATACGCAGAGTGATGGCAGCATTTTGCGTCCGGATATTTTGGTCAGACTCCCCGAAGACAAGACCTTGATTATCGATTCTAAAGTTTCTTTGACGGCTTATGAAAGATTGGTCAATGCGGACGACGAAGATGATAAAAGAAAGTTTTTACAGCAACATATTTTATCTGTCAGAAGTCATATCAAGGAACTGGCGGATAAGAAATATCAACTGATAGAACAGTTAAAGTCACCTGACTTTGTCTTACTGTTTATTCCCATTGAACCAGCGTTTATCATGGCTATTCACGAAGATCAAAAACTTTATATGGATGCTTTCAGCAAAAATATCATCATCGTATCTAATTCGACTTTGTTGGCTACTTTGAGGACGATAGATTCTATCTGGAAACAAGAATACCAAAACAAAAACTCTTTGGAAATTGCTCGTCAAGCCGGTTTGCTATATGATAAATTTATTGCTTTTACGGAAGATCTAAAAAATATCGGCAACCGAATAGAGCAGACTCAAAAGACTTATGACGATGCGATGAATAAGTTACAAACCGGTAGAGGTAATCTCATCGGTCGCACTCAAAAACTCAAGAAATTAGGTGTGCAATCCTCCAAGCGTTTAGACGAAAGTTTTAATGTTGAAGACGAAGAGGAGTAGTAGTATTATTTAATTCTTACTTCATAAGGCATTCTTGCTTGTACGCCACACATTTCCTGTAAAGCTTTGATTTGTTTGAGATAGAAATAAGATTCACCCAATTGCTTTTCTAAAACTTGTTCTAAATTTTCTTCCTTGCTACCGGTGATTTTTTCTAAAATAATATCTATTGCAGATTTAGATTCAGGATAGTTTTTTAATTCATAGGTGTCGATATCGGCTAAATTTTTTGCAATATCTATTGCCACTTGAATATTTCCCAAGGTATCAACCAATCCCAATTTCTGTGCATCTTCACCAGTCCAAACTCTTCCTCTTGCAATTTTGTCCACGTCTTCTACCGACATTTTTCTACCATCAGCGACATGCTGTAAGAAAGTTTGATAAGTCTTTTTGATAGAAGCGGTAATTGTTTCTTTTTCCTTATCATCCCAAGGTCTTGTAGCAGAACCAAAGTCTGCATAAGGATTGGTTTTTACTCTGTCAAAGGTGATTCCCAAATTGGATTGTAAAGCTTCATCTATGTTAAACATCATGCCAAACACACCGATAGAACCCGTAATAGTTGTCGCATCGGCTACAATTTTGTTTGCAGAAGAAGAAATATAGTAACCACCTGAGGCCGCTAAATTTCCCATAGAAACGACGACCGGTATTTTTTTCTGTGTCAATTGGATTTCTCTCAATATCTGCTCAGATGCAAAAGCACTTCCTCCGGGAGAATTGACTCTCAATACCAATGCTTTGACATCGCTGTCACTGGCTGCCTTTCTAATCATTTTTACATAAGTATCTCCATAGATATCACCTGATTCATTATCACCGTCATTGATGACACCTTCTGCATAGATGACAGCAATTTTGTTTTTACTTTTACCCGCTTTCTCTTCTTTGCTTAAATCAATAGATGCTTTGTATTTTTTAAGAGAAACGAGATTGAGTTTGTCTTTTTCGGCATAACCAAACTTTTCTTTGAGTTCATTTTCTACTTCATCTTCATATTTCAAACCATCTACTAATTTGTATTTGTATGCATCATCAGCCAAAAAGATATCTAATCCGTCGGCTATCATTCTTAAACTGTCTTTTGAGATACCTATGTTAGCAGACAATTCTCTCAAATAATTATTATAAATAGAATTGAGATAAGTATCTATTTGCAATCTATTTTCGGGACTCATAGCTTTCAAACGATAAGGCTCAGTCGCACTTTTAAATTCCCCTGCATAAAAAATCATAGGATGGATTTTTAATTTCTCAAACAAGCCGGTGTAGTACATAACTTCGGAAGAAAATCCGTTAAACTCTACATTAGCCATAGGATTGAGATAAGATTTGTCCGCTACAGAATTTAGCAAGACACTCCATTCAGACATTGAATTGCTATAAGCATAAATGAGTTTATCTGATTTTTTAAACTCTTTCAGACTTCTCAAAAGTTCCATATAATTAGAAGGCATTGCTGACAATTGGTCGGTATTGAGCCAGATGGCTTTGATTTTGTCGTCATTAGCCGCCGCTTTCAGTATTAATTTTAAATCTTTGAGACCGAGTATCGGATCTGTATTAAAATTTCCTGATAGAGGATCGATGAGCTGCATGGGATCTTCGACACTGACATCAGGTAGATTGCCCACCAAATTCACTTTTAGCACGCTGTTTGCAGAAATTTTTGTCTCATTACTTTTCCCTCCTAAGCTTGTAAGTATCCCGAATAGGAGTATTAAAAATATAAAAAGACCGATAACTGTCGCAAAAACATATTTTAAAAAACTTTTCATTTCTTATAAATTCTGTTGCAAAGATATTTATTCTTACGAGAAATTCTTTTTATTACCGCAGCACTTACATACCTATATTTTTTTATGTTGCATACCGAATTTTTTATGATTAAAATATTTCTTTACTCTTTGCGGATTGTATGATAGTATATCCATCTGCCGTGATTATATATTGCTTCATAGTTTTTAATGAATTTTTGGGATTTATGATTCATCTGTAAAATGTGAAGAACTTTTTATTCTACAAACTCAAAGTGAATAGGTTCTGATTCCCTTTCCCGCAACTCTAAAAATTCTACATTTGTGATATGTCCCAAAAACATCTTCCGACTGTGTGTATTGTAGGTGGTGGAGCCGCAGGTTTTTTTACGGCTGTTAATATTGCCGAAAATTGCCGGCAAGTGAAAGTCATTATTTTAGAACAGAATAAAACGGTTTTAAATAAGGTAAAAATCTCCGGTGGCGGTCGTTGCAATGTAACACACGCTTGTTTTGAACCGAAAGAATTGGTTAATTTTTATCCGCGCGGTAAAAAAGAATTGTTGGGGGCGTTTTATACTTTTCAAGCATCTGACACCGTGCAATGGTTTGAAAACAGAGGAGTAGAACTTAAAACAGAATCGGATAACCGTATTTTTCCTATCTCCAATAAGTCTGAAACGATAATCAATTGCCTGATAGAGGTGGCCAAAAGTAAGGGTGTCGAAATTTGGAACAGTACCAAAGTCGTAGAACTCGAAAAACAAGATGAAAAATGGGTGCTATTGACATCTAAAGACCAAAGTGTAATAGCTGACATCGTCGTGATGACGACAGGCGGAAGCCCGTTTATTTGGAATGTTTTGGAAAAATGGCACGAAATAGTCGAGCCTGTTCCTTCGCTTTTTACCTTTAATATACAGCATAAGATATTGGAAGATTTACAAGGTGTTTCAGTACGAAATGCAGAGGTTTCTCTTTGCCATCATAAACTGAAAACGACAGGTCCGCTTTTGATTACACATTGGGGATTGAGCGGACCGGCGGTCTTAAAAATGTCAGCTTGGGGAGCAAGATTATTTCATGCAAATAATTACCGGTTTGAAATCAGTATCAATTGGACGGGAAAATCCAAACAGGAGGTCATGGATTTTTTGCAAAGGCAAAGAAGACAGTCTGCCGGCAAAACAGTAATGAGCCAACATTTGTTTGAAATTCCTACCAGATTATGGAAAAGTGTAGTCGGTTATATCGGGATAGATACAAGCATGACTTGGGGGAGTTTAGAAAATTATCATCTTGAAAAATTGCGGCAAATCTTGTGCGAGTGCCGTCTGAAAGTCAATGGAAAAAGCACTTTTAAGGAGGAATTTGTCACTGCCGGAGGTGTGGAATTGAAAGAGGTGGATTTTAGGACGATGGAAAGTAAAAAGGTAGAAAATCTTTTTTTTGCAGGTGAGGTATTGGATATAGATGCATTGACAGGGGGCTTTAATTTTCAGGCAGCGTGGACGACGGCTTATATTGCTGCACAGACTATTATTGATAAATGTACGTACTCATTTAGAGTAAAATAGTTTTTGCAAATACGATAATGTATAAAGGAAATTGAACATTATTTTGTATTTTGTAAGAAATTTTTTAATGCAACGACCTACCAATTTTTTTAAAAATAGATTTTTTCTTTTGGGATTATTGTCCTTTTTCTTGTGTTTTTATACCCAAGCCCAAGATCATGATTTCGAGGGAATGTGGCGTGGACTTTTGTCTCAAGAAGGAAAGGATCATAAAGATATTTTTATACTCAAACTGTATGCTGAAACCGATTCTACACTTTTTGGTACTTCCAAAATCGTTTCCAAGACAGGCGAATACAGCGAATTTTATATAGAAGGTACTTTTGACAGTACGCATGTTAATTTTCAGGATATGCAATTGATAAAGAATGATGGAAATGCTTATTTGTATAAGGATTGTATCAAAGATTTCTTTTCAAATGTGAGTTTTGACGGTAAAAAATGGGTAATGACCGGAACTTGGAACCGGCATCCAAATGATTCCATTCCTCCGTCTTCTACTTGTACGAAAGGAAAATACTATCTGACAAAGGTCTTGACATATACCGATAAAGTACAGGAAGACAAGGAAAAAATCAGATATTTTCAGGGAAGATTGATAGAAATACAAAACAGCTTTGAAGTGGAAAGCGATACTTTGATTCTGAGCATTATAGATGATAATCAGATAGATAATGATACCGTGACTATTTTTTTCGATAAGAAACTCATTGTCAAAAAGTTGGGACTTTCTTATGAATGCTACGATTTTGAAATTGTATTAGATGACGACCATGAACATCTTTTGGTCATTTATGCCAATAATGTAGGTGAAATACCGCCGAATACCGCCGCTATCTCATTTATTGACAATGGTAAAAAACGCGAGTTGTCCATTCGCTCCGATATGTCAAAAAGTTCGGGTATCATTTTCAAAAAGAAGAAAAAAAGCAAATAAAGCGCATACAAGTGCGTTTGTAAGATGTGAGTTTTATATATTTTCAACATATTTACTTAAATAAGTAGTGTTGAAAGCTGCCTGTAAATACTTGTGTCTATGTGTGACGGCATTGTTCGGTTTGCTGACCGTATCAAATGCGCAAGATATAGGTATGGATTTGCGACATCTCAACAATCTGCGCAAGATTACTTTCACAACGGATTCCAATGCTTTTTTGTTAGATACTGTTGGGATCATTCCAAATACATTTATCTTGAAATATGTTGAAAAAGAAACAGCTATCTCCAAAAGTAGTTATAAACTCAAACCTTTTACAGGAGAAATCGTTCTTTTAGATTCTCTTCTTTACGGTCAAAAATTAGAAGCAGTTTACAGGGCTTTTCCCACGAAAATAAAAACGGTCTATAAAAAGAAGACTTTCCCTGGTTATTCTTGGCGTGACAGTACTTATTTGGATCCGTATTTTTATGATCCCAATTATACTTTGAAAGAAGATTTGATAGATTTTGGCGGTTTGGATTATAGTGGAGCTTTTGCAAGAGGTATTTCTTTTGGAAATAGTCAGGATTTATCCGTTAATTCTACTTTAGATTTACAACTTTCAGGGAATATCGGCGATATAGAAATTTTGGCAGCATTAACGGATAATAATATTCCGATACAGCCGGATGGAACGACATCTCAAATTCAGGATTTGGATAAGGTGTATATTCAGGTCAAAAAAGGTAAACATCAATTGGTGGCCGGTGATTATGATATCAGTATTCGAAATGATTATTTTGTAAAATTCAGTAAACAGTTACAGGGCGCAAGTTTTAAAACGGGTTTTGACTTTAAAAAAGGTTGGACGACTGAACACACAGCTTCGTTTGCTGTGGCAAAAGGCAAGTTTGCCCGAAATGAACTCAATGGCACAGAAGGTAATCAAGGCCCATATAAGCTCATGGGCAATAATAATGAATCACAGATCATCATTTTAGCCGGATCGGAAAGAGTGTATGCGGATGGTAAACTTTTGAGTAGAGGAGAAGATCACGATTATGTGATAGATTACAACACGGGAGAAGTCGTTTTCACACCGAGTTTTTTAGTAACCAAAGACAAAAGATTGGTTGTGGAATTTGAGTATTCGGAGAAAAATTATTTTCGTTCACTTTGGTACACGGCGCATGAAGTCAATTACAAAGGATTGAAATTGTACGCCCAATTTTATTCTGAACAAGATTCTAAAAATAAACCTATCCTCGCTGATATAGACAGTACCTCTGAAAGTATATTAAAAAACATTGGTAATGATATTCAAAAAGCCATTGTACCGAGTGCCAGACCGGTAGAATACAGTGCCAATGAAGTTCAATATACGCTAAAAGACACCCTTGCTAACGGAATCAACTATGATAGCATTTTTGTCTATACGGCTGAAAAAGATGTAGATTTATACAAATTGAGATTTAGTTATGTAGGTGAAGGGAATGGACATTATCAGCCTGATAAAAATACTTTGAACCAACGGGTTTATTCTTGGGTTGCACCTATCAACGGAGTTTTACAGGGAGCTTACGAACCGGTGGAATTGATGATTACGCCCAAAAAAGACCAATATGCAGTTTTGGGCGTGCGCTATGAAATCAATCCGCAGACGAAAATCCGCTCTGAATTTGCCTATTCAAATCGAGATCCCAACACTTTTTCCAAAATAGATAATCACGAAAATAAAGGTTGGGCACTCTTTAATGAGATAAATAGAGTAGATAGTATAGGTAAGAAAAAATGGCTGATGAAAACGAAAGCTTCTTACGAACTCAAAAATAAAGGTTTTCAAGCACCTGAACAATACCGGTCTGTGGAGTTTAGTAGAGACTGGAACGTAGTCGGGAATGAAAAAGTAAATGAACATTTTGTCAATGCTGCCGTAGAAATTGACAATCAGGAAGCCGGGTTGAGAATGAATGCGGATTGGAGTTTATATAACCGTCAGAAAATACAAACAGGTAATCGTTATCAATATAATGTCAACTATCAAAAAGACAATTGGATTTTGAGTGCTGACATCAATTGGTTGAAATCCAAAGACAAAACTTTTAACTCATCTTTTTTCAGACCTAATATTGATGTAGAAAGAGTTTTCCCGAAGCTAAAAGGTTTTGCGGTGAATACCGGTTTTTCTTCGGAGTACAATGCCATGAAAGATAATGTGACAGATACACTTCTTTCGTCCGCTTATTACAACAATAATTTTTACGCAGGAATAAAAACTTCTGACACTTTACTTCTTTCAGCAGAACTCAAATACAAGCTTCGTAAAGATTACAGTCCTTTACAAGAGCAGTTTCACGAGGCGAGCATGGGACAAGATTTCTCTTTGAATGTAAAAGCTAACCGGTTGAAAAATCAAGACTTGCGTTTAGATTTTACTTATAGAGATTTGAAGGTAAAAAACACTTTGAGTTCGGGTTTGGAGTCAGACAAAAACTTTTTGGGTCGTGTGGAATACGGTTTTAGAATCAAGCGTGGAGCAGTGCGTTTTAATACTATTTATGAATTGGGAAGTGGTCAGGAAAGAGTACGGGAGTTTACCTATTTGGAAGTAGCTTCAGGGCAAGGTTTGTACAGGTGGATAGATGAAAATGGTGACGGTGTACAACAATTGGATGAGTTTGTCATTGCAGAATTTAGCGATAGTGCTAATTATGTCCGTGTACTCACCAATGTCAATGAATACATACAGGCTCGCGTGGTAACTTACAATCAGACTCTACAACTCAATCCCAAAGCTGTATGGTTTAATGAAGCAGGAATCAAAAAGTTTATCGCACGATTGAGTCTCAATTCTACGATATTAATCACGAGAAAAACTTTTAAAGGTGTCCAACTATCACCTTTTAATCCTTTTATTTTAAATACCGATGATGAAAATGTGTTGAGCCTTAATTCATCCTTTAGAAACAGCATTTATTTTAACCAAGGTAATCCTAAATTTTATATGAATTACACTTGGTTTATCACACAAAGTAAAAATATTTTAGTCAATGGTTTTGATACGAGGAATAAACAAGAGCAAATTTTAGAAGCCAATTACAATATTAGCAAGTCTTTTTCAACTAACTTAAAATTACTCAAAGGAGGACAGTTGGTCAATGCGGAATATTCGGATAATAATAATTTTGACCTCAGTGTCTATCAAATCAATCCAAGTTTTACATGGGTGCATCAAACCTCTTTGAGAGCGAGTATCGGTTATGTATATGACAGGAAGCAAAATGTTCCCGAACTTGGTGATGAATTGGCTAAAGGCAATCGTTTTAATTTTAATTTCAGGTATAGTCAGGCTTCCAAACAATCGGTAGAAACGAAGTTCTCGTTTGTACTTTTTGAATATAACGGAAAATCGGGTACGACCAAATCTTATCAAATTTTGGACGGTTTAAATCAAGGAAAGAATTTTATTTGGAATGCAGATTATATGAGAGTTTTATCCAATAATTTACAATTAAATATCAGTTATGAAGGTAGAAAGACGGGAGACAAAGGTAAAGTCATCCATACCGGAATGGCTACTTTGAGAGCTGTATTCTAAAGCTTACACATTTTCTATTTTACCCAAACAATCTTTGAGTGGCAAAGCGCGTAAAATTTCACTAAAACGATGTGGTTTTTGATTGATAATAAGTTCTGATGCGGCAATTTTCATTTTCTCCTTTAACTTTAGTTGTAAAAATCAATCAAGGCGGCAAAATAGGTGTCATTCCATCCATCCACGATATCCTTATATGCTTCACCGGGAATATTTGTGTGTAAAAGCTCGATGGAAGTGCCATTCTTTTGGTCGTGAAGTTTTAGAGTGACAATGGAAACAGGTTCTTCATCGCCGAAATACCACTGCTGCACTATTTTTTTATTTTCTTCAAATTCCAAATTTTTACCAACGATGGCACCGCTGAAAATTTCAAATTCGGTATTGGGTTCGGCTATCATCAACGCTTCTTCTCCTGTCCAGAGATTGATGGTCTTTTGTGTCGTGAGTGCTTTGTAAACGATTTCTCTTTCTTCGGGAACAAAGAAGTATTTTTTATAATCTTTCATATTGTATTATGTTGCTGATAGACATATATTTTATTGTATTGGGCTGAAAATGAAAAAGCTGAGGAGAAAGTCTTTACAAGGTTTTTTTCAAAAGACTGATTGGCCTTTTTGTGTTCATCCGTATAATTGATTTTACTGAAAATAAACAAGGATCTATCACTCATTTTTTGCTTGACTAAATCTAAAAACCGGTGAGTTGTAAACTTTTCGGGTGTAACATCATCAATGAAAATATCTGCCAAAATGAGATCAAACTTTTCACTTTCTGGATTCTCTTGCAACCATTCCAAAGCATCTTGCACTACAAACCGGGTTTTGAAATTTGTCTCCGGCCACAGTTCTTTTGCCCATTCTATCATCATCTCGTCAATATCAACAGCAGTGACATTTTTTATAGTCGGATGATTTTTGAGTAAATCTGCTACGCTACCAATTCCCACACCAAACATCAAAACATTTTTAAACGGCAGTTTTTCCACTTGCAATCTTTTAAAGGCAGTTCTAAAAGAAGAGTAATGATTGCCAAAAGAATAGATTGCATTTTTAGACGAAAGTTTCCATTCTCCTTTGTGTAAAGTCAGTTCCAATAAACCGCTATATGAGCTTTCTCTCTTTTCAACAGGTATTTCAAAAAGATAGCTCAAATAGGTGAATAGCTTGCTTTTTTTCACTAATTATTGGAACTGCTACTGTAATATTTCAAAGCTTCTGGTAAAAAAGCTTGAATCTGCTTAATTCGTGTATCATCGGATGGGTGGGTACTGAGAATAGCCGGTGTAGAAGCTCCATTTGAAGCGGAAGCCATGCGAGTCCAAAAATCTAAAGCTACTTCGGGATTGTAACCTGCCATTGCCATAAATACCAAACCTAATTTGTCAGCTTCAGATTCATGTAGTCGGGAATAGGGTAAAATACCGAAAACTTGTGACCCTACGCCATAAGCGGATAAAAGTATATTTTGTACAGCATTGGATTTTGTAGATAATAGTGAACTCAATGCTTGTCCGCCATATTGCTGTATCAATTCTTGACTCATCCTTTCACTACCGTGTTGGGCTACTGCATGTGCGATTTCATGTCCCAACACGACTGCCAAACTTGCATCATCCGGCGCAATAGATAAAATGCCTGTATAGACGACCACTTTACCACCTGCCATACACCATGCATTAACTGTATTGTCGCGGACGACATTAAATTCCCAGTTAAATTGCTTGACCATAGAACTCATATTATTAGCATTTAGATAGCCTTCCACGGCTTTTGCAATTCTCGCACCTACACGTTTTACCATATCTACTTCGGGACCGGAAGTCAGTACATTTTTCTTATTTTCTGTCAAAAATTGATTGTAGCTCGTCAGACTCATGGAGTTCATTTCAGAACTGGAAATCAAGTTGATTTGTTTTCTCCCCGTGATAGGTACTCTTGAACAAGAGAAGATAAATAATGCTAATGCGGCGGCGGTAATCATTCTTTTCATAATCAATATTTTAGCTTTTTCTATTCTGAATCAGGTGTTTCTTTCCCTTTTCTTTTATTGTTTTTTTGTTTGGTTTTATCTTTTTGTGTATCGTTTTCCAACTGCTTTTTTTCTTCCTCTTTTGGGTTTTCAATGTTGATCAGTTCTTTCTTTTTCTCATCTAAAACTTTCATGTCAGCGTCTTCTGCTTTCTCTAACTCAGTATCAATAGATTGTTTTGTTTTCACAGAATCTATTGGGGTATTGATCTCAATATCGGTAGATTCAGGAGTTTTTACGGAATCCTTTTCAGTATGAACTTCTATGTCAACAGGTATAGAGGTTTTTACGGAATCTTTTTGGGTTTCAACCGGTTCAGATGTTTGGACAGAATCCTTTTCAGTATGAATTTTTATGTCAACAGGTACGGAAGTTTTTATGGAATCTTTTTGGGTTTCAACAGGTTCAGATGTTTGGACAGAATCCTTTTCAGTATGAATTTTTATGTCAACAGGTACGGAAGTTTTTACGGAATCTTTTTGGGTTTCAACAGGTTCAGATGTTTGGACAGAATCCTTTTCTGTATGAACTTCTATGTTGACAGGTTTGGTAGTTTGAACGGAATCTTTTTGGGTTTCAACCGGTACAGGAGTTTGGATAGCATCCTTTTCTGCATGAACTTCTATGTTGACAGGTATAGAAGTTTGAACGGAATCTTTTGGGGTTTCAACCGGCTTTTCTTCAAGTGTCTTATTAGTAGGTTGACCAATATTTTCTATCTCTTCTTTTACATTGTCCTCTTGCTCTTTGATTTCAAATTCTGTATCAGGTATCTGTATAGTTTCTTCAGGAACGGCTTCTTCCACTATTCCGAAAGCTTTTTTGTATTGATATTCAAAATCGTTCATTCTACCTAAGAAATTATCTTTGAGCGTAGGAGTGGTAGAAGATATTTTATACACTACTTCTTTCCCTGATTTGAGTTCTTTTTTACTTGATTTTATACTTTCAAAAGCATTGTTGAAGTTTGCATCAGAACTGATGAAAGATAATTCATTGTTGTAATGGCGGATAAATATCCATTCGTTATTAGCGGTAGTCAAAAATATATGGAAAAAATCTCCATCCTTTCGTGGACCGATTTCTATATATGCTTGAATGGTTTGAAGAAAAGGTTTGCCGGCAAAAATCATCATACCTATCGGTTCTACGGATTTGAAAGTTCCTTCCATATTGTCGTAGGTAAGATTTACATTACTGAAAACCATATTGTAAGGAAAATCTTGTGACAGGTTTAAAACGCCTGCCTCTATCATATCACGGGCGATATTGTCTTTTTGAGCATTATCACCCAATAATCTTTTAATCGTCTGACTAAGTTCTTTGTTGCCGTTGAGTTTTTGATACTTGCCTTCTACATGATTATCTATCATAAATCTATTGAGAAGATTATTGACCTCATCTACCATATAAAGGTCAAAAGCGACTGACCCTTTGATTTGAAAAGGAGTGGGGCTATTTTTTATGTAAGTGCTTGTACCATAGATATCTATTTTGTTTGGACTGACATCTTCTGTCAAGTGATATTCTCCTCTTGCTTCCAATTCTCCGTTTTCATCATTGTATTTTAGGAGTGGCTTATCCTCACTCATTTTATCAACGGCTTCTTCGTCACCAAATAAGATGATAGGACTGGCAGGGACAGATTTCATCACGCCATTTGCGGTATAAATAGCTCTGTCTGACGGGATATCTTTGGATTGTATGATTCTTGGATAAATACGCATATCGTACATATCAAGCATCAATCCTGTATAGATATCTTGCCCACTTTCGTTTTTTAGAGAATCAATAGTGAAAGCAGAGTTTTTATAATCTAATTCTTGTGAGACATGAAACCAGTCTGCATCAGATATTGTATTCAATTGAGGTTTGGCAAAGCCTTCCAACTCGATATTTTTATTCAAGGAGTTTAACAGCAAATCTCCTTTATACAACAGATTTTCAGAAAGTTGCAGAGGATGGGCATCGTCAATAAAACCTTTTGCCTGTACGTAATAAAGTGTGTCCACAGCTTTCTTTTTACCTTTGATGGTATCTTTCAAATTTTTCATGGTTTGAAAGGATTCTATATCAATGGTTTTTAGTTCATCACCAACGGGAATGTCTAATTTACCACTGCCTTTCATTTCATTTTTATTGGTAATTTCTACGGTTGCCCCATACAATTTATGATATTCATTTTCAGTATTTAAGACCACCTCCGCATTGTCAAGTATGTCTATCAATCCATTGTCCTTGATTTTTAATAGGGCATTGTCAGGAATGACTTTTGAGTCCGCTACTAAAATTTGAGTAATTTCTCCTAAATCAAGTTCTTTGGTATTTTCGTCAAATGAAGATTTTTTGGCATTGAGTCTGACTCCTGCAAATTTATTTTCTGTAAACTCAAAATATTTGTCATCATCGTTTTGTGTTGCTTCGGTAGAGATTTTAGAGTTTTTGATATTCCATTTAAAAGAGTTGTAATTGGTGATAATTTTATTGTCGGTATATTCGGATAAGGTGTCTGTTTTAATTTCAGCAATCAGGCTATCTGTATTGATTTCGATAGTGCCTATTCCTGATTTAAAGACTTCATTTTCATCTTTTGTTATAGAAACAAGGGTGTTATTAACGAGGGCTTTATGGAGTAAAAGGTCTATCTTGTCTGACTGAAAAGTATCTTCATCAATGAGGATATTCCCTCTTTCGGAAAGATGGTTGCCGTTAATAAAAAAGTCACCTTTTAAAGTAAATTGGTTTTGATAAGCTTTGAGTTCTTTTTCTTCATTCAAAGCAAGATAAATACTGTCATTCTTAGGTATCCAACTCATCAATACAGAATCTGCGCTTAATTCGGGATAGACCATATCATCAGTCAAAACGCTTTCCCATTTGGTGAGATTTCCTGCTGCCGAATCCGGTAACAAGGTCATTTCATCAAAGTGAAAACTCATGTTATTACGCTCTATTCTACCTTTTGCCCTCAGACCATTTTTATTCAGACTGACTTCTCCAAACAAAACAGAATTACCGCCGTATAATTTTTCGCCATCTGCTTTGGTGGTAAAATTAACTCCCAAAGTCAAATCTTCATGGTTGACGGCAAGTTCGGCATCCATGTCTTGAAAGATATGGTCGGAAACAAATTCTCCCTTAAACCGAATGCTATCTGTATCAACTGTACTCATTTTTTCAATTGTGAAAGGATAGATTTTGAAATTAAAACTTTCTACTGCATACTTATCTCCAAACTTGGTAAATCCGAAATCTAAAACCGTCGTATCCGTATTTACAAAATAAGGATACCGGGTGTAACGAGCAGACTTATTTCTTTGAGATGGATCTGAAACGAAAATTCTACCGCTTATCTTTTTGATAGGCGTATTGATCTCGGTATAAAAAGTATTGCCTTTGGAATCTGTTTGCTCTAAAGGCACCATGATGAGCATAGAGTCAATCTTATTTAGGTCAAAAGCATTGTCGTCATAGTTATAAGTAATGGTATCTGAATAGAAATTAAATTTTCCCGAAGTCAGACGACCTTTGAAAGCAATACCTCTATTTTCTGTGACATAAACCGTATCCGAACTAAGCGCCATCATAATATTGGCACTGGGTACAATGGGAGCATCTTCAACACCGAGTAATTCAAGTTTCTTTTGATCGAAAAGTAATTTGCCGACTGTACCTTGTGTGACGGATGAAAGTTTGATATTGTCGTAATCAGTATCTTCAGGGTTTTTCCTGATTTCGGCATACAACATAAGTTTGTCAAAGACATAGACCATACCATCTTCACTGTCGTAATTGAGAAATCCGTCTTCCATCATTTTATAAATCAAGCCCTCAATGGACTTATAACTTCCTACCTGTAATAAACCTGCAATTTCTTCTATGCTAATCGTTCTAAAACCTATGTCATCACAAAATTCGGCAATCTTGGCAATCGGGTCAACATTGATATATTGGGTGTATTTGGAATCTACACCTTCTTTGTAATAGTTAAAAGACTCAAAATCAGCCGGCAACTTTGCATTGGTAAAAGTGGAGTTCATATCGGCATAAGTATTACCTATCGTCCAATCAAATTGATCGGTATATAAGTTCATCTTGAAAAAAGGAGAGATGAAAGGCGACTTGGCTTCATTGGTTCCCAATCTGGTAATTTTAAGGTTTTTGGTTTCCACATTGTAAGCGATTGCACAAGACGGATGAAAAATAGGAGTGGAGTCATTGAGATATGCGAAATACACTTTTGCTTTTTTAGACTCTATTTTCTTTAAGTTTTCTATCCGCAAACGGGAAGTTTCAGAATCCAAGACTTTGCCGATATTGGGGTCAAAAATCTTCAACCTTGCAGGTTCGACTCTTGATGAATTGGTAGCATAAATGACATTGCCGTCTAACTCCACATTGCCTGTCACTTGGATATCTTTGGATATATTGATTTCCCAATTGTCATAAGACTGAAATTTGGGATAAGATCTTGCCGCAGCGACCGTATTGAATAGTTTGTCGTTAAAACGCCCCTTTATCGCACTTTCTATATAAGGAGTGAAATTTAAAATTGAAGAATCGGTAGTCAGTTCCGATTGTGATAAATCTATTTCATATTCGGAAAAAGTAACGTAAGTTTCATTAGGATTGTAATCTGCTCTATGCCAATTGATTCTTCCTTTTTTCCCTTTCCAAAGATTTGTAAACGGGTAAAACTCTCCGGCAGTCTCCCAAATGATGAGTGAGTCAACTTTTGTTATACCTCTCAATGTCAGTTTATCAAAAACATAGACAGGAAAGCCATCTTTTATTTGAATTTTATAAGAACCATCTGCTTCCCAATTTTTTATTTTATCAGAGAAAATAGATTTGTCTTGATAGAGTTTGGTGAGATAATTGACATAAAGGTTGAAGTTTTTATTAGCATCTGCGCCATCGGCATTGAGCAGTTGGTAAAGTACCTCATAGTTTTTCGAAATAATATCCGGAGAAATTTCTGTGGCAGCTCCCGAATTTTGAACCAATTTGAAAAAGTTATAGAATTGTGGCCAAAGGAGTATTTTTTTCTTCAACATCAGATTGGAGATATCTTTTACCTTAGGAAAATCTTGTTGGTTTTGCAGATTACTTTTTATCCAAAGTCCCAATTCTTTGGTCTCCGGTTTATTATTAGAACCGATATAAGTGCTTAATGTATTGATAAATTCTGCATCGTTTTCAGGAAAGGGTTTTACACTTTGTGCATCTGAATAAAAGTAGATGAAGACTGTCAATATGCCGAGAAAGTATCTCATTTTTCCTTTGTTTTTTGTAATAAAATGCATGACCAATTTTCTGATTGTGTAATATAATTTGCCAAGAGTTGGTTTTCCTGTGCTGTGTTTAAAATATCTTGATTATCAGTACTTAAAAATCCACTCACTATCAAAAATCCATTGTCTTTAAGTTTAGAACTCAAAAGTGACATATTTTCGGCAATGAAATTTTTGTGGATATTCGCCAAAATAACATTAAAATCACTTTCGACAATTTCCTCCAAAGAACCCAATCTCATTTCTGTTTGAGCTTGATTGAGAGCGACATTTTCCAAATGATTTTCATAAGACCAAGTGTCATTGTCAAAGGCGATTATTTCTCTCGCATTCATTTTGTGAGCAAGAATGGCTAAAACACCTGTGCCGCTTCCGCAGTCTAACACCTTTTTTTCTTGAATTTCTATCAAAGCCATCATTTGCATCATCTGCTGGGTCGTCGCATGATGACCGGTGCCGAAAGACATTTTGGGGTTGATGATAATTTCATACTTGACATTTTCAAATTTTGGATGAAAATCGGAACGTATGCCTACAAAATCATTGATTCGTAAAGGCTGAAAGTTTTTTTCCCATTCTTCATTCCAGTTTTTCTCTTCCAAACTTTCTACCGTATAAGTAGTTTGAAAATCATGTAGAAATACTGTCAAAGCACTTTCAAACTCCTCTTTTTCATTTTCGCTCACATATACTTTTATCGAATCGTTTAACTCTTCAATACCATCGTTGTCTATAATACTCAACAGCTCTGCAAAAGCTTCTGTACTCAATTTTTTGGGTGTGAGTATGTGAAAAACTCTGTATGTCGTCATAAGTTGATTAAGGTTGAAATAATTTCAGCAAACTCATCTGCAACTAAAGAAGCTCCGCCGATAAGTCCTCCATCCACATCTTTTTGACTAAAAAGTATGCCTGCATTTTTCGCATTACAACTACCACCATAGAGAATGCTTGTCTTATTTGCGGTGGAGGAATCATACCTTTTATGAATAGATTTTCTAATCAATGCATGTACTTCTTGGGCTTGTTCGGCACTGGCAGTTTTCCCCGTTCCGATTGCCCAAATAGGTTCGTAAGCGATGATTATTTTTGAAAAATCTTTGATGTCCAACTGAAAAACAGAGTTTTCAAGTTGAGACTGTATAAAATCTTGATAAGAACCGTCTTCTCTTTGCTCTAAAGATTCACCACAGCAAATAATAGGAGTCAAGCCGTATGCCAAAGCTTGTTGTACTTTTTGTAATACGACATTGTCTGTTTCTAAAAAGTATTTTCTTCTTTCACTGTGACCGATAATGACATGTGTCACTCCGATGGAATTTAATTGTGTAGCGGAAATTTCACCTGTATAAGCACCATGTATTTCCTGATGACAATTTTGTGCAGCTACGGAGAAATAGGAGGTTGAAAGTGTCTGATTGACGGCTTCTTGCAAATAAATAAAAGGTGTGGCAATCACAACTTGTTTGTCTTCGGATAATTGATGAATGGCTTTTTTATTTAAAATTTCATTTATCAACTTTGTTGCTTCGTCGTGTGATTTATTCATTTTCCAATTGGCTATAACATATCTTTTCCTCATGATTACTTATAGTTTGCACTTCGCTCAAAAACTGTTCTTAAAATATTTTCATCTACTTCCGTTAATTCAATATGTCTTCTTGCCATCATTTTTCTGGCAGTATCTAAAGCTTTATCAAAATCGTAAGTGTCCATTTTTTCGCTACTTCCCCAAGAAAAGGAAGGTACGAATTTTTTAGGAAATCCACCGCCATAGATATTGGAAGAAACACCGACCACTGTCCCTGTGTTAAACATGGTATTGATACCTGATTTGGAATGATCTCCCATTAGCAAGCCACAAAATTGTAGGTTTGTATCTATCGACTTTTTATCGGGATAAGACCAAGCTCTGACAAAACTATAATTGTTTTTTAAATTGGAATTATTGGTATCTGCACCGAGGTTACACCATTCACCCAAGACAGAATTGCCCAAATATCCATCATGACCTTTATTGCTATAACCCAAAATGACACTGTTTTCCACTTCGCCACCGACTTTACTATGTGGTCCGATGGTCGTATCCTCATAGATTTTTGCACTCGCTTTGACGGTGGCATGTTCGCACAAAGCAAAACTTCCGCGTATCAGTGCATTTTCCATTACGGTGGAATCTTTACCCAAATAAATGGGGCCGTTTTCGGCATTGAGTAAAGTCCAAAAGGCAGTTACGCCTTCTTCTACATAAATGTTTTCGGGATTTTTTACCCGGTTGTCTTTTGCTAAAATATGTCCGTTGGGTTCTAATTTCATCAATTGGATATCAACTCTGATTTCCTGCCCGTTAAAAGTAAAAATATCCCAAGGGTATTTGATGTTTGTGAGGTCTGTCCGATAAACCTTTCGCTCGTAACTGTCAAAACAAGAATAAAGATCTGAAGCATTTTTAATTTCGGTGTCAGGATATACCGCAATCGTCTTTTGGTTTTTACCTACTAAAACTTGCCCGGCATTCAAAGTTTGAATTTCATTCAATAGGGCATTATCCGGCAATACACTCGCATTGATAAAAATGGAATCAGGCTGACTTGAGTAAGGATATTTAGGCTGTAAATAGGAAGGAGTCAGTATCCCACAATCTTGTTGTAAGATTTTCTCCCATTTTTCACGAATCGTCAAAATTCCTATCCGTATATCAGCTACGCAACGTGTGAAAGTAAAAGGTAATAAGTAATCTCTTGCTTCATCGTCGAATAAAATATATTTATTTACTGCCATAAAAACAAAAATAAAGAATTATCTGATTTGTTAGATAATAGTTTTAAAAGTAAAGTGTCTAAAGTGAAATGAAGTTGTACACAAGCTTATAAAATGAGTCCAAAAAGGATTATCTTGGTTTTAATTGGTAACTTCGTAGCTAATATTTCTAATTTGAAAAGGGTAATAAATGATGGATATTTATGGTTGAATCATTAGTACAATGGACATTATTGAATAATCCTACTGAATTAGGAAATTATCTAAATTTTGATTTAGCAAAGATTATAGGTCAAGAAATTACCACTGAGTACGGACGTATAGATTTCGTAGTGGCAAATACAAAAAATCATCATCTGATTGTAGAACTTGAAACAACGCTCAATACAAAGTGAAAAATTGATTATTGTCTAACTCAAACTTTGAACTATAAGAATGTGAAGTTTTCTGATAGTACAAAATATTGTATTTTATATGCGGAAGAGACAAATGCAAAAAGTAAAAAAATATTAGAAAGGTTTGGAGATGAAAATAATATCATTATTCAAACTTATCCATTAGAAAGTATAAAAAAACTTTATTCTACAACCATTGAGCGACTTAGTTTGAATGTCGGCTTAGTATTGCCCAATCCGAAAAATTATACAATATGTTTTCTTCGATGGCTAAATAAAATAATGAAAACTTTTGCCGATTTGAACAAAAATGTTTTAACAGCTTCTCAGATATTTATTCCTTTTGAAAATGTTAGTAATAGTAGAACAAACTTTAATTGTTATGAAAGATTGGCGTTAGACTTTGAATTATTTGAAATAATAGGCTCAAAATATCACTTAACAATGGACGGAGAGGTATTTGTAAAAAACCTCAGCCCTTCTATATACAGTACCAATAATGTATCTTCCATCAATCTAACGAATGAGCAAAAAAGATTGTTGCTGAAAGTTTTAACAAATGGAAATTGGGATAATAAAGTTCACAAAGTAAATATTTATTGGTTTCTAATATTTATTGAAATGACTCATGGGAACTGGTTGCCCAAAATGAATAAATTTGATTACGATAAATTGGAGATTGCAAGAGGTATTTTTAGTGTTTCATACAATGAAAGAACCATGTATGAGTTTCTTAAATGGTGTTCTAACTATTGTTTGGAATTGGGATTGATAGGAATAACTAAATCAAGTACAAATTATGATCAAGTTTTTTTAACTCCACTTGGGATAGAAGTAAACAACATATTCAGTTTAGACTTGACACTAAAAAAAAGTAGGATGAATTTAAGTTTTAAATTTTTAGAATAATGAATAACACAATTATAAATAATATACTTAGTAATAATCCGCAATTATTACAAGACCTCGGTGATCGGCTATATGAAAAAATCACAGAAGTTGTAATACCCGAATGGCAAGAAGCGTTTAATGCTTTAACGAAAGAAGATTGCTATAATTACATTTATAATCTGACAATCAACCGAACTTTTGACGGATATTTAAGAGAAAAATCTGTTGTGAATGACGGTTTAGCAAAAGCATTTCCACAAGTTAGATTTGAAGAAAGTCCGCCTGAATTAGACCACGCAGGAGACATAGACTATCTTGGATATGTTACAGAAAACAAAGCATTTGGAATACAAATAAAACCAGTAACAGCACAATCTAACTTTGGAAATTATTCGGTTTCCGAAAGAATGAAAGCAAGTTTCGAAAGTTTTAAAAATGACTTTGGTGGAAATGTATTTATCGTTTTCAGTTTGGACGGAGAAATAGCCAACAAACAAGTAATTGACCAAATCCAAACCGAAATTGAACGATTGGAAAATATTGCCGATTAGAGGGCGAATATATCTTCCGTATTTTCTACACCAAGCCTTTTTTATAAGCAAACTTCAAAAGACTGGCGGTATTTTTTACATTGAGTTTGGCCAAGAGATTTTTCCTATGTGTCTCTACCGTATTTTTACTGATAAATAATTTTTCCGAAATATCCTGACTAGTCAGACCGAGAGCAATTAATTGTAAGATTTCCATTTCACGACCGGTGATATTTTTGACTAATTCATCCGTATTTTTGTCATCAATTTCATCTTCATCGCTATCACCTGAAATACTTGAAATGACTTTTGCCTGTACTTCCGAATCCAAAAAAGGCTTGCCTTCGACAACGGTATGTATCGCTTTTATCAAATCTTCCTGGCTGGTGTTTTTAAGAATGTAACCTTTGGCACCTATCTCTAAAAGCTCTTTGATAAAACGGATATCATTAAACATTGTGAGTGCTATCACTTTTATATCGGGATAAGTGTTTCTCAATTCTTTTGTCGCTTCGATTCCATCCATGACCGGCATGTTGATATCCATTAGGACGACATCCGGTTGATTTTTTTTAATCGCATCCAGAAACTCTTGCCCATTATTGGCAGTTCCTATAATATCAAAATCGTTGATATCCTTCAACAAATTAACTATCCCATCAATGAAAATTGGGTGGTCATCTACTATAAAAAGTTTTATTTTTCCCATTTGCAAGAAAATATAGTTTACAAAACTAATCAATTACTCTTTCAAAAAGTAGATTTTCATTATTATTCAGGCAATTAACTTCTGAGTCGCCTATTTCTTTATCAAGAAAACAAAAATTTAAAGCTTTAACCATTTAATTTATAAAGTCAGATATAAGTCAATAAATTTTAAAAATGTATGGAAATTGATTACTTAATTTAGAATCAGTATAAAGAAGAGGCGAAATTGTTTATCTTTGTATTCACAAACAAATAAAACGTAACACTGTATTCAATGATTACTGAAAATATACTTAAAACGGATATCAAAGAACTAAATGATGTAAAGCAAATTGTCGATGATTTTTATGGTAAAATAAGAGAAGACGAACTGTTAGCCGATATTTTTAATAGTGTCATTCAAGATAGATGGCCACAACATTTGGAAAAAATGTACTCTTTTTGGGCAACGGTATTATTAGATGTCAATACTTATTATGGAGCGCCGTTTATGCCACATCGTTTTTTACCGGTTCGAAGTTTTCATTTTGAACGTTGGCTGTCCCTGTTTGATGAGACGGTAGATAATTATTTTCAAGGTGAAAATGCTGAAAAAGCAAAAAGGCAAGGTCATAAAATGGCTCAAATCTTTCAATATAAAATGGGAATAGAATAACAATAAAATATAAAGAAGATGGAAATTTTAAAAGAGAGTATCGTAGGAGAAGTCGTTGCTAATGATTATAAAACAGCGTCCGTTTTTCAGGAAGCAGGTATTGATTATTGTTGTAAAGGGAATAGAAAGATTGAAGATGTGTGTACGGATGAAAATGTGTCAATAGATACACTTTTAGAAAAATTAAACACTGTACAAACAGATGAAAATACATCAGATACGGATTACAATACTTGGGAATTAGACCGATTAGCGACTCATATTCAAGAGAGGCATCACAGATATGTGGAAAAGGCAATTACGGAAATCAAACCTTTAATAGCCAAAATAGTAGAGGTACACGGCAAATCTCATCCTGAGTTGACGGAAGTACAAACTATCTTTAATGTAATGGCAGGCGAATTAGTAGTTCACATGAAAAAAGAAGAACTGATTTTGTTTCCGAATATCAAAAAGTTAGTGAAAGCAAAAAATGGAGAAACCACCCAGACCGCTTTGAAATCTGTAAAAAGTCCGATTATGATGATGGTTCACGATCACGACTCCCAAGCAGAGCAATCTAAAAAGTTGATACAAATCACCCATCATTTTACTACTCCAGAAGACGGATGTAATACATACCAAGTTACTTATGCCAAGCTACATGAGTTTATGGAGGATTTGTATATGCATTTGCATTTAGAAAATAATATACTTTTCCCTAAAGCTGAAATATTAGAGTCGGGAGTATTGGTTTAAAATAGGTGAAAAAAATTAGATAAACGAGAAAATATTAAGGAATGCGAGGAACTATAAGAAGAGGCGACCCATTGAAAAAGTTAGGTAATAATCATCATTATGGTTTATTGTTGAGTTCAAGAATCAAAAAAGGTATCAAGTCAAAAGTAGAACTTGAGCGTATAAAAGAATATATTGATTGGGCTTGGGAAATGAGACTCAAACCTTTGTTTGAAGTAGAAGAAACCTATTTGTACAATATCTTGGGTTATCATCACGAATTAGTCGCCACAGCACAAGAACAACACAAAAGGATAGAATCCTTGTGTAAATCTAATTTGGTCAGCGAACGAAATATCAAATTACTTGACCAGCAATTAGATGACCATATTAAGTTTGAAAAGAGAATCTTGTTTGACGAGGTGAGAAAAGTGGCTTCTGAAGATCAATTAGAAGAAGCTGAAGATTACGAATTGGACTTTGATGACAACGAATGGTCAGATAAGTTTTGGGAGTAAATAGTTCTATTTAGGGTGATTTTTTTATTCTGTACGAGTAGGCATCCAAGGAGTTTCTTCTACATTTAATTCTACACAAAGTATGCGACTCAAAGTGAAAAGATAATCGGAGAGACGATTGAGATATTGCAAAATATTATCATCAAAGGGTTCTCCAAATAAAGTGCAGTAGCTAATCGTTCCGCACGACGACAGACAGTACGGGCAATATGGCAAGCGGCAATGACGGGATGCCCGCCAGGCAGAACGAAAGTGGTAAGAGGTGGAAGTTGACTCGTCATTTCATCAATGCTTTTTTCGAGCTTTTGTATATCAGAATTATCTATTTTGATAATTTTCAGACGTTCTTTTCCACTTTTGAGGATTGCTTTTCCCGGATCAGTGGCAAGTTCCGATCCCAATGTAAACAGATTGCCTTGAATTTCTATAAGCAGATTTTTATGATAGTCTGCAATTTCATAACTACGTATCATACCGATATGTGCATTGAGTTCATCAACTGTACCATAAGCATTGGTACGCGGATGAAATTTGGATACTCTTGTGCCACCGAATAGGGCAGTAGTGCCTTTATCTCCTGTCTTTGTGTATATCTTCATAGTTTTGACATGTGCTTATGCTGACAAGATATGAAATCAATTTGAGAATGTATCAATGTGCCAATTTAGCAATATATCAATTTTGAGGTTGACATAAAATCCCTTCCATTGTTTCAATTTGTCTAAACTTTGGTTTGGTGTAGAAGATGCCACTGTCTTCACCTGCTCTTGCGCCACGTAGAAATATATAAATCACGCCGCCAAAATTTCTTTCATAATCGTATTGATTACCTAATTTCTGTGTCAAGTATTTGTGGATGGCATGTGTATAAATCAAATATTGCAAGTGATAATTATTATCCGTCATAACTTGATATAGTTTACCAGAATTGTAATCCTCAATATTTGCACCGAGATAATTGGATTTCCAGTCAAGAATATAATATTGATTGTTATATTCAAAAAATAAATCGACAAATCCGTTCATCATTCCTTCTAGCTGCTTAGGTTGCCTGTCTGTAATGACAATATCCTCTTGTTGGAGTGCTACAAGTGATTGTGGTGTAAAGAGTTTGAGTGGATAGTTAAACTCCATTTCATGTAAGGTTTTATTCATGTCTAAATTACAAAGGGAAAACTCCTGCTGTCCGGCAGATATTTGGGCGTGCATAACGTGAGAGATGAGTTGCTCTATTCCATTTGTAAAATCTTCCGTAGGTTTAGAAATGAAACTTTTCAGATGATAATCAATGGCTCTTTTCCAAGATTTATCTTCATTAAAATGAATCTTTTCAAAAAGCTCATGTAGGAAAGTTCCTACTTTGGCATTGTGTGATAAGTCTTTAAAAATAAACTTTTCATAATTGTTATCAGTTCCTTTAAAAACCTCTTTGGGAATCCATTCTTTTTCACCAATCAGACTACTATAACTCAATTTTTTCCAAGGATATCCAATTCTAAAATTTTTAGTGTTGAGTATTTTTTGACTCTTGGTTTGAGCTTTTTGATATTTTTTATTATCTGATACAGGTGATAGTTCATTTATATATTTAGTGAAATTATTTTCTAATTTCTTCAGAAAGACATTTAGAGTGGAATCTACACCTTTAATAACCTTTTTAGATTTTACGCTATAAACAAAACACTTGTACTTAGCCCGGGTCAAAGTCACATATAGCAATCTCCTATTTTCTTGTTCTTCTTGATTTTTCAACAGTACAAGTTGTTTTCCCTCTAATTGAGAAATTTTAGCAGTTACATAATTATTTTCTTCGTTTCTGAAACCATAGACTCTCTCTTTATCGTCTTTGAAACGAAAGTCCAAAGAAGGTGCAAAAACGATAGAATATTCCAAGCCTTTACTTTTGTGGATAGTCATAATATTGACTGCTTCCGCATCACTCTCAATCCTTTGTATCCATTCGTCACCTTCTTTATCTTGTTTTTGAATGGTGAGTTTCAGCCAGTTTAGTAATTCTAAAGGTTGTAATTTTTGACGGATTTCGATTTTGTATAAAAGCTCGGCTAAATGAAAAAAGTTGGTCAAGATACGCTCACCTACCTCGGTATGTTGTTCAATCAGACGATTTTGTAATTGATAATCGGTAGCAAAACTCGTCAATATGCTATAAATGCCGTCTTTCTTCCAATTACCGTGATATTTTTTGAATTGTAGAATATCACTTTCAGTTTCATAATTTAAAAGTGTAGAAGTTTCATATCCGACATAATCAGTCACTAAGGCTCTATTTACATTAGAAATATTGCTGTAAATAATGGCTTCCAAAATATACACCATCTCAGTGGCTTCTTTACTTTCCAATACTTTGGTGTCCGAAAAAACGACAGCCGGAATACCTTTTTTTGACAGCGCTTTTTTGATATCGGCAGCATCACTATTCCCTCTTACTAAAATCCCAATATCAGAAGCTTTAATTTCTTTTCCATCAATTTCCCCTTCATTTAAGAGATCAATAATCCTATTTGTCATATCTGAATAAGCATCCGTTTTTTTCTCTACCTTGATAAGATGAAGAGGAATATTGGATTCAAAGTTTTCTTTATTTTCTTGAATAGTTACTTCATTTTCCTTTTTATTGGAAAAGACATTTACATAATCGAAACGATTGGGTTCTTTTTCATCTCCAAAATGAAAGGTGTCAAAACCGGTTTCAGGTAGGAAAAACTTATTCAATGCCTGCACCATCTCAAAACTTGAACGATAGTTGATATCCATCGTATAAACTTTGTTTACATTCGCTTTCGCTTTCAGATAGGTTTGAATATCTGCTTTCCGCCAACCGTAGATAGATTGTTTGGGGTCTCCTATGTAAAAAATAATATTGCTATGGCCGATACTTTCATATTGCTTTTGAAATGCAGTGTAAAAAATCTCATACTGTTGTCTGTCTGTATCTTGAAATTCATCTATAAAGACTGCTTGATATTGCGTTCTTAGTTTTTTCACCAACGAAAGGTTTTCTTTTGTGGTCAAAGCAAGGTTTAACTTGCCTATCATGTCATCAAAAGTAAGTATGTCGTAAGCGGTTTTTTGTTTGTCTATTTCGGGTATGATGGTATAAATAGCGCACGAATAGATGTGATTCATGCATTTCTCTTTATTGAGTTTGTCTTTGTCTTGCCACTCTACTAATTGTTCGATCTCGGAAATTATTCCTGTAAAAGCTTTCTGAATATATTTGGTTGTTCCGATTTTTTTAATGAGTTCTTTCAAAAAATCTTCCTGATTGTCTAAAACAGGAGAAAGCGTATTTTTGGCCGGAAGACTTTCTACAATGGATGTCTTATTTTCTTGTAGATAATTCCAAATCTTGTCCTCTAATCGTTTAATTTCCTCCTCGCTTTTTATCAAATCTTTGTAAAACTTATCTTGCTTTGCCTTATCAAGTTGATAACTTTTACTTTCGCTATAAAAAATATAACGTTTCCCTTCTAAGTGACCTTTTAAAATACTTTTTATTCCTTCTTGGCTGATATTAATTTCTAAAAGCTTTTCTAAGAGTTCGGGCATAATAGTCGTAATATTGTTCCTCCAAAAGGCTTGTATTTCCTGCTCTATTAATTCGGATGTATCCGACATTAATTCAGTTCTAAAAACTTGTTGGGTTTCAAAGGCATATTCGTTGAGTGTCTGTTGTGAAAAACCATGTATGGTTAAAACGGAAATTTCATCAAGAAATAAAAGAGCTGTTTTTAATTTTTCGCGCGCATTTCCTTTCCCGTAACGATCTACAATGAAAGAGATTGTTTTATCTGTTTCTTCTTCATCCAAACTATATCTGTATGCTTCTCGAACAAACTTTCGCACTCTTTCTTCCAGCTCTGCCACAGCCGCTTTGGTAAAAGTCACCATTAAAATTTCTTGAATGGGGATTTCTTTTTCAATAATCAATCTCAAAACCAAGATGGCAATAGAATAAGTCTTACCCGTGCCGGCACTGGCTTCTATTAAGTGACTACCTTCTAATTTTACTTCTTTAACATCAAACTTTTCCATACCTATTATTGGGTTATTTTGATAAAACATTCTTCCCAACTGCCGAGTAATTCTCTCACTCCTGCAAATTGGTTGAAAATATCATCTTTCTCAAAAGTGCCATTTTCAAATTCTTTAGTAATGTATGCATCCCGGAAAATATTATTTTGAATACTGTCATTTAATTCCTCAGCCGACACTGCTTTCATTTTAAAACTGAAATCAAAAGGTATCATTTGCGTTTGGGCTTTCAGAAACAATTCAATAAAATTCACTAATCTTTCTGATGCGTATTCTTGGGTAGAGATAGGTAGTAGGACTTGGGTTGCATGATTGTTTTTATTAGATATATATATAACTTTTTCATCTTTCTGAAGAACTTGTAAAATCAATGCTGACAAGTAAGCCTGCATTTTGTATTTCATATCATTATTGGAGAAAGAATAACAGACTAAATACTTGCCAAAAATGTTTCTTAATTCTCCTTGGAGTTGATATTCTTCTTGTATCTGCTTGTTTTCGATTTTTGTATCAAAGGCCAAAACTTTCTCGGCGATGTCATTTGTGTACGCCTGATATAACTTTCTTAAATGTTTCGTAGAGTCAAAAATTGCTTCTATTGTTACTTTCCCCATATTTTTTAGTGGAAAACGACCTTGTTTGATTCCTTGAATACGATAAGAGTCTATTTCATCCTTTTTTAAAGACAAAGTTTCGTTTTTGATTTGCCATTCTTCCAACTTATCTAAAGTAAAAACTTCATTTTCCGAGATACCGATATCATCATCATTGTAGTAGATTTTTAAAGTTTTATTGTAAAAATATTTAATGGGATTTTTAAAAAAAGCCATCATTTCATTGAAATCTACCACATTTATCTTCGGATACTGTCTTTCAGGAATTTTAATATTTTCAGGGGTTTTGCTTTTTGAGCGAATCAAATAAGAGAAAAGCCTATCATCTTCCTGATTGTATTTTTTGCTGTAAGAATGTAGCGGCTGTCTGATGATGAAATTTTTTCTTACATCTTCCTGTTTTTCTTTTTCGGTATTTTCGGCGATAAATTCTACTAATTCATCAATCAGTATAGATGGTGGGAGAGGAGAGTTGTTACTGATATTTTGACCGATATAGCTAAAATACAAATATTGTCCGGCGGAAAGTAATGTTTCTAAAAAAAGATGTTTGTCATTATCTTTCAAATTTCTATCTCCACGTTTTCTGTATTTGGACATTAAATCAAAACTCACACGATTGTCTCTTCTTGGAAACTTATCACTATTCAAACCCAAAAGTGCGACTACTTTAAACGGAATACTTCTCATCGGAACCAAAGAGCAAAAAGTAATTCCTCCTCCTGAAAAAGCATAGCTTTTGCGCTCGGTGGAAATATAGTTTAAAAGGTGGTCTGAAAACACTTTGTAACTTACATTTTTGTTAAATACATTTGCCAAAGTTCTGTATTTCTTTAGTCTGTCAGATAACATCCGGAAACTATCATTATCTTCAGATTCCGGTTCACCTATAAATATTTTGACCTCGTCTTCTATATATCTGACCCACCCGTCAATATTTCTGGCAGAATTTCTCTCTTTGATGATTTGTATCAATTCTTCGACGAAATGTACAAACTTGACGATATTTTGGATATGATAACCTTCAACAGAATCTATCGGATAAAAACTATTTTCACCCTCTCCATATTCATGACTGCCACTCATACAGACTCCATACATGATGCGTTTCAAGCCATACGTCCAACTGACATAATCTGAATCATTGTTTCTTTCACCTTTAAATCCAAAACGAATATTTGCCTCATCTACCACCTTTCTAATCATCGTCACATCCGTAATCTGAAAATGTTGACGGATAGATGAATAATCTAAAAGCGACAATACTTTTTCGGCTGTAAATTGATTTTCATTTATCTCTAAGATGGCCGCTAATGCATTGATAGCTGTATCTTCTTCCATAAAACTCTCATCCGCAATGGTATAAAAAAATTTGTAGGGTGCATTGTCAAAAACAGCTTTTATGTAGGATGCATACAAATTAATATCTGTCACCATGACGACAATATCACGCGCTTTGAGTTGCCCGTCGCTGTTATCAACTAAGCGTACCAAATGATTATACAAAGTTTCCACTTCCCGTATAGGACTGTAACAAGCATTGATAGTGATACTGTTGTCATAGATTTGTTCTTCACTAAAATGAAATGTATTCTTTTGATTGTGAAAAATGGAATACTGTATGCTTTGTAATAAAGTTGTCTTATGTTCGGGCAATTCACCTACTACATCATAGGCATTGAGATTTTCATCATCTTGAAACAAAAGGAAAAAGGTGTCTTGTACCAATTTTCCCCAATTGACTAACAAAGGATTAGAACCTGCTTGATCCTCGCCCGCACCATATCCTTTGCTTTTGTATATTGCTATTAATTTTTCAGACTTGTCTTCATACCAGTAGTCATAAGGGGCAGGATTTTGTATGTAAAAGTGGATGTTGATTTGCTTGGACAGATGATACACCAACTGTACATGATAATCCGTCATCAGACTCAGTCCAAAAAAGTAAATGTTGGGAAGTTGTGCTTTAAGAATGTCAAAATTAGTTGTTTTGTCTTTGATGAATTCTCCTACAAAATTTTTATCTCGAAAATAATTTTGGGCAGTCCTTTTTAACTCATTCCACAGATACATTTGCCATTTTTCATCATAATCTTCATTATGAAGCAACTTTCCTTCATTCCATGAAGCTATCATCTTATTGCGATAAGCTTGATATTGGTCAAAAAGGTCGGCAATCTTTTCAGCCAATGCCATCCGTTTACTTTCTGCATGATGAGTCGTAATATCAGAATAATATTCTGCTATGTTCCTAAATTGATTTTTAAAACCATCACTATCCAAAATTTCAAAAATAGACCAGTTTAAATCATGGGTGTCTAAAGTATCAGAATACATACCTCCGCAGAGTTGATAGGTTTTATGAATGATTTCATCCATGCCCACGAAACGAATATTGGCAGCGATGCCCAGATTGACTACAATTTCTTGCTTGAGCCAATTTCTCATCCCTTGCGTCTGTGTGACGATATATATCGACCTAAACACATCATTGTCCTTCTTGATGTTCTCTATTAAAACCGTCAATAAGTTTTTAAGAGAATGTGAGGATTTTAAGGAAATTGACATGCTTGGCTACAAAATATTTTAGCGATTAAAAAAGTTCTCATAGCAAAGTAATAAAAAATGATAATAGAAAAAATAAAATACAAAATTCTAATTGTTTTTTGGGCGTGACCCTTCATAGTATTGAGATTACTAGTAATGGGTATTGAGACTATTAGTAGTGAGTATTGAGACTTATTAAGATTGTTACGAGATTGGCTTGTTTCGTCGCTTACAGATTGTTAGAAGATTGAGTTTTTAAATTCAAAGTACGAGTTTCCTTTGTGAACTCTGTGGTTTCTTTGTGAACTTTGTGGTTAAAAAAATCAGCGAATACAGCTGACTGAAGACTGTCAACCGTTGACCTAAAAAATCAGCAATAATCAGCGTTGCCTTGCATCTGTGTCAGTTCTGCTAGCCAAGTCGAAGTTGTAGCGTTCCATAAACAGCGAATACGGTGGACTTACATTCCGAGATATTCAGAAGTCAACCATGGACTAAATTGATTATATTTGATATGTCATTTATTCTGCTGCAATAGTAGGTCACTGGATGTTAAGAGTACAAACCGACGAATACCTATTTAGTTAGGGCAGAATAAATGAATCGCTCTTAATTAGAAGTCTCTTTCACGAGAGGCTTCTTTTTATTTATGGATTAGTCACAAAGCTTTAATAATTCTTCAAAAAGTCCATCTACTCTAATCACATAATAAATATCATCCCTCTTAACAATACGCAATTCATGTTGTCCGATACTACTGTATTCCATATCGCTGGTATTATCAAAAAAGCACTCAATCTTTTTTTTTAAATCATCGTCTAAGTACTCCTTCCCATCGTCAAAAGTAATACCAACAGCTTTTAATTGCAATGTTAAATCTTCTGAATATCTTGAATAAAACGTTCTTGTATCTTGTCGCTTGGATGCAGGAGAAATTTGACCATAAGCAGACCATCCATTTAGAAATATCAGCAGGACAATAATTAGACTTCTCATTTGTTTGATTTTAAAGGATATGCGCAAACTTCATGCCTTTTATAATGATATGAAATGGTGAATGTCAGTAATATTTTGATTAGATTTATGGATACGATATGACTAGTGTAATGAAGTTACAAACATTTTATATTTCAAAAAGATTTTTATCCGAGAAAGAATTGAATGATTTTTATCAAAAGCATGCTTATCAAGTTACAGAGATTTCTTACACTTCATCGGTTGGAGAAATTGATTTTTCTAAGCCTGAAGAAAAACATTTTTTAATGCAAAAAGGCTATCCCAAAATTTTAGCAAGGTTTTTTGCTTGAAAGGAAATGAATATAAATAGTTATAGCTTATGTTGATTACACTGTTTTGGATACTTATCTTTTCGTTTTTAGCTATTTATTTCTCTTCTTTTATTTTGAGCGTAGTAGTTGCACCATTTAGAATGATATACAAAAGTTTTTTTGATGAAAAAACTAAAGGGAATAAAAATCTTCGTTATGCACTGATTTTTTTTGGGGAATGGTGATTTTTTGTGCTGTGTTTTTTTTAGTTTTTTAGAACCAAAAATTAAGAATCAAAATGTGAGATTTTTCTTTTTAGTAGTGAGTATTGAGACTTATTAAGATTGTTACGAGATTGGCTTGTTTCGTCGCTTACAGATTGTTAGAAGATTGAGTTTTTAAATTCAAAGTACGAGTTTCCTTTGTGAACTCTGTGGTTTCTTTGTGAACTTTGTGGTTTCTTTGTGAACTCTGTGGTTAAAAATAGAGTTTAAGTGTTATTCTATAAGAATCTTATTGTCAATCTGTATTGCACATTAGATACTTAACAGCATGACATTTGTGCTGATTGTTGAGGGAATGTTTTTTGATTGACTTTACAATTATGAGTTGTTAAGCAACCAATCTATTACGTTGATTTTTTGAATACCTTTATAGGAAGTTGCCGGTTCGACATCCATAGTTAAAAGGATACGTTGATTGTAATCTTCAATTTTTTCAAATGGTCTTATTTCTCTTTCAAAAGTTTTTTGTTCACGAGTAGTCCAGGCTACTTGGTAATAAGTTATTTCTCCTTGTTGGTTAGTAGCGATAAAGTCCACTTCTAAGTCATCTATTTTACCAATGTTCACCTGATTTCTTCTACGTAATAACTCTAAAAACTATGTTTTCTAAGTTGTGACCTAAATTTGTTGAAGAATCTTGACCCGAGATTCCATTTTTCAATCCCAAATCCGAAGTGTAGAACTTTTCTTGTGTACTTAATATTGCGCTACCTTTTATATTGTATCGTTGGACTTTATAAAACAAATAAGCTTCATTGATGGCTTCTAAATAATTTTCAACTGTAGGTGAAGAGATACTTATACCGTTACTTTTAAAAGTCTTGGAGATTTTATGTGGAGATAGAGGTGAACCTATTGAGTCAAACATAAACTTGACAAGTCTATCAAAATGATCCACTTTACGCCATGCATGACGGACCATTATGTCTTTTTGCATAATGCTATTGTAGATGTCTCGTATATAATCTTTGCGTATTAAATCAGGTATAGTGATGGACTATTAGTAGTGAGTATTGAGACTATTTTGAACTGCATTATTATTAACGAGTGAAAATGTGTCCCATTGCTCATTACTCATTACTCATTACTCATTACTCACATACTCATTACGCATTACTCACATACTCATTATTTTGAAAGGATAAAATGGATGTTTTAGCCTATGAATTTTGGTTCAAAAAGTGGTTTCTCGCAACAAAGTACTAAATTCAATGTTGGAATAAAGTAAAAACAGTCAGTATGGTGAATAATCGACCGAATCCTATGGTTTTAGATCAAAATTTTTGGAACTCCAGATGGGAAACCGGGCAGACCGGTTGGGATATAGGTTATCCATCCACACCGATAGCCACTTTTTTTGATACATATACTAATAAAAATGCAGCCATTTTGATTCCCGGTTGTGGAAATGCTTATGAAGCCGAGTATCTTTTAGAAAAAGGTTTTACCAATATCACTTTGGTTGACATTGCGCCGGCAGCTGTAGAAAGATTGCAAAATAAGTTTAAAAACAAACCATCTGTCAAAGTTATTTTGGGTAATTTCTTTGAACAGGAAGGTCTTTATGATGTAATCATCGAACAGACTTTTTTCTGTACGCTGTCTTTGGATGGAAGAAATCAATATGTAGAGAAATGTGCTTCACTGCTCAATGATAATGGCATTATTGTTGGAGTGTTGTTTAATGTGAATTTTGGATTTGACCATCCACCTTTTGGTGGCGATAAAAATGAATATCTAAAACGATTCATACCTTTATTTAAAATAAAAACTATGGAGTCTGCATATAACAGTATTATACCAAGAGCTAACTCCGAATTATTTATCAACTTGATTAAAAAATAAAATGAAGACAATTCAAAACTTATTCCTTACTGCGATTTTCTTTTCAGTTACCATAGCCTTTGCAATTGTGCCGGGGAAAAAATTTGTGTTAGACGTACCTGAATTTGCTCAGGAAATTAAAAACAAGGACATTCAATTGTTAGATGTTAGGACACCGAAAGAATTTCAGGAAGGACATATTGTTGATGCCACCAATTTCAATTGGTTAGGTGATTATTTTAAATTACAAATCGGAAATCTCGACAAAAACAAACCGGTTTATGTGTATTGCATGAGTGGAAAGAGAAGTTCTGCCGCATCCGAAGTCCTTCTTGCTGAAGGTTTTGAAGTACACGAACTTACTGGAGGTATTCTCAATTGGCGTAGTCGTGAAATGCCGGAAGTTGTTGAAAAACCCGCAAAAGGTGGAATGAGTGAAGAAGATTTTAACGCCTTACTCAATCAAGCTCAACCTGTTTTAGTAGATTTTTATGCTCCGTGGTGTGGACCTTGCAAAAAGATGGAACCTACTCTCAACAAACTTTCACAGGAAGGACAAGTCAAAGTATTGAGAATCAATATTGATGAACATTCAAATTTGGCAAAAACCTATAAAATTTTCAACATCCCTTTATTGAAACTATACGATAAAGATCAGGTAATTTGGCAACATGAGGGTTATTTGGATGAAGTCGGAATAAGAAAAGGAATATCAAAATAAGTATAAAGAGGATGAGTCACATCTTCTTACTTCTATATTTCCATTTCAGGTACGCTATCAGGAACGACTAATTTTCCGGAAGTCTTTTCTTTGATTTCTTCTACACTGACACCTGGTGCTCTTTCCAATAGATGAAAAGCACCCTCTTTGATATCGAAAACACCTAAATCCGTCACAACTTTAGTAATACATCCGAGACCGGTCAAAGGAAGGGTACAAGTCGGTAAAAGTTTGGATTCTCCTTTCTTATTGGTATGTTGCATGGCGACAATAATATTTTGTGCTGATGCGACCAAGTCCATAGCACCACCCATACCTTTTACCATTTTGCCCGGTATTTTCCAACTGGCAATATCTCCTGTTTCTGATACTTCCATCGCACCCAAAACCGTCAAATCGATTTTCCCTGCTCTAATCATTCCGAAGCTCTCTGCCGAATCGAAAAACACTCCGCCCGGTATGACGGTGACAGTTTCTTTACCTGCATTGATGAGATCGGCATCTATATTTTCTTCTGTAGGATAAGGGCCGATTCCCAACATTCCATTCTCTGATTGTAACATGATAGTCATCCCGTCGGGAATATAATTAGATACCAATGTAGGAATACCTATACCCAAATTGACATAATATCCGTCTTTTAATTCTTTTGCTATTCTTTTGGCAATGCCAAATTTATCTAAAGCCATTTTTCTTGATTTACTTATTTAACTGAACTGTTCTTTTCTCAATGCGTTTCTCATAATTTTTTCCTTCAAAGATTCTGTTGACATACAAACCTGCCACGTGAATGTGATCGGGGTCTAATTCACCCGGCTGTACGAGTTCTTCCACTTCTGCTATTGTGATTTTTCCGGCTTTAGCCATCGGAACACTGAAATTTCTGGTGGTTTTTCTAAAAACAAGATTCCCTAAGGTGTCACCTTTCCAAGCTTTTACCAATGCAAAATCAGCTTCTATGGCATGCTCCATCAAATATTGTTTACCGTTAAATTCTCTAACCTCTTTTCCCTCTGCCACTTCTGTGCCATAACCTGTCGGTGTGTAAAATGCCGGAATGCCCATCGCTGTCATCTGAATACGTGTAGCCAAAGTACCTTGTGGAACCAAGTCCACTTCTAATTCACCACTCAAAAGCTGACGTTCAAATTCCTTATTTTCCCCTACATAGGAAGAAATCATCTTTTTTACTTGTTTGGTTTGTAACATCAAACCGATACCAAAATCATCTACGCCGGCATTGTTAGAAATGCAAGTCAAATTGTTGATACCTGTGCGAATCAAGGCGTGAATAATGTTTTCCGGAATTGCGCAAAGTCCAAACCCACCCAGCATCAGTGTGGCACCGGAAGGGATATCGGCGACTGCCTCATCGGCATTTTTATATACTTTATTCATAAGTTGAATGATTAAATTTGAGCAACTAAATTAACAAAAAAATCTCCGTTTTTGATCTTTATCTATAAAATTCCCATTATCAAGGACTTTATTCTTGGAGGAGATAGACTATAACTCAATTATTCGTTGAAAGTTCTGTCTAACTCAATTTTTGCAATTAGATATTCATAGACGGCTTGGAGATAAGAAGTACTTGCTTGAAGATATCTAAAATTGCTTTTGGTCCAATCTTCGACTAACATCCGACCGTTGTTCAGTAGTTCTGTATCTGTTTCAAAGTTTTCGCGACTGAGTTGTTTGTTTGTTTCTTTGAGTTTTAAATCTGCTTTTCGGTAGTTTAACTCATTTTCTAATTGTTTTAAATCTCTTTTTTGTTGAAGCTCCTGAATTTTGTAGTCGATTTGATTTTGTCTGATTTTTAAATCTAAAGACTCAACTTTTTTTAATCTGTCTAATCCTCTTGTAATAGGCAAACTAACATTTAATCCTACATAAGTATTTCCATACCAATATGGTGTGTCGAAAATATTAAACTGATTATTGAAGTAATTTGTTCCCCAAAATCCATTGAGTGACACTACGGGCAGATAACCTAATTTGGTATTTTTGAGCTGTAGCTCCGTTAATACTTTTTCCTGTCCCAACTTTTTCAGACTGAGACTTTCGCTACCTTCAAGATGAGTATCCTGAAATGTAGAAAGTAGTTGTGTCAAATTATCAGAAAGGGCAATTTTATTTTTTTTATCCAGGTCAAAACCCATATCCGTAAGAAGTTGAAAAACGGCATTTTTATAAATTTTCTGTGCGGCTAAAAAGCTACTAATCGCTTCATTTTTCTCCAATAAAATATTGTTTAATTCATTAACTTTTAATCTTCCAGCTTCATATTGTCCGAATAACATCTCCCAAATATTGTGTTTGGAAAGGGTGTCGGATGTGGCAAGTAAAAGTTGCTCTTTCGCTATCAGGCAAGAAATGTAATCCTGCTGTACCAGATAAGTCAATTTTAGATTTGTCATCTTTTCGTCCATATCAGCTATCGCTGCTTCTTGGGTGGCTTCTTTTACCTTGCCGAAAGTTTCAGGATTAAAAAGGTCGTAAGACAAATTGATACCGGCACTGTTTCTCCACTTCGTCATAAACTTTAACGGAAGAAAATCACCTGTGTTCGCATTTGGGTCAAAAGCAATCGCCGGTACAGGTGTAGTCGGTACGATGATATTATATCTCAAATCAAAATTAGCATAGATGTCAGGAATCTTTTGCCATTTGACTTCTTCTATTTTCTTTAAAGCCATTTGGCTTTGCAGAGAGTGTTTCTCAATATCAGGATGATGTTTCAATGCCCAATGAACAGCATCCTCTATACTGATACTTTCAGGTGAAGGTACTTCCTGCGCTTGTATTTGCGAGAGAAATACAAACAATACGAACAGTATCCAACCGGTATTTTTAAGGTTCATTTGTTTCGTTATTTAAAGACAGAGGCAGGCTCTAATTTATTGATTTTTCGGATGGCAAAAAGTGACCCGCCGATGGAAATAAAAAGTGTCACTAATAGTAAAAAGCTTAATAATTCGGGTGACAGGCTGATGATGAGACCGACATTAGCTACACCTTGTTTGAAAAAGTCGAGTAATATCAGTGCCAGCGCAAAACCGATGACGGCATAGATAAAAGCTTGTGTCAAAATCAATCGGCGTACATAGGAATTGGAGGCACCTATTGCTTTATATGTGGCGTAATCTTTTTGTCTGTCCAAAACCGCTGAATACAAAGTCAGGCCTATAATGAAGAAGCCTGTAATAATGGCAAAAATCACCAAAGCGCCAAAACTCATTCCCATATTAGTAGAACCTAATAGCTCTTTGGCGGTAGAATTACTCAAATCTTCGGTTTCCCACGCCTTCACTCCGTAGAAAGTATGATTGATCTTATCTATTATCAAAGGTATATCAGCTTTATTTTTTGCTTTGACGGTAATAATACTGACTTTACTGTCGGGAAGTCCTGAAAAGTATCTCGCATTGTCCAAAGTAGTAAACATATAGTGTCCTCCAAATGCTTGTGCATTTTTGGTTTCCAAAGCCACTTTAGCATGTTTGCCGTTGATTTCCATTGTCGTACCTAATTGAATATCTACTTTTATAGATTTTGCATCATAATAATCGACAGAAACAGCTCCCGGAATAGAGAGAGATTCTATTTGACCTTTATAGATTTTGGAAGAAACAGGGCCGGCGACGAAGAAAGGAGCATCACTGCCTACCAAGACGAAAGGAATAATTTTGCCATTTCCCAAAGTCGCTTTTGCATTGGTGATAATGACAGGATAAGTGTTTTCGACTCCGTCTATACTTCTTATTTCACGTACAAGACGACTATCTATATTGGCTATCTCGTTGACATTGGCTGAGGAATTTTCTATGACCCAGATTTCTCCTGCTTGGGGATTGGCATTGGTAATCAGACCGCCCATGATATCAACAATAAATTTTAGAGTACCTAATTGCTGACCAATCAGAAAGATACTGACTACAATACCGACGATAATACCTATGCTTTTAGGTTTATCAAATCTCATAAATCTTATGGCTGTCAGTAGCATTTCAGTCTATTGGATTTGAATATTGCATTCTACTTTACTATTTAGCAGCAAGTTATCTGTATGGTCTATTTTTACCTTCAAGCGTCTTACTCTTCTGTCTTGTTTTTCTGCGGGTTCGTCCGAAAAAAGCGATTTATTACTCAGATAGGGAGAGAGCGAACTAATCGTTCCGGTGCTAATCACTTCATTCTGACCGATATAATGGATATTGACCTTTTGACCTATCTGCAAACGGTTTGCAAACATTTCATCTACTTCTGCTTCTACTATCCAAGGGGAGTCGGGCGCAAAACTTGCAAATGCTTCTAAAGCATGGAGGGCAGCACCCACTTTGGCATCTTGGGTTAATAATACGCCGTCAGAAGGTGCTTTTACAATACTTTTCCCGATTATATTTTCAGCAAGGGCTTCTTGGGTTTGTAGTTCCCGAACTTTTGTCTGACCGACGGAAACAACTTTCTTACTCTGTTCAATTTTGGATTCTAATACTTTTTTGTCCGTGTAAAGTGCATCTAAGTTTTCTTTAGTTTCCGCTCCCTTTTTTAGTAGTGCTTCGCTTGTCTTTATGGTTTTATTGAGATTACTTAATTGGAAATTCAGTTCTTGAATACCTGTTTCATCTACCTTTATTTGCTCGTTTTGGGTACGGATTTGATCATTGATTTGTTGTTTTTTTAAAGAAGCATTCGAGGTGTTGAGGATGATAATTACTTCGCCTTTCTTTACGCTGTCACCTTCTTGTTTTCTGACATCTTGAACAATACCATTTTCTTCAACTGCCAGCTCCACTATGCCTGCCAAAGGTCTTACTCTACCGATACCTACAACCTGATTAATCTCTTTTGGTACAGTATGTTCTACATCTATAACTGGTACCTTCTCTTTTTCAGAGTGGCAAGAAATCAGCACTGCCGAAAAAAGCAAAATAAGGGAAAGGGGGATTTTATTAAAGTTCATATTCATTTTCTTTAAAAGGTTCTTCGGAGGTTTTGCCTTCTGACAAATAGACAATTCTATCCGCATACTTACAAAGCCGTGTGTCATGAGTGACTATCAAAACGGCTTTGCCCAAAGTGGATAGTTCTTTGAGTTCTGTCATTATTTTATACGCATTTTTGGAATCAATGGATGCAGTAGGTTCATCACACAGCAAAATAGGAGGCTCTGTTACCAAAGAACGGGCAATGGCCACTCTTTGCTTTTGACCACCACTGAGCATTTTGGGGAGATGATACATCCTATCTGACATATCCACTTGTTTCAAAGCTTCTTTGGCTTTTTGAGCGGCGGATTTTCTCGATATACCTTTTAACAACAAAGGAGACATCACATTTTCCAATGCTGACAAAGGTTGTATCAAATTAAATCCTTGAAAGACAAAACCAATATTATTGAGTCTGATGGCTGCTAATTTTTTTTCGGATAAATGTGTGACATCTTGACCATTGATAATCACTTTCCCACTCGAAGGATAAATCACACAACCTAATAAAGAGAGCAAGGTCGTTTTGCCGGATCCCGAAGGCCCCAAAATGATAGTCAACTCGTTTGTTCTGAATTGTAAAGAACTTTTTGCCAAAGCAATGGTCTCTGTATCTCCATTTTTATAAACTTTTGATACTTCTTTTATTTCGGCAATAATTTTGCTCATCAGTTTTTACAATTGCTTTTCATCCGGTACAAATTTAAAAAACAATGATGTATTATTACGCAGAGCCGCCGTTTTAATAAAACTAAATGTTCTGAAGTCAGTTTGAGAGTCGCTTAACTTCTTATTTTAGAAAAATGTAAAGCCTCATTTTTCTTCTTT
>JAMLHH010000017.1 GCA_023957215.1 Chitinophagales bacterium
TACCCATTTTTTATATCTGTTATTAATTGGAAACCATCTGCAAATAAATACTCCATTGTTTGTTATCCTCTCACCAGAGAAATGGCGTAATAGATAATAATTAGTCCCAAGAGAAGATTGAGACGACCCAACATACTGGTAGCTCTTCTATAAGACTGAGTTCTTTTTGCATTAGGTTCACGATTCATCAATTCCGTTGTGTGTGGTCCTAACCAGAAATCGTGAATACCGCTAATCATCAGCATGATACCGAAAAACACCATTTTATGTGCGAAATTGTAGCCAAAAAGAGAATGCCAAAACTTGTAGTCCAACAAATCATTCCATGAATATCCTCGGGCTAATAATTGAATATAACCTGTCGTAATCAGTACCAAAAATAAAATCCATGAGATATTGCTAAAGATTTTCCCCATTTTGGCAAAAAACAAACCTCGATGTTCTGCTAATATTTTATCCCGAAAAGTAGGAACCAAAACCATCGCTGTAAATAACATTCCTCCCAACCAAAACATTGCAGAAAGGACATGAATAAAAACACTTATTTTATATACAACAATACTCATTTAGACAAATCTTAAATTCACTACCCGTGAAACAGTGCAAAGATTTTACTTTTTTATTCTAAAAACGAATGTCAAAAAGCTTTAAAGGCGATTTATGAATTGATTTTGACAAACCACTGAAAAAGATAAGATTTATAACTAAGAAAGTAGATTAGGTGCCTGTTCGTCGTTATCAACTTTTTTAGATTTTTTCTCCGGTAGTGGGACAAATTCTTTATTGTCGGTAGGTGGCAGTTTAAATCGTCCTGCTTTCCAATCCGCTTTTGCCTGTTCTATACGTTCTTGACGGGAAGATACGAAATTCCACCAAATAAATCTTTCACCAAGCGGTTCTCCACCGAGTAACATCAATGTAGAATTTTCTTTGGCAATTATATTCGGATTTTCACTTTGCTTAAAAACTACCATTTGACCTTTGTGATATGAAAAATGATCTATTTCCAAACTGCCGTCAGCTATATAGATTCCTCTTTCAGAATGTTGGTGGGGAAGCTCCATTTTAGCTCCTTTTTCCAATTCTACATGTAGATAAAAAAGGGGAGAATGTGTTTTTACACCATTTTTCAAACCATAAGCTTCTCCGGCTATTAATCGCATCCGAATGCCTTTATCAGTATAAGTAGGCAGTTTATCAGGCTGATAATTAACAAAACTCGGCTCTGTCTCTTCATCTTTTTCGGGTAAAGCCACCCAAGTTTGTATCATCTCCAAACGCTCTTTCGCCAAAAAGGAAGGGTCTTCAAACCGTTCGGAGTGTGTAATACCTTTTCCCGCCGTCATCCAATTGACTGCGCCGGGTTCTATCTCTTTTTCCACGCCCAGACTATCTCTGTGCATCACTTTACCTCCCAACAAATACGTAACTGTAGAAAGTCCGATATGAGGATGTGGTAAAACATCCAATGATGAAATTTCTTCAGGAAGAATAGAAACGGGACCGGCATGATCTAAAAATGTAAAAGGTCCTACCATTCTTTTTTTTCTGAATGGCAACACTCTTCTAACGCTCAAATTTTTACTAATAAGAGCTTCCCTTGCATCTATAATGATTTCTGCCATTATATTCTAATTTAATTATTGTATCAACAAGTTTTGAAAGAGCATTGTTTAGCTTTTATTGAAAACTGCCATGTAAAAAGCATCTCCATCTAATCTTTCGGGAAAAATATTTTCTTCTTTTTGTAAGGAAAATAAAGGATGTGTCTGTATAAATTGTTTTACCTGCTCCTGATTTTCTTTTTTGAGTATGCTACAAGTGATATAAACCAATTGTCCGTCTTTTTTCACCAATTTGCTTGCTTTATCCAAGATTTTTGATTGAGTTTTGATAAAAGCACTCAAGGCCTCTTGTTGTAAGCGATATTTCAAATCCGGTTGCCGGCGAAAAGTACCCGAACCACTACAAGGAGCATCTACCAAAACGATATCAGTTTGCACTTTTCCATCTAAATCACTTTGGGTCAGTATCTTCAAATTTTTAAGACCTGCTCTTTCTGCACGGAAAACAAGTTGGGACAATCGTGTACTATCAATATCGGAAGCAATGAGTAGCCCTTTGTTTTTCATCAGAGAAGCGATGTGTAAAGTTTTTCCGCCTTTCCCTGCACAGTAGTCTATAATTGTCTGATTTTGTTTTAGTTGCAATTCGCTAATCAAATACTGTGAACCTATATCCTGAAATTCAAAAAGTCCATTGTTAAATGTTTTTGACTTTCGCAATTGATTGGCTTGTTCTATTTTTATACAATCTTTTACTTGTTTGGAAACCGAATAAATGATTCCGGCTTGTTCCAAAATTTCAGCGAGTTTTGATGTATCTGTTTTTAATAAATTAGGTCTGATATACGTCGGAGCGACTCGATTCAAACTATTCAATAAGGCATCAGCATTTTCACCATTTTCCATTTTCAGTAACTCATACAGCCATTCTGAAACGCCGTACAAGATATATGCGGGAATATTTTTGATATTCTTGATTTTTGATTGAAAAAGCTCGTTGTCTGTAATATATTTAGAAAAAGCTTCTTGATTTTGAACGGACAATGCAATTAAATCCAGAAGATGAACACTTTTATCAATGTTTTCACTCAGAGCTTCCTGAAGTTGAAATTGATATAATAGTAGATTTCTACTGATGTCATAAATAATGCCCGCAGCAAGTTTTCTATCTCTCGATCCCCATCGTTTTTGGGTATTGAGCAACTGACCGACGGCTTTATCGGCAAAGCTGTTTTGATAAACAATTTCATCCAAACATGAAAGAATGCCGGTGACTAAAGCCTGTGGCAAAAGGAGTTGATAATATGTGTCTTGCAAAATATATTATTGTTTTTTGAGTGGCTCATCTTTATTGACGACCAATGCTTTTTGAGTAATTATCATAGAAATTCCAGCCTCTTCCAAAGCAATTTTGCTATTAATCATTAGATTTTCTATCATCGTCCAATAATCACTTCTTTTAGCCCAAACTCTCACTGAAATATTTATCGAATTATCTTTCAGTTCTGTCACCATTACTACTGGTTTGGGTGTTTTTAAAGCCAAAGACTCTTTATCTGCCACACTCAGAAGTATTTTTTTAGCTTCTTTCAAGTCGGAATTATATGCCAAAGAGATATTAAACCATGTACACCGGGTGGGATTTGCAGAATAGTTGGTGATATTGCTGTTGGACAAACTACCATTGGGAATGACAACCAACTGATTTTGGGATGTAACCAATCTTGTATGAAACAGGTCTATTTTATCTACTGTCCCTTCACCACCTACCGAAGTTGCAATGTAATCACCTGTTCTGAAAGGTTTAAAAATGAGTATCAATATACTTCCTGCGAAATTGGAAAGTGAGCCTTGCAGAGCTAAGCCTACTGCTAATCCGGCTGCTCCCAACATGGCGACAAGCCCGGATGTCTGTATGCCTAACTTACCAATAATAATGATAAATAGTATGACACGCATTACCCATTTGACAATAGAGCTGGTAAAGTTTCTAACAGATTCATCCACTTCTTCTTTCACCAATATTCTATCAACGATTTTTCTTGTCAATGAAATCACCCAATATCCAATGATAAAAATGACTAAGACAGACATCAATTTCATCGCTATATTGGGAATCAGTTCTAAAAGTCTGGCTTTTAACTCCAACAGTTCGTTTTCTAAAAAAAATTTTTTGTCCATAACTAAACTCTTACAAAGTTAATCTTTTTAAATAATGCACCTCTACTATTTACTAATAGTTCAAATACTTTTCACTTCAAGGCTTCTTGCTTTTCGGGATTTTTAGAGCTTCCTCGTTTCAGCTTTTTATTTTCTCCACAAATTCAAACACTGCTTCATCTATTCTGTCAGGATTAGCTTCCATTTGTTTGACGAAAGCCGAACCGATAATTGCGCCATTGAGATACTTACACGCAATGTCAAAAGTTTTATGGTCTCTGATACCAAAACCTATTAATGCCGGATTTTGAAGTTTCAAATTCCTAATTTTGGAAAAATATTCCTGCTGGCCGGATTCAAAGTCTGCATTTTCTCCGGTAATACTATTAGTGGAAACGACATAGATAAAGCCATCACTCAAAGTATCTATCTCACGAATACGTCTATCGGAAGTTTGAGGTGTTACCAAGAAGATATTGGACAAATTATAAGATTTGTACTTTTCTGCATAGTCATCTTTAAATTCCTGCATAGGTAAGTCCGGCAAAATTGTCCCGTCAATTCCACAAGCTGCAGCATCTTTCAAAAACTTATCAAATCCATACTGTATCGGTGGATTGAGATAGCCCATCAACACCAAAGGAATACTTACGGTTGTTCTAATATCTTTAAGTTGTTCAAAAAGCTTGTGTATGGTCATTCCATTGTGAATAGCCACATGATTACTTTGCTGTATGGTAGAACCGTCTGCTGTGGGATCAGAAAAGGGTATGCCTATTTCTACCATGTCCGCTCCTGCTTTCTCCAAAGCACGTAAAATCTTAGGCAAGCTATCTATATTCGGGAATCCCGCCGTAATAAATATACTAAGTATATCCTTTTGTTTATCCTTAAAAATTTTTTGTATTCTGTTCATTTTTGTTTTTTTAGAGCCAAGATATTAGAGCCAAGAGTCAAGACATTTTAAAGTACGAAGTTAGAAGTACAAAATACGAATATTCTTTATCGTCAATGACCTGTCGTCCATTTTTACATTGACTAATTTACTAATTCTCACAATCATCATTTAATTCCTCCAAATGCTCCAAAGCACATATTTTTATGTAAGATTTCGACTTTTTGAAATCCCACTCTTTTCATCAAATCTAATTGATAATTTATAGATCTTGGAGAATCTTCTTTCGCGATATAATCTAATACATTTTGACGATATTCCTTGCCATTTATACTTTCTAAATAATTACCATACCGTTGCCAAGTGTAAGCAGTAAGTTGCTCTGTATCTTGTGTAATCAAGTCGGAAATCATAAATACTCCACCAATTTTCAATAACTTATAGAGTTTTGTAAAAGTTGTAGCCCAATCTTTATCATCTCTAAGATGGTGCAATACTGCACCTGCTAAAATGATATCAAAGGAGTTTTCACTTAAATCAACTTCTCTGATATCTCCTTGCATAATAATTACATTTCCTTTTGTTTTGGAAGTTACTCTCTCATAAGCCTTATCAAGCATGGGCTTACTTAAATCAACTAATGTACAGTTTAAGTCAGGAAGTTTTTGTAGCATCATCAAAGTATAATTGCCTGCTCCACAACCTACATCTAATAGATTTTTAGCATGTGGAACTATTCTCTTAGAGGATTCTGCAATCAACTCCAATGAGATTTTGGCATCTATTGTAGATATCTGCCCCGTTTCAAGATTAGAAAATCTCTCCACATCGCTGTCAAATCGTTCTTTAATTTCTTCTACCGTTGATTTTTTCATTGTTTGCTTTTATGTCTGTTGTTTGAATTATCGACTGTCCACGGTTTGAAGTCCACCATATTTTCGGCTACTAAGCTCTGAATATTGAGTTTGTCAAAATATCAAAGTGAGGTCTGTCGCCCAATCAATTTTCACATTTTTGTTTTTTAGAGTCAAGAACCACGGTTCGACAGGCTCACCGTCCGAGGCAGGACACAAGTCAATTCGTGGTCTGTCGTCTGTGGTCTAATCTTAGAACCGAGAATCAAGACACGCATTAATTTGTCGTCTGTTGTCCCTCGTCCGTGGTCTATCGTTCAATCAATTTTCACATTTACTAATTTTCACATTAAAACTATCGTCAATTGTTTATATCTCTCCAAACTCCCGAATATAGGTATCCAAATCTTTATCACCTCTACCAGATAAGTTCACCACCACCACAGAACCTTTAGGTGCATTCAAATCCTTTAATTTAGAAAAAGCATGAGCAGATTCTAACGCAGGAATGATACCTTCCAGCCGACTCAACTCCATCACTGCTTCTAAAGCTTCTGCATCCGTCGCTGATAAAAACTGAGCTCGTCCGGTCTCAAATAGCCAAGCATGAATAGGTCCGATACCCGGATAATCCAAACCGGCAGAAATCGAATAAGGTTCTACTACCTGTCCGTCTTCTGTCTGCATAAACAGAGTCTTACTACCATGCAAAACCCCCGGTTTACCAGCAACAGTTGTTGCAGCCGTCAGTCCCGAATCAATTCCCTTGCCGGAAGCTTCTACAGCCACTAATTTGACACTTTCATCATCCAAAAAATGATAGAAAGCTCCGGCAGCATTGCTTCCGCCACCTACGCAAGCCATTACATAATCCGGTGTTTCTCTGCCTTCTTTTTCTTTTAATTGTTTACGGATTTCTTTACTAATCACTGACTGAAATCTTGCTACCATATCAGGAAACGGATGTGGTCCCACGACCGAACCGATGATATAATGTGTATCCACCGGATTGGCAATCCAGTCACGCATCGCCTCATTAGTCGCATCTTTTAATGTTTTACTACCACTTATTGCGGGGTGGACTTCAGTTCCTAACAATCTCATTCTCTTTACATTAGGTGCTTGTCTATCAATATCGACTTCACCCATGTACACGACACATTTCAAATTCATCAGCGCACACACGGTAGCAGTTGCCACTCCATGCTGTCCGGCACCCGTTTCAGCAATGATACGTGTCTTACCCAACCTTTTTGCAAGTAATATTTGTCCGATGGTATTATTAATTTTATGTGCACCGGTATGACACAAGTCCTCCCGCTTCAAATAAATTTTATAGCCATATTTCTCCGATAATCTCTTCGCAAAATACAGCGGAGTCGGTCTGCCCACATAATCTTGTAAAAGTGATTGCATTTCAGTTTGAAACTCCTCACTTTCAATAATCTTCAAATATTTTTCTTGTAATTCTTCAATATTCTGATACAACATTTCCGGTATATACGCACCGCCAAATGCACCATAATATCCTCTTTCATCTATCTGATATGTCATCTGTCTTACTCTTTTTTACGAAACGAATTTATTATGGAATCAAAATTCTTTAAAACCAACCGAATTATAAACCTTTCAGAACTCATTTTGATTCTTGACTCTTGGTTCTTGGTTATCAAATCTTAACTCTACAAAACCGCTCACGTTTCCTGCGCTAATTTAAAGAGTTAAGTCGAATAAGCGTTAAAAGCTTTATTATCTTTTTGTTTGCAATAAATTCTATAAAAACCTTGATAAATTTTAAACCAATTATATCGGATATGTATTATTACTTAAAGCAATGAAAATCTAATTTTAAAATCTTTAAAACAATTACAATGTCTTCAGATGCAAACAACACGGAAATCAAAGGGATGAAAGAAGTGATTCAAAAAGTGGTAGCAGTAGGTTCAGATTTTTTGAGCCATAAAATATCTCCTGAAAAGATGACACACACGATGGTTGATGCAGTAGATACTTATTTCCAAAATGTAGGCGGAGTCTCTACACACTCTTATGAAGCGCAAGAACTTATACAAGTGCTGATGGAACTCAAAGCTTGTGGCTCAGGTTATCTCGCACAGCGTTGTGATGCAGCTTGTGTAGCTCGAACGATTACCTTTATGGTGGATAATTATTCGTATACTGAGTTTGGATCATAAATGTATAAAGTGGCTTCGTATGTTATGAGCAATCCAGAGACTCAAAAAGCGGAGTTGAGTACGGCTGCTAACGAAAATTATAAACTATTGGAAATAAACAAGTTAATTTAACATTAGTCAGAAATTATAAATGGGGTTTAATAGTGAATACTTATTTGTATCAGGTTTATTGTGGATTCCTTTTAATAACTTAAAATGCGAGTACATAACAAAATATTTTTAAGTTTATTTTTCTAACAGTGTGATTTTGTTACGACCTAATTTTACGATGCCGTCTTCTTCCAATTTTTTGAGCAGGCGAGATACTACCACTCTAGCGGTTCCGAGTTCATTAGCAAGTTGCTCATGGGTGGTGATAATAATATGTGATTGGGCGTTTTCGGTTTTTAGCTTTATTAAGTCTAAGAGTCGTTTGTCCACTTTTTTGAATGCAATGGCATTGACGATTTCCAAAAGTTCTTCAAAACGCTTGTGGTACATCCTGAATATATAATCTAACCATTGGGGATATTCTTTGATAAAGAGTGACACTTTCTCAATGGGGACGAATAAAATTTCAGTTTCTTCTTCTATGATAGCTTGCACCTTACTGGTGTCGTTGTGCATGCCACCCAAAAAGGACATGATGCAGCTTTCACCGGTTTTGACATAGTATAGCAATATCTCGCGCCCATCATCTTCTGTGCGTATGACCTTCATCATTCCCTTGAGAATGATGGGAATAGAGCGTATGTATGCGCCTTCATTGAGTATCACATCACCATCTTTAAAAACCTTTTTGATTCCGTATTTGTTGAGATCGTCTTTTAAATCAGGTGAAAATCTGAACTCTGCGACGTTTTCTAATTCTTGCATAAACTAAGTCTGAAAAATTGATATATCGCTAATTTAATATTTTTGGATTTCATAAAAAATAAAAACTGACAAGAAGCAGGAATGCCCTTGTCAGTTTTTAGGTCAAAATAATTATTCTTTATAGTTTGCTGATTTTTTGAGTAAAGGCAGCATTCTTATTTTCGAGATGTAAAATGTAAGTGCCGGAAGCGAGTTTGTCAACTGAAATTTGAATGTTTTTTGTGTGTTTTTCTATTTTTTGCTGATAAACAATTTCTCCTAATAAGTTGACTACCGATAAGTTAGCATCTTGAGTCAAAATTTGATTGAGGCGGATATTGATTTGATTTTCAACAGGATTAGGATATATGACTGCTTCTAATTTCGTCAATTGTTTGATTCCGGTAGGAACGACAGTATCTTTTAACTTCCGTTCTGTAATGATATTAGTTCTTTTTTTTGTCAACGCATAACGCATCATATTGACTTGCTCTTTGGTAAACATTCCATAACATAAATCGGTAGAGTAGTCCATATAGTTTTCACTCATGTCAGGATAGTCAATCCCATCGCCCGGATACGGAACATTACAACTATTGATGACTTGATTACAAATATCGCCTTTTTCTACATCTACTGCATTTGAAAATGGTCCGTATTCGTTGGGAGTATCAGTGATACCATCATCAAACTGTTCGCATGGAAGTTCCAAAATCGGTCCGTAATCACCCCATTGATGTCTTAAACCTAAATAGTGACCTACTTCGTGTACGGTAGTTCTGCCTAATCCGTAATGCAGGGAACTGTTTAAATAATCTTTGTTAAATTCGTTATGCTGACCAAAAAATCTAAAATCTATGACTACACCTTGTTTGATAGGAGGTGCTTGTGCTCCATCCATTTGTATGCCCTCAATATCAATTTGCCAGTTGGGTAAACCTTGTGGCGGATTGGCGATACCTCCGAGTATTCCTTCACCTTTTTTTACATCGACAGTTCCTTTTTCTCTTCTTGAAATATTTAAGTCACAAACCCAGATATTTAGATACTTATTTGGAGCCCATGGATTCACACCGCCGGCTGCCGTGTTTTTAATATTATCGAAAACAGGATTCCAATCAGGTAAAAGTATTGGTTTGGATTTTTTACGGGTGATGCCGGTTGTCGGATTTCCTTTCGGATCTACTTTCGCCAATTCAAATCGTATTCTTGCATTTCCAATAAATTTTTGAAATTCGGGTCTGATATTACTAAGATCGTTTTCAAGATTGAAATCTCTGTTGAGTGCGTCTATTTGACTTTGGACTAATTCGTCACTAATATTTTCATATTTGTTATCTTCAAGGTAAACGATATGTACTACAACTTGTATTGTGTACACTGTATCCGAATTGACTATCGGTACGGTATAAGCTGTATCGCTTTCTGCCCGTCTGGCAATGACCGGACTTGCATTTCTTAATTGTTCGGGTGTGTAATTGTCCAATAAATATTGGGATATCACATCGTGTGTTGCACATGTTCTATTCAAGATACGCTGTGCCTGCGATAAATTAGTACTGACCAAAAAGAAGATGGACAGCAAACAAAAGTAGAGAGATTTCATTTTCAAAAAAGTTTACACTAAGGTACATACTTTGTGTAAATATTTACAAATATTATATATACACTGTGAAATAAATTGAATATTTGATTTTTCTTAAAAGTATATTAAAAAAAAAGCTACCCGTCAGGATAGCTTTTACAATCTGAGAAATATCTATTTATTTGTTATAAACGGCCTCTTTTTTGAAGTGCTTGGTCAACAAGTAATAAACGACAGCTCTGTGTTTGTTCCTATTACTTTTACCATATTGCTCAAAAACGGCATCTAAACCTTCATCTAAATTTGGTCCGTCAGCTAAGCCTAATTTTTTGATTAAGAAATTGTTTTTTACCGTGTCGATTTCACTTTGGTCTGATGAAGATACCAATGATGAGTCAGTATTGTAGATAGAAGGACCACAACCGATAGTCACTTTGGTCAATAAATCTAAATCAACTTTCACACCAATTTTCTCTAAATCTTTAGCATACTTTTCAATGAGTTCATCTCTTTTTCCCATAATTTTAAATTTAATTGTTACGAATTTACATAATGTTAATTTAACATCAAAATAATTCTTTTATTCAAGATGTCTGTTATTCACATTTACAAAAGATATGCCAAACCTTTAACAAAACATTTCTCGAACATATCTTATCGTTTTTAGTCGGATCGAATGCGAATAAACGGGTGTAGTAATCATTAACTCCTCTACATTGATTTTTTTCTGAAAATCTAAAAGTTGTTGATGTACTGAATCCGGTGTGCCGACAAAAGAGTGTGAAAGCATATTTCTGACATAAGCTTCTTCTCTTGCATCCCAAATACTATCTAAAGTTTCCAAAGGTGGACTTATGGGTTCTCTTGTACCTCTGACGATGTTGAGAAACATTTTGTACATACTGTTGGCTTGTAGTTCGGCTTCTTTTTGTGTATCTGCAACAATGACATTTACACAAGCCATGGTGGTGGGTTTGTCCAAGTATTCAGAGGGTCTAAAATGTGATTTGTAATATGCAAAAGCTTGATACATCAGTGTAGGAGCGAAATGACTGGCAAAAGAATAAGGTAATCCCATTTCGGAAGATAATCCGGCACTGTCCATACTTGAACCCAAAATCCAAATCGGAACGTTGATGCCTTCGCCCGGAAAAGCTCTTACTTTGGAGTGTGCATTGTCGGTAGAAAAATATTGCTGTAACTGTCGGACTTGTTCGGGAAATCTTTGTGCGGCATAATAAAAATCTCTATTAAGAGCTTGTGCAGTGAGCTGGTCTGTACCGGGAGCGCGCCCCAAACCTAAATCTATTCTGTCACGATAAAGAGATGATAAGGTGCCGATTTGTTCGGCTACAACAAGTGGTGAATGATTGGGGAGCATGATTCCACCCGAACCGATTCTAATCTTTTGAGTTTTACCTGCAAAATGTGTCATCAACACTATGGTAGCTGAGCTGGCGATGTGTGCGGAATTATGATGTTCTGCAAACCAAAGTCTTTTGTAATCAAGCTTGTCTAAAGCCTGTGCTATTTCTTCTACTTTTTGTAAAGTTTCAAAAGTATTGCTGTCTTTATTAATCAGTGCAAGGTCTAAAAAGGAGACAGGTATTTGAAGTTTTACCATAGAATCTAAGATTTTAAGGACTGCATATCAATGACAAATCTATATTTCACATCATTTTTTTTCATGCGTGTATAGGCTTCGTTTATTTCTTGTATGTTGATGATCTCAATATCGGAAACAATGTCGTGTTGACCACAAAAATCAAGCATTTCTTGGGTTTCTTTGATGCCGCTATTAATGAACCTGCAACAGTCGGCGGGTTTTCTAACGAGTTGTGCCATATCTATTGCATCCATTGGTTCTATTGCGCGATAAAAACCATCACACTATCGGTTTTAAGGAGTTGTATATAAGGATTGGCATCGTGATTGACCGGAATGGTATTGAGTAAGAAGTCAAATCTGTTTTTGTTTTTCTTCATGGCTTCTTTGTCCGAAGATATTAAAACTTCATCAGCACCCAATCTTTTTGCATCTTCACCTTTACTTTCAGAGCTTGTAATCATCACGACATGCGCTTTGAGTGCATGTGCAAATTTGACTCCCATGTGTCCCAGTCCGCCAAGACCGATGATACCGACAGTATCACCTTCCTTGACTTTCCAATGTGCCAAAGGAGACCAAGTAGTAATGCCGGCACATAAGAGCGGTGCAGCACCTGCTAAGTGAATGTTTTCAGGAATATGGAGGCAAAACTTTTCGCGTACTACTATTTTATCCGAATAGCCACCTTGCGTCATGATTTGGTCTATTCTATCCTTGCCATTGTAAGTAGGCGTAAAACCTTTTTCACAGTATTGTTCGATACCTTCTTCACAGGCATGACAGGTCTGACAAGAGTCCACCATACATCCCACACCTATGGTGTCTCCCACTTTAAATTGAGTAACTTTAGAGCCGATAGCCACAACTTTACCGATGATTTCGTGACCAGGTACAACGGGATATTTTGTACCTTTCCAATCATTGTTGACAGTGTGTAAATCTGAATGACAGACACCGCAAAAAGTAATATCAATTAAGATATCGTCATCTCTCAGTTCCCGTCTGTCAAATTGATATGGCTCTAAATCTTTGTGTGCTTCAAAAGCTGCATAGGATTTTGTTAAAATCATAAAATGGTTTTACTTTAAATAAATAAGTTTAAATGTAAAAAGTTTTCCTGATGGGATAGTTTGCTCAAAATTTACACAATCAGGGTAAAAAAGCAACTCTAATATTTAGAAAAAATCCATTTGCCCAAATCTTTGAAACTAACCTTTTTCCCTTGTATTAAAATACCTACTCTATATATTCTTGCTGCGAGCCAGATCATAGCGACGGCACTGACAATCAATATCAACATGGAAATAATTTGTTCTGCCATACTGACATCAAAAGGTATTCTTGCAGGCATGACGACCGGTGAAAACCACGGAATCATGGAACCCCAAACGGCAACGCTTGCACCCGGCTGTTGGACGGCGACACTCATAATGATAATAGATATAATGATAGGCATAGAGATTGGTAAGGTATAACTATTTGCATCAGTATCATCGGTAACTGCTGCACCTACAGCAGCAAATTGAGCCCCGTAAAAAAGAAAGCCAAAAATAAAGTAGAAGAAAAAGCTGATCCAAATCCGTGATAAATCTAATGTTTTTAAGGCTTCGATGGCTTCTAAGACCGCGGCTTCGGATGGATTGCTACCGACATTCATGGTCTGCATATCTGCCACTTGTTGGATTTGACCGGCAAAGACCAAACCCAGTATAAACTGTGCGCATATAATTGCTCCAAACCAAAGAATAGACTGGGTCAAGGCTACCAGACCGATTCCTATGACTTTGCCGGTCAATAGTTGAAAAGGTTTGATACTGCTGAGCATGACTTCTACAATTCTATTGGTTTTCTCTTCGGCAACAGCTCTCATCACCATCGCACCATAAATGAAGATAAACATGTACATCACAAAACCCATGATATAACCTATGGCGGAGGAGATATCGGACATACCACTTTTTTCTTTTTCGTTGATAATAGATTCAAAACCGACAGTTTCGTCTAATTTTTTTAATAATGCGATATCATAACCTTCTCTTTTGAGTACTTCAGACTTGACTACATCGGTTAGTGCATTAGAAATAACACTCTCAGTGGTAGGTCCGAGCTGGTTGTTTGCGTAGTATTTAATACCTTTTGGATGGTCAATGTCAATATCGGGAATGTACAAAACACCACCGATCTCCTCGTTTTTGACTTGTTGTTTAAGTTCATCCAAGTCACTGTTTTTTTTGTATTTGAAAACCAAAGTTTCACCTTGATCCAAACCTCTAAACTTATCTTCAAACAAATGGCTGTCATCTTTGACGGCAATCGTTACTTTTTCATTGCTGTTAATGGCTATCCATATTGAGGCAGCCATCAGTCCGACGATGGCCAATGGTACTATCAAGGTGGAAATGAGAAAAGATTTTGTCCTGACTCTGGTGATATATTCTCTTTTTATAATGAGCCAAATCTTATTCATGACTGATAATTTTTTACTTTTTGGATAAATATTTCATTGATGGTAGGTAGTATTTCATTAAAACCTATTACTGAAGCTTTGGTGTGAATGATATCAAGTAATAACTCGTTGCTATTGTTTTGATGTAGAGAAATCTGATAGACATTTTCTTCTACTTGCTGCGCCGGATATTTATTGTTTAAAGTGTCACTCCATTTGGATTCACTACTCAAAGTAATGTTGTACAGATTTTGTTTGTTTTCTTCTTTAATTTCCTTGACTTTCCCCTGTAAAATGATTTCACCGTTGTTAATCAATGCGATTTCTTCACATAGCTCTTCAATAGATTCCATTCGGTGAGTAGAAAAAATAATGGTAGTACCGTTGTCTCTCATTTTGAGCATTTCGTCTTTGATCAGATTGGCATTTATGGGATCTAAGCCAGAATAAGGTTCGTCCAAAATGAGTAATTCAGGTTCGTGAAGTATGGTTGCAATAAATTGTATTTTTTGCTGCATGCCTTTGGACAAATCTTCGGTTTTCTTATTTTTCCAACTTTGAATTTCAAAATGATCCATCCATTTTTTGACCTTCTCTTTGGCTTCTTTGGCAGATAGACCTTTTAATCTACCTAAATAAATGAGCTGTTCTTCGATTTTCATTTTTTTATACAGACCTCTTTCTTCCGGCATGTAACCAATATTTAAAATATGTTTGGGTTGTAATTTTTCTCCTTTGAAAAAAATATCTCCTGAGTCAGGTCTGTAAATTTGAGTTAAATTTCTAATCAACGTCGTTTTCCCTGCGCCATTGGGACCGAGTAATCCAAAAATAACGCCTTGGTGTATATCAAGGTTGACATCTTTAAGTGCCTCGTGATTCTCAAAACTTTTTTTTAAATTTTTAATTTGAATGATTGCTGTCATTTGTAGTTATTTAAATCGGGATGTTGAGAGCTGTTGTATGGTGACTTTTAGTATGAAAGATTAATATGTAGGAGAGATTTTCTAAACTTCAATCTTCTTCAACTTCGGTTTTCTTGAAAAAGCCTTTTATTTTTTTGATTCCGTTTTTTTTAATAATTTCAGGTTGTTCCTTTACCAATTCTTTTTGAGTGACTGCACCGTTTACATAAGTTTCTATCAAATGTAATTTTCCACTTGCATCATAATGTTTCCATTCTCCTTCTCTGACACTGCAAAGTCCGCGCAGTCTCAGATTAGACCAGTCGTTTCCGGGATTAGAGCGGAATTGCCCTTCAGTTTCAATTTTTCCATTAGAATAAAAGGACTTGTATGGACCGAGCATACAGCCTTCATATTGTGTGGAGATATTTTTGAGTGTTTCGTTTTCACGATAGGTGTAAAATTCACAGGGTTTACAGAGGGTTGATTTATCCCAATTGTCCTTGTAAAAATTATATTTTTCTTCGCTGATGATTTTGTCATTGGCTAAATAAACCTTTCCGTTGGTCGTCATATAAGAGGATAAATTGACATCGAAAACGCTGATAGAATCAAAAGCAACCTTATTTTGAGCATGAATATTCAAAATGAAAACTAACATAAAAAGAAGAGAGATTGATATCTTTTTCATATTTCAAATGTACAATTTAAGTGTGAAAATTTTGCTTTATTTTATAATTACTCATGAGGATAAATTTTGATTCCGGTAGGATACTGCAAAAAGTATTGAATTTGATTAGAAATATTTTGGTATTTTATTTTGGACATAACTATTGATAAGATATTTATTATTAACGAATTAAATTTATTTAGTCCGCACATGTATATATCCATTGCCTTGAATTTTAGGCTTTGAGCAGATTATTTTATTACTTTGCATATTTAAAAAGAGCGAAATGAGTGAAGAATACAATGAAGACGAGTTGCAAGAGTTAGCAAAGAATTATAAAAATATCTTACATCTTTTGGGCGAAGAGCCTGAAAGAGAAGGTTTGATTAAAACGCCAATGAGAGTGGCAAAAGCAATGAAATTTATGTTGGGTGGCTATGAGCAAAACCCGATAGAAATTATTCGTTCGGCTCTTTTTTACGAAGAAAACCAGCATGAAATGATTATTGTCAAGGATATAGAGTTGTATTCTATGTGTGAGCATCATATTTTACCTTTTTTTGGGAAAGCACATGTAGGCTACATTCCGAATGATGCTATTACCGGTCTGAGTAAAATTGCAAGAGTGGTGGATGCTTTTAGCCGGAGATTACAAGTTCAAGAGCGTCTGACAATGCAAATCAGAGATTGCATACAGGAGGCTTTAAATCCGCAAGGTGTTGCTGTCGTCATTGAGGCCAAACACATGTGTATGATGATGCGCGGAGTCCAAAAACAAAATTCCATTACTACGACTTCTGCTTTTACAGGGCAGTTTGAGCATGATGCAACACGCTCCGAGTTTTTTAAATTGATTAGTACGAAATTAGGTTAGGAGATTGGTTACAACCATCTTTTTCTTTTGAAATAAAACAACATGGCGATGACTATGGCAATCATAACGATGACTATGATGCGATAGCCATAAGGAGAGTTGAGTTCCGGCATATTGGTAAAATTCATCCCGTAAATACCGGTGATAAAAGTGAGTGGTATAAAGATAGTCGAAATAACGGTCAATACTTTCATCACTTCATTCATCTTGTTGCTGATGATGGACATATTGAGTTCCATCAGACTTGAGGAGATATCTCTAAAAGTTTCGATTGTTTCATTGATATGTATAATGTGATTATAGGTGTCCCAAAAGAAGTGATTGATGTTTTCCGATTCAAAAGTTTTTTCTCTCAACAATTTAGATACTACATCTCTCAATGGACTGACAGTGCGTCTGAAGTGAATCAAATCTTTTCTGACATTTTGTAAATCTTGGAGGTTATCGGTTTCGATTTTATTGGCTACCTGTATTTCCAATTCTCCGATTTTATCGTCAAAAATATCTAAAATGACAAAGTAGTTGTCTATGATATTATCAATAATGCAATAAAATAAATACTCCAAACTTCCTTTTCTCAATCGCGAATTTTCATTTTTTAGCCGTTCAAAAAGAGATTGGAAAATACCATCGTCTTTTTCTTGAAAGGTAATGATGATCTGGGTGGTCATCAAGATACTCACTTGGTGATAACTGATTTTTAAATCCGTCTCTTGCGTTATGGAGGCTGTTTTTAGCGTGAGCGATACGAAATCGTCCGTTACACTGCAATTAGGTCGTTGATTGACATCTAAGATATCTTCTAATTCCAAATCACTGATTTCAAAAGTCTGACCGATATTTTTGATATTTTCAATCTGATTAAATCCTACTACTTGAAGCCAATGTATTTTATTGTTGTCAAAATTCTCTTTGATTTTTTCAATGGTAGTAGGTTGGTGTAAGGAAATTTCTTGCGCATTAAAAGTGTGCAATACAATATTATGAATGCTTTCATTGTATTTACCGGTGTAAATGATACTTCCCGGTGGTAAACCTGTTTTTTTGCTGTGTTTTTTATTCTTCATGCAGTTTACTATATACAAGGTGAAGTTATAAAATGTTTTAAAACTTGCTTGATAGAATTTGTGGATAAAAGATTTTCTTTCAGTGACAGGATAGTTGCTTTGATAAGATACGAAATAGTATAAGGTATAGATATCGAACTTATGAAGATATTTGAGGATATTTTTTTATTTTTGTACAAATGAAAGGATACTTTCTAAAGAATATAAAATGACATTAGCCGAAGAAAACTATCTAAAATCCATCTTCCATTTGGGTGAGAAATTAGAAGGCGAGGTTTCTACAAATGCGATTGCAGAGAATATGAATACCCAACCTTCTTCTGTGACAGATATGCTTCAAAAATTAGCTGAAAAAAGACTTTGTGTTTATAAGAAATATAAAGGAGTACAATTGACTGAAAAAGGCAAAAAGGCGGCAGTGAAAATTATCCGCAAACATAGATTGTGGGAGACCTTTTTGGTGACAAAATTGAAATTTAATTGGGATGAAGTTCACGAAATTGCGGAACAGTTGGAACATATTCAAAGTGATGAATTAATAGAAAGGATGAATACGTTTTTGGATTTTCCAACAATGGATCCGCACGGTGATCCTATACCCGATGCGAATGGTTATTTCCACAAAAAGAAACGGGAATTACTTTCAAATACCGAAATAGGTATAGAGGTCGTCTGTGTAGGAGTAAAAGACTCGCATTCGGAATTGTTAAAATACTTGGATAAAAAATCTATTCATATAGGAACGCTGATCACTATCCTTACTAAAGAATTTGATGGCTCTCTCGAAATTAAAGTGGGTTTGGAAGTTTTCAGCATTTCTAAATTAGTGGCAGAAAATTTATTTGTAGAGTAGAATGTCTGACTGATGACAGTCCATCATCTGCCTTGTCAATAGACTAAGAAACTATTATCTTCAAGTTAATTTTAGTGCCGGTTTTAGATCCAAATTCTATGGTGATTATACTATCCATTTCCTCGACTCTCTTTCCATATTATTAAAACCTATTGCTTCTTTCAATTTATACCAACTCCCACACATGGATATCCAAAAATTAAAAATAGCATTTTATAACTAACTACTAATCATCTGATTATTTCTGATTGGATGCAAAACTTTGGAAATTGTAAAAGTCATGAAAAAACTATGTAAACATTGAGATTAACTCGTTCATGGCCATATATTTATACTGCTAACTTCTAACCTACTGATACATCAGATTACACCCTCTGATATCACTATAATCCGCTCTTCCCAAAACCTCAAATCGACCATCTTCATAAAACTTACCGATATCCATCGTAGCGATAAACGAACAAGAATGCAGATTGGCCAAATCTATTACATTGATATTTCCTCTGCCGACTGACCGACTGACTTCCAATGGGTCATAAGGATTTCTTTTCAATACTCGCATCGTATCACTACATTCAAAGATACCATCACGAAGAGAGTATGCCTGAGAAAAAAGTTCCGACATACCATATTCCGAATGTATCGCTGCTGACTGTAAGTTTTCATGTAAAATCTTGTGCAGTTCATCTCTGGTCAATTCTTTTCCACGACCTTTCATGCCGCCGGTTTCTATTATTGTCAAATTTTTGTATTCATCAGGAAATAAATGTGCAAACTCCAAAAGTGCGAATGTGACTCCAAAGAGCATTATATTTTTACCCGAAAGAGTATTTTCTTTAAGAATTTCATGCAGTTTGTCGTAATTGTACAAGTAAAAGCCATTAGCTTTATGGGCTGAAATCTCTATCAGTCCTTGTACCATATTCACCAAAGAAGAATGTTGACGTTCCAAATAGGAGGGAAGTAGCCCCAAAATAATCCAGTCTTTGGGTGAGCCGTAAAACTTTTCAAACCCGGCTAAGTAAGAACTTTGGTATAAAAGTGTATCTTGAAAATAATGCTTACTCGTGACTTGTCCTGTCGTACCACTGCTTTCAAAATAATTCAAAACTTTTATTTCATCAGAAATCACCTGATAGCTTTTAAAAAACTCTATCGGCAAGAAAGGAATTGATTCTATACTTTTTATAGTTTGCTTTTTATCTAAAAGTTGAATGAATCTTTTATAGACAAGATTGTGTTTGCTTTGATAATGAAAGACTTCCAAAGCAATCTCTTCAAAATTCCAATCGTTAAGATTTAATATTTTTGTTTTGATTTGTTCAAATTCTGACATAATTTGGATGACAATCAATTTATTGTTGCTAAGTTAGCGATTCTGAAATGAAAAGGAGCTTTTTATTCTTATTTACGACCAGTGTTCTATTATGCTTTTCATGTATAAAAGAGCCGAAATTTTCAAAAGTTCCTGAAATAAAAATAAAGGAAATCAGACAGTCGGGAGCGCAAATCCACGATGGAGATTCCGTAATAGTCGTACTCGAATTTAAAGATGGTGACGGAGATTTGGGCAAGAACAGTCAGACAGATACCATTCCTAATCTTTTCATCGTCGATCATCGTTTTTCTATCATTGATTCACAGAGCTATTCTATACCTAATATTCCGAAAAAAGGAAGTGTAGATGCCATTTCGGGCGAAATAGCTATTAATTTATTGTCAAAGATTTTTTGCAATCCCATCCATCCACCTTCTGAAGCGACAGACACTTTAGAGTTTGAGTTTTATATCAGAGATAGAGCAGGGAATTTCAGTAATCAGGTATCAACCGGTAAAATGCCTATCCTTTGTCAATAATCTAAAATAAGGAGTTAGAACTTCCTGTTTGCTCTTTTTCAAAACCTTTATCCACCAAGTGAGGACCATTATCTGCCGCTTCCGTGGCTAACTGATCGCAAATATTATTGTAAAAGTTATCAGCATGACCTTTTACCCAAATAAATTGTATCTGATGTTTTTTGTGTAAACTTAGATATCTCTGCCATAAATCCGGGTTTTTTTTCTTGCCAAAATCTGTTTTTTTTATCCAATTAAAAACCCAACCTTTCGTAATGCTATCTACTACATATTTGGAGTCGGAATATATCGTCACTTTATTATCAACTGTTTTGAGTGCTTCCAAACCGATAATGACTGCTAAAAGTTCCATTCTGTTATTGGTCGTCAAGCGGTAAGCTCCCGACAATCTCTTTTCATGTTTACCTGATTTTAATACCACTCCATAACCTCCAGGTCCCGGATTTCCTCTTGATGCGCCATCGGTATATATTTCGATTAAATGTGACATTCAGCCCGAAAATAATTATTTTGTGTGAAAGAAGTAGAAAATGACTAAGAAAGAAAAGATGGAATTTATTCAATCAACTTTAGACAAACTATATCCTCAACCATCTATTCCATTGAACCACAAAGATGAATATACCTTACTGATAGCGGTTTTGCTTTCCGCACAGTGTACGGATAAACGTGTGAATATGGTGACACCTTATCTTTTTGAAAGAGCGGATAATCCTTATGATATGTCTAAGATTCCTGTCGATGAAATTCGTGAAATTATTCGTCCTTGTGGTTTGTCTCCTCGCAAATCCAAAGCTATTTCGAATTTGTCAAAGATATTATTGGACAAACATCAAGGTCAAGTGCCTCAAACCTTTGAGGAATTGGAAGCCCTCCCGGGAGTCGGTCATAAGACTGCATCTGTCGTGATGAGTCAAGCTTTTGGTTATCCTGCCTTTCCTGTCGATACCCATATTCATCGATTGGCGTATAGATGGCGATTGAGTAACGGTAAAAGCGTAGAGCAAACCGAAAAAGATTTGAAAAAAGCTTTCTCAGAGGACACATGGAACAAACTACACCTACAAATTATCTATTACGGTAGAGAATTTTGTCCGGCAAGAGGTCATCAAATAGAAAATTGCGAAATCTGCCAAAAACTGAATCCGAAAGGAGATAGGTGAAATTAATAAAAAGCAAATTAAAACAATCCGAAAAGTTCAGCATCGACCTTTTCTATAACCGTTCCCAAATCTTCTTTATTATCCGCAAAATTGATATCATCCACTGAAATGATGAGAAGTTTACCTAAGTTGTAGCCGTCTATCCAATTATCATAATATTGGTTGAGTTGTTTGAGGTAGTCTAATCTTAAATTGTCCTCATATTCGCGACCTCTTTTTTCAATTTGTCCGACCAAAGTAGGTAGTGAAGATTTTAAGTAAATCAACAAATCAGGTGGACTGATTTGGCTGGAGACGTTTTTAAATAAATTGATGTAATTTTCAAAATCTCTGGTATTCATCAGCCCCATTTCGTGAAGGTTAGGTGCAAAAATATAGGCATCTTCGTAAATTGTCCTATCTTGAATGACCGTATTTCCACCACGTTGTATTTCCAAAATTTGCTGAAAACGGTTGTTGAGGAAATATACTTGGAGATTAAAGGACCATCGGGTCATATCTTCATAAAAATCATTGATATAAGGGTTGTTTTCGACATCTTCGTATCTCGGAATCCATCCGTAGTGTTCTGCTAACAGACGAGTAAGCGTAGTCTTGCCTGCTCCAATGTTACCGGCGATGGCGATATGCTTAGGTTGAGTAGTTTTCTCCAAAATGTTTTTTTTCAATTTTATTTCCAAATACTTTTTAATCCCATCAATTCTCTCACTCTACTCATCGTCACATCAGCACTTGCACGGGCTTTTTCAGCACCCGGCGGGCGATTTTTTGTAAGAGTGCATCATTTTGTTCTAAATCTACAATCTTTTCTCTAATCGGTGTAACAAAATTGATCATATCTTGCGCCAATTGTTTCTTCAAATCTCCATATCTAATGCCACAATCGTTCCATTTATCCTCGAAAAACTGTACCGTATCGGTATTTGAAACAAGGTTTAACAAGGTGAAAAGATTTTTGATTTCTTCCGGTTTTTCAGAATTTTCACTTTGCGGTCCGCCATCGGTTTTCGCTTTCATGACTTTTTTCTGTATCGTTTGATCATCATCTCTAAGAAAAATTGCGTTATTGACACCCTCGGATTTACCCATTTTACCGTTGCCGTCCAGACCGGGTACTTTGACCAATTCATCTCCAAAATTGAAAGCAAAAGGTTCGGGGAAAAAATCTTCCTCATATCTATGATTAAATCTTTGTGCAAAGTTTCTCGCCATTTCCAAATGTTGTTCCTGATCTTTTCCGACAGGAACTTTATGCGCACGATGTATCAAAATGTCTGCTGCCATCAGGACAGGATAGGTGAGGAGACCGGCATTGACATTATTAGGGCTTTTACGGGCTTTCTCCTTAAAGGAAACCGTTTTCTCCAATTCACCTTTGTATGCAAGCATATTGAGTAAGGTATATAGTTCATAAGTTTCCGGTAAATCAGATTGGATATAAATAGCTGCTACATCAGGGTCTAAACCGCAAGCAATATATTCTGTCAAGACACTTTTTACGCTCTCCCTTAATTGTACAGGGTCATTATGAGTAGTCAAAGCATGTACGTTAGCTATAAAGAAATAACACTCTTTTTCATGTTGTAATTTTACAAAATTCCTCAATGCACCAAAATAATTTCCCAAATGCAATTGCCCGGTAGAGCGTATTCCGCTTAAAACTTTTTCCATACAGCGAAAGTAATGATTTTTAAAAAGCTCTTTTAGTCTAAAGGTGAAATAAAAGTAGAATCTTCATAGCTATAATAGTGTTGAAAGCCTATTGGTAAAAGCTGTTACTTGTAAATACTATTGAGAAGAAATATAACTGTCTTATTTAAATTAAAAGATTAAATAAGAATCTGTTTTGATTGATACTCACATACTTAACGCCGTATTTATCCATTCTTTCTAATAGTGATTGATAGTCTTCTTTTCTTTTTAATTCGATACCTACTAATGCAGGTCCGCTTTCTTTATTGTTTTTCTTGGTATAAGTGAAAGAAGTGATATCATCATCAGGTCCTAAAATGTCATTGACAAACTCTTTCAACGCACCCGATCTTTGTGGGAAAGAAATCATAAAATAATGTTTGAGACCTTCATAAAGCAATGAACGTTCTTTGATATCCGGCATCCTTTCGATATCGTTATTCCCACCACTTAAAATACAAACGACATTTTTACCTTTTATTTCTTCCTGATAAAATTTGAGTGCGGCGACAGAAAGCGCTCCTGCCGGCTCTACAACAATAGCATCTCTATTATAAAGTTGTAAAATGGACGTACAAACTGCTCCTTCAGGTACTAAAAGTATGCCGTCTATACCGTATTCTTTCAATACTTGAAATGGTAATTCACCTATTTCTTTGACAGCTGTACCATCTACAAAATTATCTATCTCTTTAAGCGTGACGACTTGACCTGCGTCAAATGATGCTTTTAATGAAGGGGCGCCTTCCGGTTCGACAGCAATAATTTTTACATTTGGAAATTTATTTTTTAGATAAATCGTAATACCACTGATCAATCCACCACCACCGACAGGTACAAAAACATAATCCGGTTTGACTTTTTTGAGTTGTTTTTCTATTTCTACTGCTACAGTTCCTTGCCCTTCTATTATCAGTGTATGATTAAAAGGGGGTACCATGACCGAACCATGCTCATCTACATATTTTTGGGCAGATGCTTTTGCATCGTCAAAAGTATCTCCCGAAAGTACAATTTCTACCCAATCCTTGCCGAGTCTTTCTACCGCTCTGATTTTTTGTTTGGGCGTGGTTGCCGGCATAAAAATTACGCCTTTTATCTGTAAAGTACGGCATGAAAAAGCAACGCCTTGGGCATGATTTCCCGCACTTGCGCAGACGACACCTTTTTTTCTGTCGGATGGTGCAAGGTTAGAAATCAGATTGTATGCACCACGGATTTTGTAAGACCTGACAATTTGTAAATCCTCTCGTTTGAAATATATTTTAGCACCATATTCCTCTGAGTAATTAAGATTGCGTTGGAATGGTGTCACATCCGTTACGCCTGTCAGGTTTTCTTCAGCTTTTAAGATGCCTTCGATGGTAGGTAGTTGAGACAATTTTTAATTTTTTACCAAATGTATGAAATCATCTATTTATCAATGGGGTAGAAAGTATAAAATTCGTATTAAGCTTATAATAAACTATACTTCTCCTGTGAACTAATATCATAACGCATTAAGTAGTCGTACAGAAAGTATTCGTGATAAGGTATATCTTGAGATTCTTTGATATAAAATCCTAATTTTCGATAAAAATAGAGTGCTTTGTTGTAGCGGTTGACATTGAGTTCTATGAATCCCAAATCTTTCTCCTGAGCCAAACAAATAACTTTTCGTATTAATTTTCTTCCAATTCCGCTTGATTGTGATTGTGAATCTATGTATAACTTAGATATTTTCAAACCTTTATCTATTTCGTAATAAGTGACAAACCCCAAAATCTTATTGCTTTCTTCAGCTACCAGAAAATGATGCCCTTGACCGATTTGCTCTTGATAAGCCACCACATGATGCATTTCTGCCTGCATGATTTTAATTTGTTTTTGTGGTACAAAATGTCTGAAAGTGGTCTCCCAAACTATTTGCATCATATATTCGATTTTTATTAAATCATCTTCTTTTGCTTCTCTTATTCGCATATAAGCGTAAATTTATGCAGTTCTAATGTATGAAAAGATTTTTTGCAGAAAGTATTTTTGACGACAGGATTCTTTTGAGTGATGAAGAAATGCATCATTGCACTCATGTTTTACGGACACAAGATAAGGAATTGGTTGAAGTAACAGACGGCAAAGGGAATTTATGGCTGACTACTGTACATTTTATCAATAAAAAACAAATCTATTTAGAGGTAGAAAAACAATTAGTCGTAGATGCACCTCATCCTGCAAAGTGTAGTTTAGCAGTTGCACCCACTAAGAATGTTGACCGTATAGAATGGTTAGTAGAAAAAGCAGTAGAGATTGGCATCAAAGATTTTTATCCTATTTTGACTGAGCGTACTGAAAGAAACAGATTGAGGATAGATCGTTTGGAAAAAATTGCACTTGCTGCGATGAAACAAAGTCTCAGATTATGGAAACCAATTATCCATGAACCTATTTTATTTGAAAAACTGATTCAAGAAAATACAAATGTCCACAGGTATATTGCATACTGTGAAGATGAGTTTGAAAAGATAGCTGTCCACCAAATAGAAAAACAAGATGCTTTGGTTTTCATCGGTCCGGAAGGTGATTTTACCCATCAAGAAGTAGCTTTTGCCGTACAAAACCATGTCATTCCCCTTAGTCTTGGCAATGTGAGATTGAGAGTAGAAACGGCTGCTTTGGTAGCTTGTGTCTTAGTAAATCAGTAATCGTTTATTCTTTCAGTTTGTTTTTATTATCCAGATTATTTGGTGATTCAGGAAATAATTTTAACAATAAAGAGATAATTTATATTATGCATGCATTGAAATTTTATTATTTTTATCAAAATGAAAATTTTTAACTGATTTAAAATGAAGAAAGTAGTATTTATTGATGGTGTGAGGACACCTTTTTTAAGAGCCGGAACAGATTATATGGATTTGATGTCTTACCAGTTAGGACAATATGCCATCAGAGGACTTTTAGACAGGACAGGCATAGACCCCAATGTGGTGGACAGAGTAATTTATGGCAATGTTATCTCCAATGTACGCACCGAAAATCCTGCCCGCGAGTCCGCACTCAATGCGGGCTTACCTATCAAAGTGCCTTGCAATACGGTCAAGCAGGCATGTATTTCTGCTAATCAGGCTATCTCTAACTCGGTAGATAATATACAATTAGGACGTTCTGATGTCATTATTTCAGGAGGTACTGAGTGTACTTCTGACACTCCGATAGGTTACACAAAACCTATGCGTAAAAAATTATTTCAAGCTCAAAAAATCAGCAAACCGATGGAATATGTGAAATTTGCCATGACTTTGAGCCCGATGGATTTTTTACCTGATCGCCCATCTGTGACCGAATTTACTACCGGTCGCACAATGGGAGAGGACTGTGAATTGATGGCTTCAAGATTTAAGGTGGGAAGAGCCGAACAAGACAAGTATGCTGCCTATTCTCATCAAAATGCCGGTAAAGCGCAAGAAGAAGGTTTGCTTTCGGATGTTATCCCTGTCACTTTGCCCAATGGGAAAACAGTGGCAAAGGACAATGGTGTAAGAGGAGATACTACCGTAGAAAAAATTTCAGGGCTAAAACCTGCTTTTAACAAGGATGGAACTATCACTGCTGCCAATGCTTCGTATTTGACCGATGGAGCGACAGCCGTTTTACTGGCTTCTGAAGAGAAAGCGAAAGAATTAGGTTGGCAACCCAAAGCCGAAATTGTAGATTATGTATTTACTGCCGGTGATTTATATGAAGAGTGTCTTTTAGGTCCTGCATACTCAATCGTAAAGATATTAGAACAGACCGGTCTTAAATTAGAGGACATGGATGTGATAGAAATACATGAAGCTTTTGCCGGTCAGGTATTGTCTGTTGTCAATGCATTAAAATCTGATGAATGGTGTAAAAAGCAATTGGGTTTGAAGAAAGCATTTGGTGAAATAGATTTGAACAAAGTCAATACATGGGGAGGGTCGTTATCATTAGGACATCCGTTTGGTGCGACGGGTGGTCGTCTTTTGACGATGGCCGCAAATAGGTTACAGGTGATTAGTGGTAAATATGCTTTATTAACTGCTTGTGCAGCAGGTACACATGGTCATGTGATGATTATTAAAAAGATACGACGCTTAAAGTGTTTATTACTTGTATAAATAACAAGGCTGCCCAAAAGCAGTCTTGTTTATTGTAAGAAACTTTGATATATTAACTTTTTCCGGCCAAAAGATACATACATGCCATCCGTACAGCCACACCATTTTCCACTTGTTCTAAAATGATGGAATGTTCAGAATCTGCCACGTCAGAAGTTAATTCCACTCCTCTGTTGATAGGTCCCGGATGCATGATAATAATCGGTCTTTTTATTTTGTCTAATCTTTTTTTATTAACACCGTAATACAGAGAGTATTCCCTTAAAGATGGGAATAGTTTGATACTTTGTCTTTCTAACTGAATGCGCAATACATTGGCTATATCACACCATTCAAGTGCTTTCTGTATATCATATTCTACCGTGACACCAAGTTCTTCGATATAATTTGGAATAAGAGTGGGAGGCCCACAAAGCTTTACATTCGCTCCCAATTTTTTGAGACAGAAAATATCGGAACGTGCTACTCTCGAAAACATGATATCTCCGATAATGAGAATATTTTTCCCTTTTAAATCACCTACTTTTTCCTGCATAGAAAATGCATCCAAAAGAGCTTGTGTAGGATGTTCGTGTGTTCCATCGCCGGCATTAATGATATTGGCTTTTATATTTTTAGAAAGAAAACTATGAGCACCCGGACTGGGATGCCGCATGACCACCAAATCCACTTTCATTGCCAAAATATTATTGACGGTATCGAGCAAAGTCTCTCCTTTTTTGACGGAAGAAGAAGAATAAGTAAAATTGATGGTATCTGCCGACAATCGTTTTGCAGCCAATTCAAAAGAGGTACGGGTACGGGTAGAATTTTCAAAAAAGAGATTGGCAACAGTAGTATCGCGAAGAGTAGGAACCTTTTTTATGGGACGATTGATAACTTCTTTAAAAGTTTTTGCTGTTTGTAGTACCAATTCTATATCATCTTTTGTCAGATCTTTGATTCCTATTAGATGTTTTGTACTCAGATGACTCATGGTTTTTCTTTTAAAATAATGACACAACTAGCGTTTTTATCTTTTCCCCAGTCAACCGATACGACTTCTCCGGCCTGGGTATCTACTGTCAGACCGATAAAATCGGGTTGTATAGGTAATTCTCTATTAAATCTCCTATTGACTAAGGCCATTAATTTTACTTCGGAAGCACGTCCATAATCCAAAAGTGCATCTAAAGCGGCACGTATTGTCCTACCTGTGAAAAGAACATCATCAATCAAAATGATTTTTTTACCTTCTATGGTAAATTCAATGTCTGTCTCTCTTGCTTTGAGTTGTTTTCCGCTACTTCTGAAATCATCCCTGTAAAAAGTAGTATCTAATCTCCCATAAAGAATAGGAGTTTTTAAGATAATTCTCAACTTTTCAACTATCCGGTCAGAAAGTAAAACTCCTCTCGGTTGTACTCCAATAATCGCTGTATCTGAAAAATCTCCATAATCCTCTATCAATTGTCTGCACAGTCGCTCTAATGTAAGATGCAACAGCTCATTATCGAGTATGATGCGATTATTCATGTAAAATAGTACAAAGCTAACTTTTTTTATGCAAACCTTAAAATGATTTCAAAACTATATTCGTCTATACCAAAGCTCTAATCAAAGCTTCTTTATCTCCTTGCAGTAAATTTATCAAAGGGATTTCTATCATGGTATAAGCTCCCGGTGTCATACGTGTTGCGGCTCTGGCACATGCTACCATGATTTGTGCAGTCAGCGCAGGATTGTTAATTTTCATATTAAATTCAAATAACTGATTATCCGTACTTCCTGAAACTCCTTTTCTGACAAGATGTACGCCATGTCCTTTGTCTAATAGATTATCTACGCTTTCTACTTCTATTACATGGGTTTCATCTTTTTTGAAATAATCGTCCTCTTTGATGGCATTTGCTACTTGTGCATAAGTATGGTCGTCTTCAATCTCCACATACACCATTCTCCTATGTACACCTGTCCCCATCGGGATGGTCATAGAGAGTGCTTTTTTGACACCGTCTATGGCTTTTACAGCAACAGTGTGACCCATACTCATACCGGGACCAAAGTTAGTATAAGTAATTCCTTTCGGTGCCATTACCAAAAGGAGTGCTCTTATCATAGAATCACTTCCCGGATCCCAGCCGGCAGAAATGATAGATACTGCTTGATGAGTTTTTGCAATCGGTTCTAATTCTTGTCGTACATTCCAGATTGTATTGTGGATATCATAACTGTCAACAGTATGTATGTTGAGCGCGAGAATTTCTTTTGCTTGTTCCAATACCTTTCTAGTTGGTGAACTAAGAATTGCCACATCCACATTTTCTAATTTTTTAATATTGTCCACCACCTTAAAACCCGCAAGCTCGGGTATATCTTCATTTAAGGAAGCCGTTCTACGGACTATTCCCGCAATTTCAAAATCTGATGTAGCTATCAATGCTTCTAATACAGATTTTCCAATATTGCCATATCCTACAATGGCAGCTCTAATTTTACTCATAATTTACTTATTGTTTGATGTAAAAATAATATTTATTGTGTTTTTATAGCATGATGAAAATTATTTGGAAAAGAAGTTTATGTTATTTTTTTTTAATGAAACGGTTACTTTGAAATGGTAAAAATGAAAAAGAAGTGTAATTTTACTTTATATCAATGACACAGTGCCTGTATCCCATTCAATCATATCGGTAGCCTTACTTTTACCCTTTGATCATAATTTATATCATGTCTCCATGATAATAGATGTTTTTAATGTGTTGAAAAAGTATGATTTATCGGAAAGTGATGTGCCTAAAATTGAACTGACCCTTGTACAGTCACAGGCGCAAATCAATGAAAACGGCAATCAGTTTTCGGAATATCCTGCTATCAATATTTTAACAGAAACCTTATTTGACTATATCTTGATTCCTCCTGTTAATTTTTCTTTAGTTGAAGAAATTTTAGAAAGAAACCGGCTCTTCAATGATTGGATAAAAATGCAATACGAAAACGAGGCTACAATTTATTTTATAGGAAATTCGATTTCCTTTGCTGCCTATTCGGGATTTTTGATACATCAGGAGGTCAAAGTCAGTGGTGTTTCCGATGATTTTTTTGATTTATTCCCTAAAATAAAAAAGGGGAATGGACATTTTTACCAAAAGATAGATAGGATTGTTTTGAGTTGTGACGGTATCAGAACGTTATATGCTGTGTTTGATCTAATCCAATCATATTATCAAAAATCTTTTGTTGTTCGTCTTGCCAAAATTTATAAAGTGGATTTGAATTGGGTGGAGTGTCGTCATTATGACGAGTTTCGGTTTGTCTATGAAACGGGTGATGAAAGGTTGGATAATATACTTAAAAAGATACATTCTAATTATTTTCAAATAAAGAATATCCAAGACGTTTTGGATGAGTTTGCTGAAAGTAGAAGGACTTTTAACCGTATTTTCTTACAAGAACTGAAAATGACCCCCATCGAATATTTACAAGGAGTGAGAATTTCTTATGCCCGCCTATTTTTGGAAACGACAGAGTTGAATATAGAAGAAATTGCCTCAAAAGTAGGTTATGAAGACCCTAAATCTTTCAGACTGATTTTTTTTAGACAAGTAGGAATTTCTCCTTTAGATTATAGAAAAAGATTTACTTTCCCTCTATAGAAAATTCTTGCTATTCTCCCGATTTATCCAATCGGTTAATTTATTTCATCGTTTATAGATTAGAAAATGTGACAATTTACCGGAATAACAAGGACAATCCTGACCTTCAAATTACTTAAAACAAGTCTTGGCTTTTAGTTCTTTTCTCTTAGAAGTCTATCATCTGATCGTCATTCATCATGTTTTGCTGATCAGGTCGCTTTTTCTTTTGTTGAGAATCGCTACGTCCAAATTTGTAGGAAAAATTGATGGTGAACACGCGTGTTTCCCATTTTCTCATTATCTGTGAGTCGAAGGTTGTTCCTGCATTGTGAATTTCAAACTTCATCGTGTTGAAAATATCTCTGACATTTAAGGAGATGGTTGCCTTGTTGTTTTTTAAGAAATCCTTTTTCAAACCAATATCCAAGCTATGCATGGGTTTAATAGAGCCTTGAATGTATTTCATCTTGCTACCATAGCGGTAGGAGAGTTGTAATTCTGCGCTGTGCCAAAACTTGAAAGATGACATGGCGCGAATATTCCATTGGAAACTGCTGACGCTATTGTCATTATCTTCTCCCGTAATCTGACCTTTTACGGCATTGTAATAGGTATTTTCGGTCAACATGATGTTCCACCATTTTGTGATAGGTGTCCTGAAAATAATCTCTGCACCGATGTTTTGTGAAAAATCAATATTGTCCCAAGTGATTGTAGAAACAGATGTCAAGGTATCTACTACTCTAATTCTAGAAAATCTATCAGTGGTATGTCTGAAATAGACACTTGCTGTCAGAAAAGTAGATTTCCAGTTTTTGAGATAAGTTAGTTCTAAAGAGTGTATTAATTCCGGATTCATAAATGGATTTCCTACTCTGAGTTCCAAAGGATTGTCAAAAGAGGTAAATGGATTTAACATCCAAGGTGTAGGACGATTGATTCTGTATGTATATGAAAATTGTATCTCGTGATTTTTCGGTAATCTTTGACTTACGAATAAAGATGGGAAAAACTGCACATAGTTATTGTTAAAATCACCTTCTATCTGATCATTGACAACATCTATTTTCGTTTGTTCCATTCTGATACCGAGCTTATAAGTAAAACCTTTATAATCTCCACCGAATGAAGAGTATGCTGCATTGACCAATTCTTTGTAACTAAATCTATTGGTCATTTGTTGATCGGGAATGGTTATTCCTGTGGCTCTATCTAAAGAATCAGCATAAAAATCACTGATGATATTTCTATAAGACATTTTTGCACCGACCTCTAAAGTACCGTGTTTCTTGAATGGATGAGAATAATCTACTTGAAAAAGCCCGGTGGTGTTGTAGTTTTTGTTGTTATTACTTTCTTGTTCGGGAACAAGGTCTATCAGATTGTTATCTGCATCATAATTGTTTTGTACAAAATCTTTAGGTCGTCTTGAAAAACCTTTTATCAAAGTACCTATTACCATGAGAGATTGTTTGGGGTTTGAAAAATTTTGGAAATAAGTCACACTTGCGTTGTTGTTGAAATCAGACCTATTACCGTCGCGTGTACGGATAAAACTTCTTTCAAAGATATTGTCATTATCGTAAAATTTTGTTTCGTTAAAATCTGTATTTGGACCGCCACCACCTGTAAGTACGTTGTTAATAGACAAAGTCGCTTTGGAAGTCAAATCTATATCCAAATTCGTATTTGAATTGGCATTCACGGTTCTATAATGGGAATCATCTTCAGAGTTGATATAATTGACATAATCACCAAAAATATTTTTTCTGTCGTTATATCCACCATTATGTGATTGTTGCATTCTATAATTCAAAGACTGTGAAAAATTGACTCTCTTTTTCTTGAAATTGAGAGTAATGCCGGCGTTATTTTTATATTTAGTGCCATACCCTGCTGTTACAATTCCATTTAAACCTCTGTTATAGTTTTTCTTTAGTACGATATTGATTATCCCCGCAGTTCCGTCAGCATCGTATTTGGCAGACGGATTGGTAATGACTTCTATACTTTCTATACTGTTTGCCGGAAGAGATTCCAAAATAGCTTGTTGACTCTCAGCAGACATGCCCGATGGTTTTCCGTTGATGTAAATGACCAAGTTGTCGGAGCCGCGCATAGAAAGACTACCATCCATCGTCACATCAATAGTCGGTATCTCTTTCAAAGCATCTATTGCATTCCCGCCGGCTGAAATAGCACTTTTTTCTACGTTAAAAATCTTTTTTTCTCCACCTAATTGAAACATACTCTTTTCACCGACTACTTCGACAACATCTAATTGGGAGGCAGTTTCATTCATTTTGATAGTTCCCAAATTGATGAGATTTTTGGTGGCTGTAATACTGATATCGTTTTTGGTGTAGGTGTCAAAACCTAAATAGGATATTTCTAAAGTATAATCTCCAAACTTGATATCGTCTATTTCAAAACGACCTTTTTCGTCTGTCAAACCTCCGTATTTGGTTTCGCCTTGATTGGCTTTTAAAATTAAAGTGGCATATTCTAAAGTGGAATTGTCGCTATTGCTTTGAAGAACGCCAAATATTTTGCCACCTGCTGCATGAAGAATGGATGTACAAAATAAAGAAAATACAGTCAAAAAGATGGGTATAAATCGCATTATATATAATTATCTCCGCAATTATCGAGATATTTAATTTCTATCTAAGTGAAACTATGTTAAGAATTTAACAGAGTCTATTGTATAAATCTAAAACAGAATTTTAAGTAGGTATCAATTATTTTAGAGGATGACTATTTCATCGGCATTGGCCACCAAAATATTCTGTTTGTCTTTTTGAGTTGTGATTTCATCGGCACTCAATTTGGATTTGGCAACTGCAAAAACCCAGTTGTCAATATCTATGATATCAAAAACTTCTCCTTTGTCAAAAGGACGGATAATTTCTTTTATCCCCACTGCTAATAGACTTTTTCGTTTGATTAAAGCCTTTTTTGCTCCTTCATCCACTAAGACCCTGCCATACACTTTACTTCCGCTTGCCAACCATTTTTGTCTGGCATTTGCATGTACCTTTTTTGGTCTGCATACAGTACCGGTTTTACCGTCAATGGCATTTAAGATTCCGTCTTTGGCACGAGCTTCAAAAATAACCGTTTGGATACCGAGACTTGTGGCGAGACGTGCAAACATCAATTTTGTAATCATTCCCCCCAAACCGGCAGCGGATTTTGTTTTTCGTGCATATCCTAAAATGGCAGGTGTAAAAGTTTTGATTTCTTGAATCAATTGATCATTTTCATCCAAAACTCCTGAAACGGAAGTACCTATCAACAAATATTCTGCTCCGAAACCGAGGGCTAAAAGTGTGGCAAGCTCATCATTATCGGAGAATTTAATTTCCAAATTACTGACGACATCGTTTTCATTGGCAATAGGAATAATGCCATGCTTCCACAATTCGCGATAAGTGTCTCTCAGTTGTAGAAACTGGTTTCTGTTACTGAAATGTTCTCTCTCGCAAAGACTTTGGGCGATGGGTATCTTGTATTGTTGAAAGGCTTTGGCATATTTACCCACCAAAATAGGATTCCCTACCGCAGCGGCGGCTTTTCTTTCTTCTATCTTACCGCTATAATCTTTTATAAAACGCTAGCCTGTCCCGACCGCACCCGAAGAAACTATTACGATATGAATTTCGTGAAGTACGGAAATCTGTCTTGCAATTCTGCCAACAAAACTTCATCTACTTCACCATCGGATTGCGTAATAGATGAGGTCCCAATTTTAAAAACGAGTATAGATTTTTCCATCTGTTGCGAAATTATAAATAATAAAGATTGTTTGGTAGTGGAAAGGTCTTAATGATAGGAAACTATGGGAAAGTATTTATTATTAAAGTGAGAACTTTACCTTCTTAAATTTATCGATAACTCTTTTACTGATGAAACTCGTTTGTAAACAACATCTTTCAATTCTTTAAAATGCTCTTTACCACACTTGATTTTTTGTTTTTCACTTTTCAATAATTCTTGACCTTCACCTTTTGTTTCTGCTACAAAATAAATTTTCTTTTGATCTTTGAAAACCACAGCCCAATCCGGATTGTAATTACCAATCGGTGTTGGAATCTTAAACCAATTGGGTAGCTTGAAATAGAATTCTATATTTTCACTGCTTTCACAATCTTGTGCAAATTGATTTTCTACTCCGCTATCCAAAGGAATATAGTTTTCATAAATGGTTTTGTCGGCATTTTTCACTGAGTAGGTGAACTTATCCATGTAAATTTCAAAATCAGAATCATCAAACAAAGTCATTTCATAAAGTTTTCCGCCAATCTTTTCATATTTGATACCATCAATCATTAAATCATACAAGACACTCTTAATGGCATTGGTAGTGTTGTCCATGAACATTTGCGGATTGATAAGCACCTCACTGATTTTTCCGGACTTTTTCAGGATTTGCAGAATGGTATCCCGGGTTAGCTCAGTTTTGTTTTGAATATAGGCAAGTATGTCGGGAATTTCCATCTGCAATCCATAATCATCTACCACTCTGTCACTCACCAATTGACCCGAAACACCTTCTTCCGTAATCAATACTTTTTGTTTTGTGCTTCTAACATTAGGCTTTATTGTTTCAGGCATTTCTTTGATCGCTTTTCCTGCTAAAGTAATTAAATCCGAAGTGGTATAGGCTACACTGTATTTCGTTTTGTTTCTGATTTTTCCCCAAATCTGTAAAAACTTAGGGTCGGCTTCAAATCCTTTTCTATAGTTGACTTTCTTGCGCTCAGCTTTGTTTTTTATACGGTTGTCAAACTGTACTCCGCAATCTTCTTCTATTTCTTTCTGCAAAGCCTTTGCAAAGTCTTCATAGCGTTCATTTGCAATGACGGTTAATTTATTAATATTGCGGTCGTGGATTCGTTCTCCGTTTTGATTTACACACAAACGCAAACCTCTGCCTATTTCTTGCCGTTTTTTGATTTCGGATTTGGTTTCATTCAGAGTGCAGATTTGAAATACATTGGGATTGTCCCATCCTTCGCGCAGTGCGGAGTGGCTGAAAATAAATCGCAGAGGCGTTTCGATACTCAACAATTTTTCTTTGTCTTGCATGATGAGTTTATAAGTATCATCATCTGCTTGTGTTTCTCCACCCGTATCCTTTAATCTGCCCTTGTTGTCTTGAGAAAAATAACCGTTGTGAATCTCATTTACAGAATAGGGTATTAAACCTGAAAATGCAGGTTTGCCGCTTTCCTCAATATAAATTTCTTCAAACCATTGGGAGAATTTCCCTTTGATGGCATTTCCATCTGCATCGTAATCACGATAGTTTTTTACTTTATCAATAAAAAACAAGGTCAACACTTTGATGCCTTTCGGTTTATAAAACTTCTCCTTTTTCAGATGCTCCTCTACTGTCTTTTGAATCATATAGCGAAGCACCTCATCGTTCAAACCACCCTGTGTTTCGCCCACCATCAGTATTTGACCGTTGGATAGGGAAACTACCTGATTGCTCAAGTCAATTTCCGTTACTTTCAAGTCCTGGTAAATCTCCCGCTCGCCCGAAAGTTTGTATAAATCGTATTTATTCCTGTCAACCGTGACCGATTTTCTCACGACACCTTTGGGCGTGTTTACATCAATTTTCAGCTTGGCAACAATTTTATTTTTCCCGCTTGGCTGAATTTTCTCTATCTGAACAAAAGCATCATTCATAGCGTTTTCGCTTACCACAGAATCCACTTCAATTTGCTTGACCAATCCCAAATCGTAAGCCTTAACGGGATTGAGTGAATACAGGAGGTTGTACAGGTTGGTATGTGTTGCCGAATAACGAAGCGTACAAAGTGGATTCAGATTTTCAATAGCTTTTTTACGGTTTTTGGTTTCCATGTTTTGCGGTTCGTCCACAATCACAATGGGCTGAGTGCTTTGAATAAACTCAACGGGCTTTTTGCCTGTCAGCTTATCATTGGGCTTATTGATGATGTTTTCATCTTTGGCAAAAGCATCAATATTGATGACCAAAATCTGAATGGAATTGGCGGAAGCAAAGCTCCTGAGATGCGAGACTTTTTTACTGTCATACACATCAAAGTTGATTGCTGCTTTGTCATATAAGGATTGAAAATGCTCGTGCGTAATTTTCAGGTTCTTTAAAACTCCTTCACGAATGGCAATAGACGGAACAACAATCACAAATTTTTTGAAGCCATAAAGTTTATTGAGTTCGTAAATGGTTCGTAGATACACGTAGGTTTTTCCCGTGCCGGTTTCCATTTCTACAGAAAAATTCATTCCGTGTAGATTATCTAAAGCAGTATCTTTTATTCCATGGCGTTGCTGAATGGATTTTACATTTTCAAGAATTTGTTCTTCCGACAAAGTCAGTTTATTCCCAAATCCATTTTCTGAATACAAAGTTCCAACAGAAGTATGTGAAAACTCAAAATCGCCACCACTCAAAGGTTGCCCCTCAAAGATGTCGGTAATGGCTTTGATGGCTTCTAATTGATAGGCTTGATTGCTGTCGAAGTGAAGGATCATGTGTTCATTTTATTGTTTTAAAGGTCACATGGAATGCGTACTGCATTTCATTTAAGCACGGGTCTTTTGATTGTAACAACAACCCTTTCGTTTTCAATTTCATTGTTTATGTCAAAGTTAGGATAAATGTCCAACGAACGCAGGATGCCGCTTCCTGCTCCTCTGTATTCCATGAGGAAAGGTGCAAATGATGCGATGATATTATTCCGTGTTCTCCTGATTCCTTTCTTGACTTGTGCTTCCGTTAAATTATTCGGCAATCTTCCGGGGCTGATTATTTCAATTCTGTTTTCAAATACATACAGTTTGATGGAATCATTCATAAAATAATCCCGGTGAATCAGCGCATTGATAAGAAGTTCCGTTATAACTATTTCGGGCACTTCGGAAACGCCAAGACTATTGAATGATTTTCCGGGTTGCTGAATTTTGTGGAGTTTGGAGAGAACAAAATCAAATCCTTTGCGGTAAAGCTCATCCAGTGTTCCATAAATGTTTTCACTGCTTCTGTATTTTGTATCTGTAATTTCATTTCCCCAAAACCAAATGGCAGTGATAAAAAACTGGGGTGTCAGCCCTTGAAGATTTTTGCCGAACAGCAATGCTCCCGCAATATTCAATTTTCCCTCCGCACCAAGCCTTAAATTAGTCAGGTGTTTTTCCAATTGATTATTGTCTGGTGTTTCCTTGTATTGTGCTTCATAAAACCTCCTGAACTTATCCGCATCTAAATCTGCCATGCTGCTATGCCCGATAACTTTTTCTTCCGCATACATGTATCCGCTGCTTTGAAGCAATCTTGAAATTTCTTCATTGCTTGTTACTTTTCTCTTGTTTGCTCCGTTCTTCAGATAAATTATTCCGTCTTTGTCTTTGTAAGGTTTGGCTATGCCTTCGGGAACGGTTACCACCAGCACTAATTTCCCCTTTACACCAACCGTTTCTGTATTGATGAATATTGGTTCTTTCACATACTGGTCGGCAGCATTTACCAAAAGGTTTGTGAGCCGCCTAAGGTCATCAGCAGTTAATCCTGTTATGTCCCAGGTTTTATCATCAACACCAATCAGGATTTTGCTGCCTTTTGTATTGGCAAATGCAACCATTTCCTGAGCAATGCTCTGCTCATTATGCACATTGGCTTTAAACTGGACAGAGCTTGTTTCGCCCTTGGCTATTATGTCAAGAATTTCTTCTGCATTCATACTCATATCGTTTTAAACTCCACCCCGGCATCTCTCATTTGCAAGACCGTGTTGGTTTTGAGTTGGTCGTTGTCTTTGAAAAGAATATCTAAGGTGATTACTTTCTTAATGCTCGGTTGGGATTGGATAAGCGATAAAGCCTTGTCCATTGCTTGCTGCATGTTTTTTGTTTCAATGAGCAGGATTAATTCGTCATTGACAATTTTTAATTCTCCGTTTACTGTGATTTTATCGGTCAATGAATAGCCTGCTTTCAGCATGAGTTCATAGAGCATATTCTCCTGCTCGCTACCTTCCCGGATGGGATTGGTAAATATTTCTAACTGTTGCTCTAAATTTTCTTCATCTATCTCGCTGCCACGCCAGATTTTGAAATTGGAAGGAGCGAGTTTGAACACCTTGAAACCATTGTCTAAACTGTGATTTATTGGATTTTTATGATTGCTTTGATTTATAGTGTGTCGGTATTTAGTTTCAGGCTCAAACAAGAGTTGAGGCTCCAATTCTTTTTCTTTTCCTTTAATCATGGTAATCTCTGAATCAGAAGAATCATGGTTCAGACGTTTAATTACCCTCCTTATCCTCTCCTTACTGATGTCTGCAATGGTTTTATACCCTGCTTTATATGCTTCACTGTTTTCATTACACAATTCGGGTAACTGTACTAAAATAAATTTTCGATTGCCTCCGTCTTTTTGATTAAGTTCTAAAACGGCCTGGGCAGTGGTGCCGGAGCCTCCGAAGAAATCGAGGATTATATCGAATTTATTGTTAATGGTCTTTAAGAAATATTGAATTAAGCCAATTGGCTTAGGATTTGAGAAATAGGTTTTTCCATTAAATAAATTTGCGAAATCTGCATTTCCTTGCTGATTTATAGGCTCAGTTATTAAATTTGAATATGCACGACCTGACTTATGTCGTATATTCCCTTCATTATCAACATTTTGATAAACCTTGTATTTGATTGTATAATTTGAATCTTCACTTTTATCAGATTTGACAAATTCTAAAAACTTATTGTCAATACCCCACTTCACTTTGTTTTGTCCCCATTTCCATATCCATCCATCATTCACAAATGTTGAACGTCCATTTGGAAAAATTACACCACCATCCGGGGCATGTATTCCAAAATTCATAGAATCTGAATATTGCAATCCACCACGGTCAAGTGTGTCAAAATAATATTTTCCACGAATATCAACAAATTCATCAGATAACTTAAAACGTTCTTGGTTTATGGAATTTTTATCACGTTCCCAAATATCATTTTCAATAGTTGCAGTATAATTCTTTGCAAACAACAAAATAGTTTCAGTAATAATTGCAATATCTTTTGCGTCATTTGCTCCTGTCTTTTTTCGCCAATCAAATGATGCCACAAAATTCTCCTCTCCAAAAATTTCATTCATAATCATTCTCAGATTATGCACTTCATTGTCGTCAATATGCACGAAGATGACACCATCCTCACGCAATAGGTTTTTAGCCAAAAATAAACGGGGATACATCATGCTTAGCCAGTTGCTGTGGTAATGTCCGCTGTCTTTGCTGTTCTTGCGAAACAAACCTTCTTTCAGCAAATAGCCTTCTTCGTCTTTATCACCTATTCGTTTTTCGTAATCGGCTTTGTTTTCCTTAAAGCTATCGGGATAAATAAAACTGTCGTTGCCCGTGTTGTAAGGCGGGTCTATGATGATACACTTAATTTTTCCGTAATAGCTTTTCTGCAAGACTTTCAGCACTTCAAGGTTTTCACCTTCAATAAAAACATTTTCGGTCGTGTCAAAATTTACTGATTCTTCCGGCTGTGGTTTTAGAGTAGCAGTGGTGGGAATTTGCAAGGTTTTAAACGCATCACTTTTCCCTGCCCAGTTCAACACATAGCGTTCGTTATCGAAATTTATATCTTCGGTAAAAGCAGCTTTGAACTTTTCCATATCAATTTTTTCTTCTGAAAAAATTTCAGGAAAATCAGCTTTCAATTTTTCTAATCGGTCGTTTATTATGTTCAGGGATTCTCCGTTCATCCTTTTCTCAATTTAGTAAATGTTATTTGTCTTTATATATTTAGATATTAAAATATAAATTAAATATTAATAAATAAATTTTATTATAAATAAAAAATACCTGATATTTTATTTTAAAAATTGCGAATTGATGACTCATTTGATGAAATATAAGATAATTCAAAATTAGTGAAGTTTTTCAATTGTACAAAGTTTGCCTACATAAGTTGGCAATCCGTGACTCCCTTTTATCATAAAACCCTGAAATCTCGTTTCGGATAGATAAAGTCTCCATCCTGCAATAAAAAATTATTGAGTAGAAAATAGACGATAAAACTATATATTTGTATAAATTGACTAAAAGAAAATGAATACACCCAAAATTCGCGTTTTAGATATAAAATTTTTGGATGAGCCTCACGTCATTGCAAATTATCTGATAGAATCGGCAGATGGATTGATTTTGATAGAAACCGGCCCTGAAACAGCATTTGAACATCTGAAAGAAGCGATAAAAGCAGAAGGCTTTGATTGGAGAGATGTCAAGCATGTTTTATTGACACATATACACTTTGACCATGCCGGTGCTGCTTGGAAATTTGCAGAAAACGGTGCTAAAATTTATGTACATCCGGTGGGATTACCACACTTAAACAGTCCTGAACGTCTTTGGAATTCTGCCAAACGAATTTACAAAGAGGATATGGAGAGACTTTGGGGTGAAATGAAACCCATAGATATTCATCTCTTAGTACCTTTGGAAGATGGTGATACGTCTGAAATAGGCGGTGTCAAATTTAAAGTGCATTATACGCCCGGTCATGCGGTACATCACAATGCGTATCAATTGGGAGATATTATTTTTACCGGAGATGTCGCAGGTGTGAAAATCAATGGTGGCTTGGTCGTGCCTCCCTGTCCGCCTCCTGATATCAATATAGAACTTTGGAAAAAATCCATTCAGAAACTGAAAGATGCCCACCCGAAAGTCTTATATCTGGCACACTTTGCGGAAGAGACTGATATTGATGCCCATTTTGACAAATTGGAGGCAATGTTAGACGATTGGTCAGGATGGATGAAGCCTTATTTTGATGCCGGAACTCCGGCAGAGGAGATTGTTCCCAAATTTGTTGCCTATACGGCTAACCAATTGAGAGAGAATGGAGTTTCGGATGCTGACATAGAGAAGTATGAAAAAGGCAATCCAAGTTATATGTCAGTAACAGGTTTGCTTAGATATTGGAAATTGAAAGAAGAAGGTAGAATTTGATAGATTTTTAACCCGAAAACCTATGAATACATACGAGGCTGTCATTGAGCAATTAGAGCAATTTATCCGAAAATACTATCTCAGCAAGATGGTCAAGGGTTTATTGCTTTGTCTGGCAAGTGTGGTGGCTATTTATTTATTGGTGAGTATGGGAGAATATTTATTTTATTTTCCCTCTTGGTTAAAATGGTCATTGCTACTGGGCTTTTTTAGTTTCTCCGCTTATGCATTGGTGGCTTGGGTGCTACTACCGGCGAGCAAATATTTTAAAATAGGTCAAACCTTATCTTATGTACAAGCAGCTCAGATTATCAGGCAACATTTTCCGTTGATGGAAGATAAGTTGCTCAATATCTTGCAACTCAAATCTGAAAAGTACAGTGGCAGTAGTTCTGAACTGATAGAAGCCGGTATTCAACAAAAAATAGATGAAATCAAATGGGTGTCTTTTTCGAGTGCTGTCGATATGAAAGAGGTGAAAAAGGCTTTGCAGTATGCGGTAGTTCCAATGTTGGTTTTGGCTTTGATTTTATTGATAACACCCAATGTGCTAAAAGAGAGCAATGCCCGTCTTGCGCAGCCTTCCAAAGCATTTTCGCCACCGGCACCTTTTGACTTTGTGGTTGAAAATAGCCAGTTAAAAGTACAGCAATTTGCTGATGCATTGATTACCGTACAAGTAAAAGGAGGGGTTTTGCCTTCAAAAATGATATGGGTACAGGATGGAAAAGAGTTTCCGATGACACAAGAAAGCGCTAATTCTTTCAGGTACAAAATACAACAAGTGCAAAAAGATACCGACTTTCGTCTGCTGGCAAATGGTTTTTATTCAGATACTTATAGCATAAAAGTTTTAAAAAAGGCTGTGGTATCGGATATGAAAATTACTTTGGACTATCCTGATTATACCGGTAAAAAGCGTGAAACGGTAAAAAATACAGGAGATATATTGGTGCCGGAAGGAACAAAAGTATCTTGGGACTTGAATACGAAGAATACTGAAAAATTAACTGTCAAGTTTCAACCCAATCATCCTATACAAGTCTTGCAAAAAGCTCATTCATATCTGTTTTCAAAAACGGTCTTGGCTGAGCAAGATTATCTTTTGACAGTCTATAACAATGATTATCCGCAGGGTGATTCTGTTTTATATACTATCGGTGTCATCCGCGATGAATCTCCGGTCATACAAGTCGTGCAAGTTCCGGATAGTATTCAAAAGAACCGCTTGTTCTTTATGGGAAATGCTTCGGATGATTATGGTATTGCAAAAATCATCTTTCAGGCACGAATTAAAAACAGCAAGAACCAAATCAAAAAAACCTTTCAAGAAAATATTGCTTTTGCCGACCATGTTACTGCCGATTTTACGCACTTTATGGATGTCAATCGAGTGAAATTGGAAGCAGGTGACAGGATGGAATACTTTTTTACGGTTTGGGATAATGATGCTATTCATGGGAGCAAATCTGCGCAGTCACAAGTGTTTACTTATATTGTTCCGGAAGTGACGGAATTAAAAGATGCTGAAATTCAGAACAATGCCGAAATCAAATCTTCTCTCAATTCATCTTTTAGTGAGGTGCAAAAAATATCGAAAGATATCCAAGATTTAAAAGAGAAAATTTTAACTAAAAAAGATTTGAATTGGGAGGATAAAAAAGAAATCGAAAAACTAAAAGAAGAACATGATAAACTGAAAAATGAGATAGAAAGTCTTAAAAACAAGTACGATGAAAATCTAAAAAATCAAGAACTTTTTAAAAATGTAGATCCTGAAATCATGAAAAAACAAGAGATGCTCAGTGAAATGATGGACAAACTCTTGGATGATGACATGAAAAATATGATGAAGGAAATAGAGGAGATGTTGGAAAAATTGCAGAAAAACAATGCTTTTGACAAGTTGGAAAATATCAATCTCAGCAACCGGCAACTTGAAAAAGAATTAGATAAAATGTTAGAACTCTTTAAGAAATTGGAGTTTGAACAGAAAGTGACAGAAATGATCCAACAGTTAGAAGACTTATCTAAAAAACAAGACCAAATCAGTAAGGAACCTAATTCCAAAAATCAGGAGATGCTCAATGAAAAGTTTGATGAGTTGAAAAAAGATATGGAACATCTTGACAAGCTGAATGAAGAACAAAAAAGCAAAATGGATTTAGAGGAGCATCAAAAGCAGATGGATGAGATTCAGAAAAAAATGCAGGATGCAAAAGATAAATTAGACAAAGGGCAAAACCAGCCTGCCCAATCACAACAAAATCAAGCTTCTGAAAGCATGAAATCTTTGGCTCAAAATATCCGCGGGCAGATGCAGAAAAAACAGATGCAACAGCATATAGAAGATATCAATACCATCAGACGAATATTGAGTAACCTTTTACATGTATCCAAAGACCAAGAAGCTTTGATGTTAGATGTCAAAAAGACACATGAAACAGATGTCCGTTATTCCGAATTAGTCAGAAGACAACAAAAACTTAAAGAAGAATCTGTAATTATAGAAGATAGTTTGACTGCTTTGGGTAAAAGAGTTTTCCAGCTCCAACCATTTATCACTGACGAACTTTATAAATTGAAACGCGATTTGAACAAATCTTTTGATTTATTGAATGACAAAAGTAGAGGTCCGGCAACGGCAGCCCAGCAGTATGCCATGTCTGATGCCAATAATCTGGCTCTGATGCTAAATGAATCCATGAATCAGATGCAAAAACAATTGAGTCAAATGGGTGCTGCCGGTTCATGTGATAATCCCCAAGATGAAGGACAAGGGACACCAAGTGCTGAAGAGTTAAAGAAACTTCAACAGCAATTAGGACAAGATTTGCAGCAAATGGGGCAAGATCTTAAAAACGGAAAATCCGGTTCGGAAATCAACAAGCGCTTGGCTGAAATGGTGCAAAGACAGGCAGCAGTGCGAGAAGCTTTGAGAAAAATGAAAGATGCCATGTCACAACAACAAAAGAAAGAGACAAATGTCGATCAAATGATGGATGACATGGATAAAATGGAGGAAGATATTGTCAATAAGAAAATCACTGCTGAAACCATTAAGCGTCAGAAGGAAATAGAAACGAGGATGTTAGAATTGGACAAGGCGATGAAAGAACAAGGAGATAAAGATGACAGGACTTCAAAAGTAGGGAAGGAGATGCCTAAAAATTTGCCACCTGAAATAGAAGAGTTTCTTAAAAATAGAAAGAGCAAACTGAGTACCTTCAAAAATATTCCGGCAGAACTGAAACAATTTTATAAAAATATCGTAGATAGGTACAATTCAAATAATTAATAAACCTATTTACTCTTAAATATTTACAAGTTTTGAAAAATACAGATTTGGAAGATTATTTTATCACGATACCTTCTTCTCTCCAACATATACAAATTATAGAAGATTATATAGAAAATATCAGATGCGCATACAATATTGACGACTGTGTATATGGAAATATTCATCTCGCTATTGTAGAAGCCGTCACGAATGCCATTGTCCACGGCAATAAATTGAACATAGATAAAAAAGTGACTTTTCAGAGTGAGAAAGAAGAGACTTGCATACGATTTATTGTCCGGGATCAAGGAGAGGGCTTTGATTTAAAATCTGTCCCGGATCCGACACTTCCCGAAAATAAGTTGAAACTCAATGGGAGAGGAGTCTTTTTGATTCGTCATCTGGCAGATAAAGTTTGTTTTGAAAACGATGGTGCTTGCATTCAAATGACTTTCAAACTAAATTAGCGGCGAATTTATCAGATGGAAGAAGAAAATGAAAAAGTACATTTTTATTTTAAAGATGTAAATGAAATAGATTGGGATTTTGTTGCACTCGAAAAGTGGGTTTTATCTATTGCCGATGCGGAAAAAAAGATAATCAGTGAAATGACTTATATCTTTTGTACAGACGAGTATTTGCATGAAATCAATGTAGAATACTTACAACACGATACTTTGACCGATATTATCACCTTTGACTTATCGACTGATAGTGAAAATTTTGGAATTGAAGCCGAAATCTATATTAGCATCAAACGTGTAAATGAAAATGCAGATAAGTTTCAAGTCAGCCTTGACAATGAAATTTCAAGAGTGATAGCCCACGGTATTTTGCATCTCTGTGGTTATAATGATGAGGCTGATGAAGAAATTGCTACCATGCGTGGGAAAGAAAGTTTTTATATGCAGATATCTCCCTTGGTAAAATAAGTGAATCAGCGGATATTTGCATTTTACAAAAAAGTTTTGATGCATATTATTTATTCAATCAAGGGTCAAATAAAGAATTTACTATATTTGTGTGCTTTTGAAAGAATATGAAGAAAAAAGTATTCCAAAGTTTATACTCGGGAACCGGTGGTCACGCATCCGTTATTTTTAATTTAATGGAAAATGGCGGATTGGAAAAGTGGGATAATTATTTATATTTTTATGGAGTAGAAAACTTAGAAAAGGGACACAGAGACTTTTGTAATAAGAACGGAATACAATTTCAATCAGGTGTAAAAAAATATAGATTCGATGTGCCGGGTTATTGGAAAATCTTCAAATATCTGTTGAAAGTAAAACCCGATGTGTTACTCATTCACAATCCGACTATAATTATTCCTGTCCTCGTGTATTGCTTTCTATTTCGATCGAAATTGATAACGGTAGATCATATTCCCAATAATTATAAAAGGAAAGCGGAGCTAATCATGCTAAAAATGATGGCTTTCTTTTCTGATAAAGTTGTAGTATTGAGTGAACAACATAAAGAAGAGCTTCTCAACATCTCTTTACTGTTTAAAAAACAAAAATCAAAAATCAGAGTTATCCCCAATGGAATTTCTTATTTGAAAGATGTAAAACGAACTTATGTCAAAGATAGAATAGGTATGATAGCACGCTTTTCAAGACAGAAAGATCAGCAAAATCTACTGAGAGCTACAGCTTCGATTTTAAAAACAGGTAAAAAGATACAATTGTATTTGATAGGTTCGGGTGAGACTTTTGATGAGTGTAAAACTTTGGCAAAAGACTTGCAAATAGAAGAGAACGTAATTTTTACCGGAAACTTGAAGAACGATGAAGCGATGAAGCTTTGCGCTAGTTTTCAATTATTTGTCATGTCCACACATGGAGAAACAGTAGGAATGACAGTTTTGGAAGCATTTTCCCAAAGAGTGCCTGTATTAGCGAGTGAGGTCGAAGGTATCGTTGAATATATGCAGGAGGGTATAAATGGTTTTTTAGTGCCGGAGAATCATCCGGAACTGATGGCAAAAAGAATCATAGAACTTTTAGAAAAAGATGACGATTACTTTGAACCCATGATAGCTAATGGCTTAAAAACAATAGACAAACGGTTTAATGCCGGAAAAACTTTTGAAGCTTATCACGTTTTATTGTCATAGACACCCTCTTTTACACAAACTCACTGACCACAAAAGTACTTCCCACGATCAGAATTAAATCTTTGGAAGCAGCATCTTTCAGAGCCGCTTTGTAAGCATCTTGTGGTAAATGATGTGTAGAAGCGATATTTAGGTGTAAAGCTTGAAACTTTTCTTGAAGTATAGTAATATCTAACTTTCTTGCAGAATGTGGTTCACATAAGTAATAACTGACATTTTCTTTGGGTAAAAGCTGTAAAATATGGTCAATATCTTTATCATTGACCACTCCATAAACAATTCTCAAATGTTTGAAAGTTTCTCTTTGTACCTGCTCGATAATATTTTTTATACCGTCCTCATTGTGTCCTACATCTACAATCGTTTTAGGTGATTTTCGGATTTGTTGCCAGCGACCTTGAAAACCCGTGTTTGTCAATACATTTTTAAGTCCGTCTGATACATTTTGGTTCGTAACAGTCATATCTGGATAATGCATTCTATAAATATCTATCGCTGTCAGTACGGTTTGAATATTTTTAAGTTGGTAAGTCGTTTTTAAGGGACAATCTACTTTTTGACCATCTATCATCAAGTTATTATTTTCAGAAAAAATTACTTGGTGTTGGGCATCTTTTGCAAAGTGAATTTCAGTATTTTCAGTTTTGGCTTTCTCTATAAAAACGGGAGTTGTTTCAGGATGTGTCTCACCTATGACAACAGGTTTGTTTTTCTTGATAATACCGGCTTTTTCAGATGTAATTTTAGGTAAAGTATCACCCAAGAATTGTTGATGGTCGAAAGAAATATTGGTAATCACTGATAAGTCGGGATTCACAATATTCGTACAGTCTAATCTGCCACCCAGGCCGACTTCAATAATGGCAATATCTACCTTTTCCTTGACAAAATATGCAAAAGCCATGATGGTCGTCACTTCAAAAAAGGAAGCATGTATCTCCGTTGCTTTGGCTATCATCAGCCGATGATAGGAGATGACATCTCTTTTAGAAATCATTTTGTCGTTGACACGGATGCGCTCTCTGAAATCCTTGAGATGAGGAGATGTGAAAAGTCCCACTTTGTAACCTGCTTCTTGAAAGATGGAAGCCAAAATATTAGATGTGGAACCTTTGCCATTAGTACCTGCAATATGTATGCACCTCAAATTCTTCTCGGGATGCTGCATGAGTGCAGATAAGGTAAGTGTATTGCTCAAATCCGCTTTGTAGGCACTTGCTCCTATTTTGCTGAACATCGGCAATTTGACTGTAATGTCGTCAATTACTTCTTCGTAAGTCATTGTATCAGACTATGGCGCGTAGTTAAAAGTGACAACTCCAAACTGTTCTTCCGCACCACTTGTCGTTTTTGAAAATTTAATCTTTTTCGCTTCCTGTATAGACAACCGAATCAGATTTGCATCATTGGTGGTAGAACCGGATGAGGTATAGTCAGCGGTCAATACATTTCCGTTTCTGTCCACTGAGATTTTAATCATCACACGACCAAAAGCATTAGAATTGTTGATAAAAGAAGGTTTAGAAATTATATCTCTACCGACCAAGGTATGAGAACCGATTCCACTTCCTGCACCGACACCGCTTCCCGTTCCTGTACCTTGTCCGCCTCCGCTACCACCACCGGAACCGCCAGTACCGTTTCCACCATTCATACTGCCATTGGGTTTCCCTTGATTACCACCCGGTTTGGTATCACCTTGACCTTGCCCCGTGCCTGTACCACCTGTCCCTGTACCGCCGGTCTGTGCAAGACCACCTTGCATTTTCTTTTTAAAATCCTCTTGTTCCTTTTTAATTCTTGCTTCTTCTTCTAATCTTTTCCTTTCAGCTTCTGCCTGTGCTTTAGCCACTGCTGCTTGCCTGTCTTTTTCGGCTTGCTCAGCTTTTGCTTTTTTGGCGGCTTCTTCTTGCTGTTTTTTAATAGCTATTGCTTCCGGACTGTTAGAAGTGAGAAGATTATCATTGGTTTTAGAAGTAGTAGTAGTTTTTGAAGGAGTTGTAACCGGTGGTGCAATAGGAGTCATCTCCGTAACGGATGGAGTAGGTGTACTAATATCTTCTGTGCTTTCAAGTGGAGCAGGTGTACCCAAAGAGGTATTATCATCTCCCAATCCATAGTCATAATTACCAAAGTCCACTTCAATACCACCTCCGCCTTCTTCTGCATCATTTTTATAACTGATTTTCCAAAAGAAAAACAATAGCAGTATGGCTACAAATATGATTGTAGTATAAAGCAGTGCTCTTTTCTCGTTGCCCGACCTTTGTGTAAAAGATGCTAAGTCCATACAATTTAGTTTGGTTCGGTAGCAAGTACCATTTTAAGATTCATTCCTTTGACAATACTCATCACTTGTACTACTTGTTCCAAAGGTAAATTTCTATCAGCTCTGATAACAATAGTCGGTGATTGATTGGGGTCTATTTCGCTTTGCAAGGTACTTGCCAGCATTTCAAGACTGACAGGATTTTTATTCACATAGTATTGCATATCTTTTGTGATACTGACATCAATGGTTTTATCGGGTACTACTTGTGCATTAGCAGAAGGCAGATTAAGGTTTAGCCCGTTAGATTTTACCAAAGAGGAAGCTATCAAAAAGAAGAGTAACAGGAAAAACATGATATCATTTAATGAAGCGATATAGATTTCACCTTTTTCTCTTTGTCTTTTACCGAAATTCATAGTATCCGATTTTAATTGTTAGCCGGTTCTTCCAAAAGATCAATAAAATCTATGGCACTCAATTCCATATTTCTCATTTCTCTGTCTATACGGTTGGTCAAAAAGCTATATGCGGCAAATGCTATCATACCGACAAACAAACCGGAGGCACTGGAAACCATTTTGATATAAAGACCACCTGAAATAGTTCCGATTTCTATACTGTTTTTAATAGCTACTTCTTGGAAAATGGCAATCACACCGATAATCGTTCCCAAGAAACCAAACATCGGAGCCAAACCTGCAATGGTGTTGAGGATTCCGACATTCTTTTCAAGTTTGCTAATTTCTATCTTACCGGCATTTTCTATCGCATTTTCAATATCCTTTACAGGTCTGCCTATTCTCAAAATTCCTTTTTCAATAATTTTTGCTACCGGACTATTGGTGGCTTTGCAAAGTGATTTTGCGCCTTCAATATTACCGTTGAGGATATAAGTTTTTACATTGTTCATAAAATTGGGGTCAATATGACTTGCTTTTCTGATTGTGATAAATCTTTCTATAAATAGATAAATAGCGGCAAACAGCAAAAGCGCAAGGGGAATCATTATATATTACCTTTGGCAAGTAAGTCTATAATAGATTCTTGTTGGGTAGAATTAAATGGTAATCCTTGTAGGGAATCCACACCGGCACTTGCCTGAAGGAAAAATGTATTCAACATATAATGGTTTTTACTTTTTAAACGAAAAATAGTATAAATATTATGCCAAAGATAATATCTAAACAAACTTGGAAACTAAAATTTTATCCACTTCTTGTTCAAGATCATTGGGTGGATAGGCCTTACTTTCTAAAACGAAGAAATTTATGAGTGTGTTATCCACTTCTTCTAAGTGGTAGTTGACAATACTGATATTATCGGGTGCATTTTTCCAAATTTCGGATTTGTTTTTCGGCACTTCATTGATAAAAGAACCTACTACTGCTTTGGGAAGTATTTTTTTGTTTAAAATTTTACGCGAATCGCTTAAAAGTAGTATCGGAATCTGATTTTCTTTTGCCCAAAGTGTCAATAACTGTGTGCCGGCTTTGGCAATAAAGGTCTCGTGCATAATGACATCTGATGTTAACACAATAAAATCCAAGTCATCTTTTAATCTATTGATATTGAAAAGATCTATAACCATCATGTCTGCATCTTTTTCACTCAGTGCTTTTGCCTGCTCTCTGTCTTCTTTGTTTTTCTTTCCTAAAATTTGCACAAATTTAGTGTTAGACTGATGGACAATGCAGGCATCAACTAATGCTGACATAGACTCGTTAGAACCATAAAAAGCTACTGTCTTGTTTTTATAGTTGTATAGTTCAAAAGCGACTTGTGCAGTTTTTCTATCTACATTTTTCCATCTTTCATGAAAAACCTCTAAAAGTTCTTTAAGAATAATCGGCTGGTTTTCAGGATTGAGTTTGAGTAAAAAGTGATTGATAAAGTGATTAATAGATACAATATTGGGCTGGTCAACCATCACGATTTTTAGATTGTTGAGCATTTCTTTTACGGATGCAGAAATTTTATTGTCTTGTAATAAAGATAAAAGTTTCTCTATTGTTTGAGCGGTATTTCTGACATTGGTAATCTGACCTTTGATATTGCTCAGACTCAGATTTTCGCGGAGTGTTTTGAAAATATCCATATTACTAAGAATTTTTCCATTTGATACCACAACCGATACTGGGTTTTTGGTCGGCATCAATCGGTTTGTTGTCAACAATCGCTTGTAAAGCAGTTCTTAAATCTTCACCTGTCAGTTCTAAATGATTTCTCGGTGTAGAAGCATCAATTCTTCCTCTGTACACACAAAGCAAATCTTTGTCAAATACACTGATATCCGGCGTACACTCTGCAAAATAAGCTTTTGCTATCTCTTGTGTCTCATCATATAAATAGGGGAAAGTGTATCCGTGTTTTTCTGCGTACTTCGGCATTAATTCGGGTGCATCATCGGGATAAGTTTCTACATCGTTGCTGGAAATTCCGACAAAACGTATGCCTTTATCTGTAAATTCCTCAGTGAGCTTCACGATTTCAGGATTGACATGTGCTACATAAGGGCAATGGTTGCAAAGAAACATGACGACAGTGGCCAACTCACCTTTCATATCATTGAGCGATAAATTTTTACCACTAATCGTGTCTAACAAATTAAAGTCGGGGGCTTTAAAACCCAATGGTATCATATTTGTCTCTACTGCCATAATTCTTGTTTACACTGTAAATTTAACACTTTTAAAAGAAAATGTTTCATCACAAGTATTAGTAAACTTTTAATTATATCTTGAAGATTAATTTTGGAAAGACGAAGTTAGAAATACGAAGTACGAGTTTTCTTTGTGAACCTTGCGGTTATCTTAGTGTACTCTGTGGTTAAAGTAGGTGGTAGTAAGATTGATTGAGATTGGTTTTAAGGACAAATTACAAGTTACGAAGCTCGAGCTTTAAGTACGAAGTACAAAGTTAGAAATATAAGTTCTATCATTCCTTTGTGCCCTTTGCGCATTCTTAGTGGACTGGGTGGTTAGTACCTGAGAGATAATGCAACTGAATTTTTCATCATTTTTGACGATTTTATAAAGAATTTGAAATAGTATCCCCAAGAGTGTATAATTCCCAAGCAAAATCCCTATCTTTCATATATGTATCCGAGTTATACCGGCATGAGTCGTCAGAAAGACCTTTTTATATCGTCGTTTTGTCTTATGATACGCTTAGCGGTAGGATAAATAGTTTTAATGAAGCCATTTTATAAAAAACGGGGCAATCGACTTACGCCGATTACCCACTTGCACACATAAACACACTTTGTGCATTATTTTGAATTAGAAATTATTCCTGATGCTGAATTTCGTCCGTAAAATGAATACTTTTCATATCGGGTAAATAATAGGCAATGATTCCTATTAGTGGCGAAAAGGAAACTACTTTGTAGATAAAAGTAATGGAAGAATAATCCGCCCACCATCCGAGTAGTGCAGCACAAACACCGCCCATACCAAAAGCAAAACCGTAAAACAAACCTGAAACCATCCCTAATTTATGCGGTAAAAGTTCTTGCGAATAGACCAAAATTGCAGGGAAAGCAGACGCAATGATAGTCCCCACGATAAAGACCAAGACACCTGTCCAAAATAGGTTGACATAAGGCAAAGCCAATGCAAAAGGAGCACAGCCTAATATTGATAGCCAAATCACATATTTACGACCAATCTTATCGCCGAGATAACCACCCAAGAGCGTTCCTATTGCTACGGCTATTAAGAAGTAAAACAGGTATATATGTGCCTGATTTTCAGTGATGCCAAATTTCTCCATCGTGAAAAACTGTAGGTAACTCGTGATGCTGGCGATATAAATATATTTGGAAAAAATCAAGACCAAGAGAATCGTAATGGCAGAGTTGACTTGTTTTTTTGTCAAATCCGGTACGTGAATGATTTTATCTTTTATTTTTTTGCTTGTCTGTACAACGAGGGAGTACCATTTTGCAACATAAGTAAGGATAATCTGTGCTGAAATTGCCACTAAAGCTATCCAAATAATATTTCTTTGCCCATAAGGCGTGACTATCAAAGCTAATAAAACAGGACCTAATGCAGAACCGGTATTCCCTCCAATCTGAAAAATGGATTGTGCCAAACTTCTCTTACCACCGGATGAAAAGAATGCAATTCTCGAAGACTCCGGGTGAAAAATAGATGAACCTACGCCAATCAAAGATACGGAAATCAAAATCCAATGATAAGACCAGGCATAAGACAATAAAACGATACCCAAGGTACTAAAGAAAAAACCGATGATTTGTGAGTATGGCATAGGATGTTTGTCCGTATAGCGACCTACAATAGGTTGTAAAAGTGAAGAAGTTACCTGAAAACAAAAAGTAATAATACCTACCTGTGCAAAGCTTAAACTGTAATTACTTTTTAACATCGGCAGTGCCGTAGGAATGACAGATTGTATCAAATCATTACCCAAGTGTGAAAAACAGATGGCAAACAAAATTCCATAATTGGTTTTGTTGGCATCATAAGTTAAAGTAGTGCTATTATTACTCATCTGAATATTTGTTTTTTCTAACCAAATTTAAAATGGAAGAAATAGTTTAAAAGACAGCACAAAAATAGAGAGAAAAGTAGATTATACTGCCAGATTAATTTTATGATAGAATTAAGTTGTGTCAAACGAAACCTTTAAAAAAATTGACACTATTAAAATGCTTCTCGTCTTGTAGCTACAATTTTATTATTTTTGCAGAATATGAATTTTGATTTTAAAGATCAAGAACTGAATATTTTAAAAGCGGTATCACAAGCGGCAGATTCTCTCGGAGTGGAAGCGTATGCGGTAGGCGGTTATGTGAGAGATAAAATTTTGGACAGGACATCTACGGATATTGATATAGTATGTGTAGGAAGCGGAATAGATTTGGCCAAAAAGACGGCTTCGCTGATTTCACCCAAAATAAAGATTGCCGTATTCAAAAATTTTGGTACAGCGATGTTTAAAGCACATCATTGGGAAGTAGAGTTTGTGGGAGCGCGCAAAGAATCTTATCGTGCAGATAGCCGTAAACCTATTGTAGAAGACGGTACTTTGCAGGACGATCAGTGGAGACGTGATTTTACGATGAATGCCTTGGCTATTAGTCTGAATAGTGAAAAGTTTGGTGAACTGTTAGACCCGTTTGATGGAGTAAATGCCATAAAGAATAAAAAGATAGTTACTCCTTTAGACCCGACAGTTACTTTTAACGATGATCCGTTGAGGATGCTGAGAGCGATTAGATTTGCCAGCCAACTTGGTTTTGAAATCGGAGAAAACACTTTGGCTGCTATTCCACCTCTAGCAAAAAGATTAGAAATTTTATCGTTAGAAAGGATTACTACCGAGCTCAATAAAATCATCCTTTCACCCCAACCGTCCATCGGTTTTAAATTGCTTTTTGATACGCAGTTATTGCATGAGTTTTTCCCCGATATGGTCAAACTTCACGGTGTGAAAGTCATTAATAATCATCGTCATAAAGATAATTTTTACCATACTTTACAGGTTTTGGACAATGTGGCAAAAGTATCAGATGATTTGTGGTTGAGATGGGCAGCAATTTTACACGATATTGCCAAACCTGATACTCAAAAGTATGAAGAAGGACACGGCTGGACTTTTCACGGTCACGAGATTTTAGGCTCAAAAAGAGTTCCTAAAATTTTTAAAAGTTTAAAACTTCCTTTGAATGAAAAGATGAAATACGTCCAAAAATTGGTCTATCTACACTTGAGACCTATTTCATTGACCAAAGAAAATATTACAGATTCTGCCATCAGGAGATTGATATTTGAAGCAGGTGACGATATCGAAGATTTGATGAATCTTTGCTATGCCGATATCACTTCTAAAAATAAAACCAAGGTCAAGCTGTATAAGGAAAATTTAGAACTTGTAGTACAGAAAATCAAAGAGGTAGAAGAGCGCGACCGTGTCAGAAATTGGCAACCTTTGGTAGATGGTGATATGATTATGAATCTTTTTGATTTGAAACCGTCGAGAGAAGTAGGAGTGATAAAAAACAAATTGAAAGATGCGGTTTTGGATGGTCTGATTACTAATAATTATCAAGCATCTATAAATTTTGTCATAGAAGTAGGAGAGCGTCTCGGTCTTCAAGTGGTCAATCCTATTCAAGATAATGTCTGAAAATAAACCTTTGTTAGTAGTGGTTGCCGGGCCGACAGCGATAGGTAAAACTCGGACTGCCATTTCTTTGGCTCAAAAACTGGATACAGAAATACTTTCTGCCGATTCGAGACAAGTATATAAAGAGTTGGAAATAGGCGTGGGAAGACCTTCTGCAACTGAACTTCAAACTGTCAGACACCACCTCATTGCCAATGTCAGCATCCACCAACATTATCACGCTGTGGATTTTGAAAAAGATGCTTTGCAGATTTTGGAGGAGCTGTTTCAGGTGAAAAAAATTGCAATAGTTTGCGGGGGTACAGGTTTGTACATCAAAACACTTTGTGACGGTATGGACGATATGCCGGAAATAGATATGGTGATTCGTGAAAATCTCAATCAGAAGTTTGAAAATGAAGGTATCTCATTTCTGCAAGAATTTATCGAAAAAAACGACCCTGATTTGTTAGGTCATATAGATATGATGAATCATAAAAGATTGATTCGTGCGACTGAAATAATGATGCAGACCAGGCAAACTTACTCTTCATTTAGAAAAAAGAAAAACGTAGAAAGATCTTTTACTACTTTGCTTTTTTGTTTGTATGATGAAAGAGAAATCATTCGTGAAAATATTGCAAAAAGAGTAGGAGAGATGTTTGACAACGGCTGGTTAGAAGAATGTGAAAACTTATTTGAATACCGTCATTTAAAAGCACTTCAGACAGTCGGTTATAAAGAAATCTTTGACTATTTGGATGAAAAAGAATCTTTGGACAAAACAAAGGAACTCATCGTTACTCATACCTATCAATATGCAAAAAGACAGTTGACTTGGTTTAAGAAGGGCAAAAGATATATCTGGGTGAAACGTGTAGCCGAAATAGAACAATACTTGACTGAACATGTACAAAATTTCATTTCTTGAAAAGAATAGGACTTTTATCGGATACACATAGTTTCTTAGACATTCAACTCAAAACATTTTTTGCAGATTGCGATGAGATTTGGCATGCCGGAGATATCGGAGATATCCAAGTAACAGATACACTTTCCACTTGGAAGCCTGTTCGTGCCGTATATGGAAATATTGATGACCATCAGGTAAGAATTACTTTTCCTGAATATGAAATCTTAGAACTCGAAGGTATAAGAATCCTTTTAATTCATATCGCCGGTGCAATCGGTAAATACAACTCGAAAGTGAGAAGTATTTTGAAACAAAACGGTAAAGTTGATGCTTTGATTTGTGGGCATTCACATATTCTGAAAATAAAGTTTGATGAACCATTTCAACTTTTACATATCAATCCCGGTGCAGCCGGCAAACATGGTTTTCATCAGATGCGTACAGCATTGAAGTTGGAATTGAACCAAGGGAAGATAGAAAATATGTCTTTGATAGAATTAGGTAAAAGGGGTGTACTTTAAACAAAAAAGACTGCCTTTGCAGACAGTCTTTTCATTTACTTTAGTATCTTATGATTACATATTGCTAATAATCGCATCACCAAACTCAGAACATTTGAGTAGAGTGGCATTCTCCATCAATCTTTCAAAGTCATAAGTCACCGTTTTATTGATAATAGATTGCTCTACACCTTTTACAATCAAATCAGCAGCTTCTTGCCATCCCATATATTCTAACATCATCACGCCCGATAAGATAACAGAACTTGGATTGACTTTGTCTTGGTTAGCATATTTAGGAGCAGTACCGTGAGTCGCTTCAAAAATAGCCATGCCGGTGATATAGTTGATATTGGCACCCGGAGCGATACCGATACCGCCCACCATTGCGGCAAGCGCATCAGAAATATAGTCACCATTTAAGTTCAATGTTGCGATGACATCATATTCTGCCGGTCTCAAAAGAATCTGTTGTAAGAAGTTATCGGCAATTGCATCTTTGATGATGATTTTACCTGATTCGATAGCGACTTTTTGAGCTTCGTTAGCAGCTTTTACACCATCGTCTGCGGCAATCTCATCATATTGTTGCCAAGTGAAAACTTTGTCGCCGTATTCTCTTTCACACAAATCATAACCCCATTGTTTAAATTTACCTTCGGTAAACTTCATGATATTTCCTTTGTGTACCAAAGTGACAGATTTTCTGTTGTGCTTAATGGCGTATTCCATAGCTGAGCGCACCAATCTTTCAGTTCCTTCAATAGAAACAGGTTTGATACCGATAGATGAAGATTTAGGGAATCTGATTTTATCTACACCCATTGTATTTAACAAGAAATCCATTACTTGGTCTGCTTCCGGTGTCCCGGTCAAATATTCTATCCCTGCGTAAATATCTTCGGTGTTTTCTCTAAAAATCACCATATCTACTTTTTCAGGTTCTTTCACCGGAGAAGGCACACCATTAAAATATCTTACCGGTCTGACACAAGCATATAAATCCAAGATTTGTCTCAAAGCTACGTTGAGTGAACGGATACCGCCACCTACCGGAGTAGTCAAAGGACCTTTAATTGCAACAAGATATTCTTTAATGATTCCCAATGTTTCTTTTGGCAACCACTCACCGGTCAATTTGAAAGCTTTTTCACCCGTCAAAACTTCTTTCCACTCGATTTTCTTTTCGCCCTTGTAAGCTTTTTCTACTGCTGCATCAAATACTCTTACCGCTGCCGCCCAAATATCCGTACCGATACCGTCACCTTCTATAAAAGGTATGATAGGATGGTTAGGAACTTGTAGCTGACCATTTTGAATTGTTATTTTTTGTCCACTCATATATTATTTAATTTTAATAATTTAAAAAACCAACTTCATTACTTTAAACGTTAAAATTCAAGATTAGTTCATAGAAACAAAAATATAATTTAAAGTGCAGTTAATCTCTTATTTATTGAAGTTTATTTTAACTTTTTAAGACAAAATAATGAAAATGGTAAATGTATTTACTTAGCATTTTTCTCCTATCAAGCATATCGAAGTTTTATTGTCTATAACTACAAGAATTTTTAATTTTGAGAAATTTTTATGGTTGCAAGTATAAAAACATACTGAAAAATATTATCTTTGTGGTGATAAACGTAAGAAATGATAGCAAGATCTATTTATATTGATAAAATAAAAGACTTTATAGATAAGCCTCCAATAAAGGTAATTACCGGAATTAGACGTTCCGGGAAATCTATAGTTTTGAGTTTGCTAAAAGATGAATTATTAAAAAGAGCAATTCAAAAATCTCATATTATCTATCTAAATTTAGAAAGTTTAGCCAACATTGAATTAACAGAAGCCAAAGCGCTATACAACCATATTAAAAACAAGATAAAAACAAATGAAAAATATTATTTGCTACTATACGAAATACAGGAAGTAGAGGCTTGGGAAAAGGCGGTTAATTCCTTTATGGTTGATTTTAATGTTGATATATATATCACTGGCTCCAACTCACATCTTTTATCTTCCGAATTGGCAACCTATCTTGCAGGTCGTTATATAGAAATCCCTATATATACTCTATCGTACAGAGAGTTTTTAAATTTCAAATCGAGCTATTTAAGTGAAAAAAATATTGAACAACCTTTTATTTATTATTTAAGATACGGAGGGTTTCCTGTCATTCACACATCTGACTATACGGAAGATACAGCTTATAAAGTAGTGTTTGATATCTATTCATCTGTCATTTTAAGAGATACCGTACAGCGATACAAAATCAGAGATGTTGAGTTATTAGAACGTGTAATAAAATATGCTTTAGACAATATTGGCAACACATTTTCAGGTAAAAATGTAGCAGATTATTTTAAAAGTCAGCAGAGAAAAGTAGATGTCAATACAGTTTATAACTATTTACATGCTTTAGAAGGAGCTTTTGTTTTTTATCGAGTGCCTAGATATGATGTTAAAGGGAAAGAAATACTTAAAACTCAAGAGAAATTTTATGTAAGCGACATTTCTATTATCTATGCTCTAATGGGGTATCGAGACAGAATCATTTCCGGAGTTTTAGAAAACATAGTCTTTTTAGAACTAAAAAGAAGAGGATATAATGTTTATGTAGGAAAATTAGATACTAAAGAAATAGATTTTATTGCAGAAAAATCAGGTGAGAAAATTTATATTCAAGTTGCTTACAAATTAGATAATCAAGAAACCGTCAATCGTGAATTTTCTACACTTTTATCTATCAAAGACCAATATCCAAAATACGTTGTAACTATGGATGAATTCTGGAAAGACAATATAGGAGGCATTGAAAACATTTATATCAGTGACTTTTTACTAAAAGAAAAGTGGTAAGAAAATCAATATTGGTTTTAACAAGATTACTCTACCATCATAAATATTATTATTATTCACATCAAGCAACAATCAAATTACTATATTTGAGCTGTGAGTCGTAATCATACAAATTTGGATGCTGATGATGCACATCTAAATCCGGCAGAGAAGGAAATAGAAAAAGTGCTTCGTCCACAAGCTTTAGAGCAATTTGCCGGTCAACCGCAAATCGTGGAAAATTTGTATATCTTCATTAAAGCAGCCAAACAAAGAGGTGAATCTATGGATCATGTATTACTTCACGGCCCTCCCGGATTGGGTAAAACGACTTTATCACACATCATCGCTAATGAACTGGGAAGTAGCATGAAAATCACTTCAGGTCCTGTATTGGAGAAAGCAGGTGATTTAGCAGGGATTTTAACCAGTCTCGAAGGCAATGACGTACTTTTTATAGATGAAATTCATAGATTAAATAATACAATAGAGGAATATCTTTATAGTGCGATGGAAGATTATCGCATTGATATTATGCTCGATAGTGGTCCGAGTGCCCGTTCGGTACAACTCAATCTCAAACCTTTTACATTAGTAGGGGCAACCACGAGAAGCGGTTTACTGACAGCGCCTTTGCGTTCCAGATTTGGGATTACTTTCCGCTTGGAATATTACAAAGCGGAAGTTTTAAAAGGCATTATCAAACGTTCATCTGATATTTTAAACACTAAGATTGAAGATGATGCTGCACTTGAAATTGCCAGACGTAGCCGGGGGACACCGAGAATTGCAAACGGATTGCTCAAAAGAGTAAGAGATTTTGCACAAATCAAAGGCAATGGCATTATTGATAAAGAAATTTCGAGATATGCTTTGGAGGCATTGAATATAGATGAATATGGTTTGGATGAAATGGACAATAAGATCATTTCTACCATTATAGAAAAATTTGCTGGCGGACCGGTTGGCTTGACGACGATTGCCACTGCGGTAGGAGAGGATCCGGGTTCTATCGAGGAAGTTTATGAACCTTATTTGATACAGGAGGGATACTTGAAACGCACGCCAAGAGGGAGAGAAGTGACCGGAAAGTCTTTCAGACATCTCGGTAAGACACCGCCAAAAGGCACGATGACTTTATTTTCCTCTTAAATCAATCTGAAATGAGAATTACGCTACAATATGTCTGAAAATAAAGCATCGTATAAAGAAGCATTGTTTTACAAAGCGTGGGGAAGACTAAAGAAAAATAAACCTGCTTTTACAAGTCTGTTTGTAATACTTTTCTGTATTCTTCTAGCCATTTTCGCACCACTGATTGCACCGGATGGAACACCCGATGCGAATGACCAAGTACTAGAATTAGCCAATAAAAATCCGAATTTTAAAATCCAAATGCTCTTGGTTAAAAAGAGCAATGACATACCTAAAGTCAATATCTTCCAACGTATTTTACACGGGCAGGAAAATCCTTATAAGATGATTCCGGTTGTGAGCTATGATTGGAAAGGGACAGATATGATAGTACAGGAATACAAAGGTGAATTTATTCCACCGATGGAAGCAAAATATAATATTCCCGAGATACTTTTTGGTATTCCCGAATACAATAGCCGGATACAGATTTCGGGCGAAAATATTAAATTTACTGATGCAAATGGCGTGGAGGTTTCTCAAGATATCGCCATATCAAAGTCACATATTGAATCACAAAACATCCAATCGAAAAGATATTTATTGGGTACAGACAATTTCGGCCGGGATATTTTCAGCAGATTACTTTACGGTGTCAGAGTTTCCATATCGGTGGGATTTGTTGCTGTTTTTATTTCCTTGACGATAGGAATTTTCCTTGGAGCGATTTCCGGTTACTACAAAGGTATTATTGACGATATTATCATGTGGTTTATCAATGTGATTTGGGCAGTTCCCACCATTCTTTTGGCGATGGCTTTGACCTTTGCCTTAGATGGGAGAATAGACCGATTTTGGGTGATATATATTGCGGTCGGTCTATCCATGTGGGTGGAGGTTGCGCGTATCGTCCGCGGTCAGGTAATGGGTGTTCGTGAGATGGAGTATATCCAAGCTGCCAAAGGTCTTGGATTTTCGGATTTTAGAATTATTTTCAGACACATCTTACCCAATATAATAGGACCTATTTTGGTAATTGCCGCTGCTGATTTTGCCGCCGCCATTTTGATAGAAGCCGGTTTGAGTTTGGTGGGAATTGGTGTCCGACCGCCTATGCCGTCTTGGGGTGTGATGCTCAACGAACAACACAATTATCTGTTTATTCAGGGCAAAGCTTTTCTCGCTCTTGCACCCGGTATCGCCATCATGATTTTAGTTTTGGCATTCAACCTGTTGGGCAATGGTCTCAGAGATGCATTTGATGTCAAAGGGCAGTTGAGTTAATGTGTTAATTTGCAAATTGGTTAATGTGATAATGTATTGATTAGTTCACAGTTTGACTGTCCACCGTATTGGGTAATGAAACGCTATTCTATTGTATTCTATTGAAATGCTAACTTTTATACGAAATAGATAACCTCAATATATTTAGTAGAGCTATTGGATTATTCATTGCTAAAAATCTCAATATCATAAATATTCACATCTAAATACATTTTTTAAAATAGGTATTTATTAGGTATTATTTTAGGTAGTAACAAATACATTACGTTTGAAAATCAGTGATTTATCTACAAAGGAATTTTGTCAAAAAATTTGAATTTTTATCAAAAAGTACACAATGCCTTATCTTTGTAATTAGTCTAAATAAGATTAGAAGCATGAAATTTTATACATTGTCGAAAGCTGTAATCCTCCCTGTTTTTTTATTGTTCAATGGTTTTAGTTTTGCACAGACAAGTACTCTAAAAGGCAAGATCATCAATCGATCATTTGGAAATAATCTGTCTAATGTGAAAGTTGTTTTGCAAAATACTGTTTTTCAAGCCATTACAAATGGCAATGGAAGATATGAAATAGAGAGCGTTCCTTACGGAGAATATCAAGCTGATTTTTATTATCAAGATTCTCTTACTTTATCTATTGTCGTACATGTGAATGCTCCTGAAACAAATATAAAATCTTTGTATTTGGATGTTGATAGAAAAGTTTTGGATGAAGTGACAATCTATGCACCGCAAGAAATGAATAAAAAATTAGAAGATGTATCAAGAATTCCTATCGAACCGAAAAATGATTTGCAGAATGTGTATGTGAAAAATGATGACTATATCAATAGATTGGGGATTTTGGATGTGGCAAGTGTAATACAAAATATTTCAGGTGCTTACACTTTTGCAACTTTTGGTGGAGTGAGAGAAAGTCTTTCTTTACGTGGCTTTAGAGGGGTACCTATTTATAAAAATGGAATCTTGGTTGCCGGAGATGTAGGTGGTAGAGGTATTGCCATAGATATGCAGGGTGTGGAAACGATACAGGTAATCAAAGGGTCGAGTGCAGTAACGACAGGTACTACAACGAGTTATGGCGGTGCAGGTGGTTTGATTAATATTATTTCGAAAACACCCAATTTTCAAAATAGCGGAAAACTCTCTTTTAGAGTGGGAGCTCATAATCAATACAGACCGGCTTTTGACATAGAAACCTTAATTGGCAAATCGAAAAAAGCTGCGTTTAGAATTGATGGTTCGTATCAAATTTCAAGAACTTATCAAAATATCAAAAATATAGGAGGAGAAAGCTTTTATATCAACCCGTCTATTGCTTTCAGACCTGACCACAAAACGGAAGTGATATTAGAAATGGATTACCTCAATAAGACACAGGCTTTTGATTTGGGAACAGTCAACCAATCCTTGGATAAATCTCAAGACGATTTGTATCTCTTGCCAAAAAATAAATTTTTAGGTTTCCAATCTGATAGGACTTTGCAAAAAATGATGACTGCCACTGCACGTATCAAAAGAAAATTGAGTGACAAATTCTATGTCCGAGGAGCAGCATTTATGTCTCATTACAGTTCTTCCGGTCCTTCAACCAAATTGGTGGCTTTAAAAAGTGATGTCGATGCAGGTATCAATATAGATAAATATACAATTTTTAGCAGAGTATTACAACGTTCTAAAGAACGTGAGGATAAAAATGCGGTTGTACAATTGGATTTAATAGGAGAACATTTAGAAACGGGAATTTTCAAACACACCTTCCAAGCCGGTTTTGATGCGAGATTTTATAATACGACGGAAAAGAGCTTTAACACAATCAATGTAGATACCATTGATATTACAAAAAATGTCAGCAATGTCCTACCGGCTGGTGTGGAAGATTTTAAATTGCAAAGTGAGACCCCCTCTACCTCAAGAAGTTTTGGTTTTTCGGTACAGGAATACCTTGAAATTTCTGACCGTGTCAAAATAAAAGCAGGGATGAGAGTCGGCACGCTCAATAGTGAAACTCCTACTACAAGTGGAGTCGTCTATTCACACTTTATCAATCCTTTTGCCGGCGTGATGATTCGGTTGTGGAGAGATTTGAACGTATATGCTAATTATGCCACTACGACCGATCCGAGCAACGCACAGTTTTTGGATGTCAATGGTCAACCTTTGGGTAATGAAACCTTCAAGCAGTATGAAGCAGGTATTAAATCATCATGGTTTAATGGAAAATTGAGAGCAGATTTGACTTTTTACAGAGTGGACAATGAGGGAATGAATGTGCAACAAACCATACAAGATGCAAACGGTATTTCACAAACGATGGGCTACTATTTCAAAGGTGGTCACATCAGATACCAAGGGGTGGAATTGGATATTACGGGAAAAATTACCAATGACTTGAGTGTGGATTTGGGTATGGCAAGAATGGGGGCAGAATATCTGAAATCTGACAAGTTTACAATAGGCTCTTCTCCTAAAAATGTACCTAATTACACTGTTCATGCCAGAGCGGACTATGTTTTTAGCAAGACCAAAGTAAAAGGATTGATGCTGGGATTAGGGTATTACTATGTAGGTACGAGAGCGGATAACGACTGGATACAGGTAGGAGCAGATTATCATGGACTGACACCGGGGTTAAAGTCTTGGAATTTGAAACCATATCATACTATCAACGCCCAATTAGCTTATGACTTTAGATATGTAAAAACCAATGTATTGAAAAACTTTGACGTGCAGTTGATTTTAAACAATGTGGCAAACAATATAGGATATGTCGCATACAGAGATAGCAATATCAATAAAATCGATCCGTTGAATGCAGCTTTTATTATCAATTACAAATTTTAGAAACAAATCAATCTTTATTCAATAGAAAAAGTTGATAGATATTCTCTATTTTTATGGTTGATGAATACGAAAACACTACGAACACTTATCGGATTATCTTTTATAGTTATTTTTTATGCTTGTAAAAAAGGTAAAGTAGAATCACCTGATAAAATTGTCAACTATCAGATAGCGCAAATTTCAGGTCCGAGTACTTTTTTAAAATACATTTATGATACAACCAATACATTGGTTCGTGTCACGGGGAAAGATAGTGATAAAAGCTTGGCTTGCAGTATCACTTATGAAGGAAATAAAGTCTTGATTGATTATCAAAACTTTACTGCCAATGAAAAGTGGAATATTGAGTTGGATGTAAATGAAAAAGGGTATTTCACCCGGTTTAATGATGGCCTCTTTATGGTGGACTTTATGTATGATTCTACAAGATTTTCGGATAAAAAGACTCGTCTTGTGACAAGTTATTGCTATGATGGAAAATACAAAGGTGATACTTTATTTAATAGAGCTGTTTTCGATGAAAATGATAATTTGACGAAGTGTTACAGCTATGGTATGCAAAGGGATTTTGTTTACTATACCGATGAGGATTACACCGCTAATCTTTCCACTTTTTACGTAGAGACCATACTCAACCGTTTTAATAGGATCATTGCATATCTGCCATATACCTTCGGCGAAATGCCTAAGTATTTACCTAAAACGGTGATTGAAAAAGGAGCGTATTATACTGAATACACTTACCAAAAGGATGAATTTGGCAGGGTAGAAGTAGAGTATAAAAATGGAGCTACTTATAACTATACGTATTTGAAATAATGTGATAATTGGTAAATTAGATAATAAGTTGATTGATATCTGAAACAAAGACTTAATTGAGCCTCGCTATTTTATAGGCACTGGTTGTTTAAAAATTTCAAAACAGACTTATTGAAATCGTTGTATATGTGATGATCGGATACCGATAGATTAATTTCTGATAAAACAGATAATTTTTGGGCGACAGTCAAACTTTTAAATATCGGAAAATCTAAAGGATTATTTGCATAAGCGCTTGTAAAACTATCAGAATAACCAATAAAATAATTCTTGTTGTCAATAAATCCTTTTGACTTCAATTCGTCAAAAATAGTTGAAGACTGTCCTATGCTCATTGTACCACTTCGGGCAAATCTTTCAGGATAAATGGGACTTCGGGAATTTATAAGATATTTGCTACAAATACCCCTGTTGTTTAATGCTTGAGAATTGGATAAAGCTACTGCATTTCCTACCATTCCTACTGAAGGGTTGTTGTCATTTGCTGCCATGCAAAATTGAGTAGGAATAGTGGTGATTTGCATGAGGTTATCGCCACCTTGTGCGCAATATTGCACACTTGCTTTAAAATTATAAATATAAGAAAGTGCTGCCGAAAAGAAGCCACCATCGCTCATTCCTATCGAATATTTTAGCTTTGAAGAGTCTGTATAACCTCTGTCGTAAAAGACATTGGTAATCAGCCGTATATTTGCATAATCTACGTTGTTGACAGTATCTAATGGCAACAAATTCCATCTCAACTTGCCATCTCCATTATTATCTACACCTGTGGTAGATTCTTCGGCTTCCGTGATCATTACAGCAAACTTATTATTCACTAAATCTTTAATTATTTGTTGCCATTCGTAACTTGCCACGAGATTGGAAGCAGAGCCATCTGTACCATGTAACAGATACACAATTCCTTTCTGTCCTTCAGGAAAATAGTAATAAACCGGTTTCAACCTGTCCTTGCCCATGATTTGCTCATATTGTAATGTATAAGATTGTATATTTTGCAAATTACCGGTGAAAGAAACATCTTTTGCCGGCATTATGAACCAAGCGTGCCATTCGTCCGGTGCATTTAATAACTGAACATCACTACCTGACCATGTATCAAATATTTGATCTGAATTGTAGTCCATACTGAATATATGGACGGTATCTCCCTCCTTATATTTTCCACTTCCATATCCATTGTTTACGTTTACGGTAAAATCATCTGTGGTATGAGATATCGTATGCGAATCATCAGTTTTTTTACAGGAAAAAAGGGAAATGCATATAAAAATGAAAGAGAAAGCGATTGTTAAAGTTCTCATGCTGATTACTATTTTCCTTTTGAGCTTTTAAAGTTCTGACTAAAATTTAAAATAATATTTTATTTATCGTTATTTTTTCAAAAATAAAACTGCTGTTCGTACGGCATTATTTTCTCCTTTTATGCT
>JAMLHH010000018.1 GCA_023957215.1 Chitinophagales bacterium
TGCAACCTGCTTATACTTATTCAATGTCTAATATCGAAGATATTTTTACAAAATTAGATGTCAATAAATATCCTCAAATTAAAGAGGCAATGAAAGTAATAAAAAAATGGAATAGAGATTCTGATGCCAAGAATAAACAAGCAAGTATTATGGCATTGATTATTGATAATTTGAAAAAAAATTTGATAAAAAATGGAATGTTTCCGGCTGTAAGAAATACAATTTCTGAAGAAACATTGGTAGATTGTATAGATAAAGCCCAAAAACATTTGATAAAGCATTTTGGAAAGTTGGAAGTGCCATTAGGCGATGTGCAAAAATTAGTTCGTGGAGATAAAGCATTGCCAGTTTCAGGCATGCCTGATGTTAATATTGCTATGGATTTGACCAAATATAAAAAAGGTATGTTTAAAGGAATTACTGGAGAGTCTTATATTGAAATAGTACAATTTACGCCAAATGGGGTAGAAATTGAAAGTGTGCAACCTTATGGACAGAGTAATAAAAAAGGAGCTAAACATTACGATGACCAAATGGAGCTATTTGTCAATCATCAATTAAAAAAAATGACGATGAACTATGAAGAATTGATGTCTAATAATGAAAAAATCTATCACCCTAATTAGTTTTTGTTGATTTGGGTAATATCTTTTAGCTTTTATTTTATATGAATTAATTGTTTTTAGATGCAGGGAATACAACGTAGAGCTATCATCCAAGAGAGCTTAGAAGAACTTAATCAATCAAATTTATTGGCGACTAATTATAAATTAAGAATGCTAATTTTATTAAAGAGTGATTATCAATATTTCTCCTTATTGCCCTGAGTTAAACCCGGCAGAACAGATATGGCAGTATATAAAAAAGAGCGTTTAACATGAGATATTTAAAACAATGCAATCATTAAGAGAATGGCTGAACAATATGGTATTAAACATGTCCCCACAAATCATAAAATCAATTATTTCTAATCATCATTATAAAGAAATTATTAATGAAAATATTATAGCATAATTGATATTAAGCATCAACCGACTATTACTACATCTATTATTTTAGACATCATATCTTTGGGCTTTTGAGACGATTTAAGCCCTTTTCAAACCTCCTTTCCCAAAGCTATTACATTATCTCTTTGTAATGTTGAAAAATATATAGGGTCGAAATGCTTAAATAAATTAACTTTGCACTCATAAAACTTGTATATGTTTTTAAAGGAACTTATCAAGAACCTATTTCCGCACGACAAGGTTTTTTTTCAACTTTTTGAAAAAGTCGGCGTAAACATAGAAAATATAGGCAGACTACTTGATGAGATGACATCAGAACCCGATCCTGACAAGAGAGCAAAACTCGCATTGGATATTGGAGATGTGGAACACGCAAATGACGACTTGACACATCAAATATTTTTGGAACTCAATCAAAATTTCATCACACCCTTTGACAGAGAAGATATTCACTATTTGACTACGGCTTTGGATGATATTGCAGATTACGTTCATGCTTGTTCAAAAAAGATCATGCTTTACAAAGTAAATCCCAATGACAGCAATATCCACAAATTTGCAGAGTTGATAAAACTCAGTTGTTCGGAAGTGAAAATTATTGTGGACGAGCTGAAAAACATGAAAAAATCTTCCATCATCAATGAAGCTTTGGTCAGAATCAACAGTATCGAAAACCAGGCAGATGATGTTTATGATTTGGGAGTGGAAAATCTCTTTGAACACGAAAACGACATCAAATTATTGATAAAAAAACGAGAGATTTACCAGCTCATGGAGATCGTCACTGACAAATGTGAAGATGTGAGTAATGTGGTAGAAACGATACTTATCAAATATGCCTAAATGAGAGAAAGATAGATATGTTTGATTTACCACTCCTTCTTGTTCTCATCATAGCTTTAGCATTTATCTTTGATTATATCAATGGCTTTCACGATTCGGCAAATGCTATTACCAATGTAGTCTCCACAAAAGTTCTAACGCCGTTTCAAGCGGTATTGTGGGCTGCTTCATTTAACTTCTTGGCATTTTTTATCTCAAAATATCTCATCGGAGAGTTTAAAGTAGGTGACACCATTGCCAAAGCTGTCCACGAAGACTTCATCACCTTGGAAGTGATATTTGCAGGGATTTGTGCCGCCATTATCTGGAACTTGATTACTTGGTGGTTTGGTATTCCTTCGAGTTCTTCACATACATTAATCGGAGGTTTTATCGGTGCGGCAATCGCCCACGCAGGCGGATTTACAGAAGCCGGTCAACAAGTTATCAATTATTCTAAGGTAATTCCCATCGTCGTTTTTATATTTTTTGCACCTTTTTTAGGGATGTTTTTCGGATTTTTACTAACACTGATTACAGTCAATATTTTCAAAAACAGTCATCCTACCAAAGCAAAAGCTTGGTTTAAGCGGATACAATTGGTGTCTTCCGCCTTATTTTCACTTGGACACGGTGGAAATGATGCCCAAAAAGTAATGGGAATTATCGGTGCAGCAGTGATTTTTTATCATGTAAAAATTGCCGGACATGCAGATTGGATGACTTCGGCTGACCAATTTAATCACTTTGTTGATGAATGGGAATGGGTGCCATTTACAAGCTTTGTCATCATGGGTCTGGGTACGATGAGCGGTGGCTGGAAGATAGTCAGAACAATGGGTTCTAAAATTACGAAAATCTCTCCGCTCGAAGGTGTCAATGCGGATATGGCGGGAGCGATAACTTTATATATCTCCGAATTTTTTGGTATTCCCGTCTCCACTACACACACGATTACAGGTTCTATCGTAGGAGTGGGTGCAGCAAGGAGAGTCTCAGCCGTCAGATGGGGTGTCACTATTAACCTAATATGGGCATGGATATTAACGATTCCGGTCAGTGCATTGATTGCAGTGGGTACCTATCATTTTATTCATTTATTTAATTTAGGAGCCTAAAATGTCAGAAGTAAGATATCCTTATCCAATAGAAATCAATATGCAGTGGGGTGATCAGGATGCGTTAGCCCATCTGAATAATGTCATATTTATACGCTATTTTGAAAGTGCGCGTATTCACATGTTGGGCATCACCGATATTTGGCAAGAATTTGAAAGAAAAAGGATGTATTTTGTACTCGGAAAAATTGAATGTAATTATCTGATGCAGGTACGCTTCCCCCAAACATTAATCGTCCGGTGTGGTATTATTTCCATCGGAAACAGTAGCATAAAAGTGAATCATCAGATGATCAAAAAAGATACCAACGAATTGGTTGCAGACGGTATCGGCATCATGGTTTGTCTTGATGAGAAGTCCGGAAAAAGTGTCAGGATACCGGACGACATCAGAGAATTGATTCATCAAAAAATTATGTAAGGATAAAAAAGCGGGCAATATTTTCTTAAGAAAATATCGCCCGCTGAAAGTTTTAGAAGTAAAAGCTCCTGTTATTCCTCTCTATATTGACAACATCTTGGTAAAGCTTGATAAGCTTTATCTTCAGCTTTGTAGTTTTCGGTATCGTGACCGGCCGCCGCTATCCTTTTTTCAATCTCATCACGATTGATTGTCTTCGTATCGTATTTAATCGCAAGGCGGTGTGTATCCATGTTCCAATTTGCATATCTGACTCCTTTGACCATAGTGGCTTTCTCTATTCTCATTTTACACATGTCACAGTTTCCGTTTACATCAATGGTATCAGTTGTCAAATTACCTTTTGCACTAACAGCATTGACACTGAAAGCCAAGGCGATTATCAAAAAAAGTTGAAAGTATCTTTTCATTTTTTTTATTTTTTATTGTTTAAGTTAAATCTAATTCCTGCATACGCCATCGGACCTATGACAGTTCCCCACACTTGGTAGGTATCAAAGTTACTGCCAAAAGGGTTATCATAACCTATAATCGGGTATTTTTGTCTAATATTTAAGAGATTTTCCCCACCTACGAAAAACTCAAAATCACCTTGATACCTTGTCACTTGCGCTCCAAGTTGGGCATTGACAGGTGAATATGCTTGTTTGTCTCCAATAAAGCTAAGCGGGAATCTCGTTTTACTCTGAATATTCATATTTGAACTAAGCATCCACTTTTCATCTCTTGTTTTATAAGATACATAGACCAAACCCCTATGTGGGGAAGTCATACTTTTACGCATCAACTCTCCATGCATCGTCTGATGTACATCTTCTAATCTGTATGCTAATTTTACATCTAAACCTGCAACAGGGTTTAATGTCCACTCTACCAAAAAAGAGTTAGAGTAGGATTTCCCATCTAAGTTATAGATAGCCACATGATTATCAGCATTTTCGACATCCACTATCACTTGGTGTGTGAAATTTGTACGATAATAATCTATCGCAATATTGGAATTTATATTTCCCAATTTAAACTCTTGAATAAGATTTGCTCCAAAATTCCAAGCGGATTCATAGCGCGGAGTTTCTTGCACATCAATACTTCTCGAACTTGCAAACATATATATATTTTCCGCATACACATTTGGTATTCTGAACCCTCTACCGGCAGAAACACGAATTTGAGTGCCTATTTTCGGTTCATATCTAAAATGCAGTCTCGGATTGATTTGGACTTTAAATCTATTTGGAAAATCAGTTCTGACACCTGCCACCAAAGTGATTTTATCCAAATATTTATAAGTGTATTCAGCAGCAAGTCCGGGGACAATATCTGTTCTATCTATCTGAGTACCGTTGACATTTTCTTGGAATTTATCGTACATGATAGAAGCTCCCGTAAAAAGTGTATGTCCGGTATTGACAATCGCACTTTCAAACATGACATTTCCGAAAAAACTCCCTTGTGTACCATCGTAATTATTGAATCCGTAGTTCCCTTTTTGATCGTGCCAAAAACCTGATGTTGTGATTCCTATACTCCTATTGAGATTTCCCGGGAGAAAAATACCTGTCTTCCCAAAACCTTCTATTCTACTCGTTTTGATACCTATTTGATACGGATTAGAAAGATTTTCATTGGGAATCTGACCCGAAATTCTATTTTCGTGTAAACCTTTCAGCAAAAGTTTTGATTCAAAATTTTCACCATGAATATCCCATCTATTCATTAGGTTGACCTGATTTACTTGGGTTTGGTCATAAAAGCTATCTCCATTTCTATCTCTTTTATCTTTGGTCATCGCGCCATTCGCAAAAAAGGCTGTCCCCCATTTTTCTTTGTGAATACTGGAAATCCAGTTCCCCTCTAATCGTCCGGTATGATTTGCAAAAACATCCAAATACAAAGGACCTAAATCTTCAGGCTCCTTATAATTGATATTGATAGAACCGGTGATACCTTCATAACCCGAACGTACACTCGGCGTTCCTTTTGAAAGTTCAATGGATTTTATCCAAGGTGCAGGCACATTATCCAATGCAAAAGATGAGGACAAACCACGAAGTGCAGGTGTATTTTCTATTGTATTTTGGACATAGATACCTTTTAATCCCAATAGTTCTATTTGTTTGGCACCTGTGACGGCATCTTCAAAATTTACTTGTGCAGAGGCATTGGTTTGAAAACTTTCCGATAAATTGCAACAAGCAGCTTTTCTCAATTCATTTTGAGAAATCATTTCAATTTTTGACGGTTCAAATGTCTTGATATAGCTGTCTTTTTTTCGACCTGTCACATCCGTTGCATCCAATAAAATGGCCTCCACCAAAGAGATATGAATATGTGGTGTAAAATTTTTAAATTGTGTCGTATCTGATTGATAGCCCACGTAAGAAACAATCAAGTTGGCAGGATAATGAGGTGGCTCGTTGATCATAGTCATACCACTTGCATCTGTGACTGCACCGATATGACTTCCCTCCCAATAGATAGATGCACCGGTAAGAGGTTCTTTATTGTTGCCATCTTCTACATGTACCATAGATTGTTGCTTGGCAAAACTGAAATCACTCGCTATGAATAGAGTGAACAATAAAATATATTTCATGAAAATAAATGTTTAGTAAGATAAATTAAATAAGAGTTTCTGCTTAAATAATTTTCACTACTAACACAAATAAGACTGTAACTTAGCCAATCTTGTTGAAAGTTTTTGAGGATATTTGAGATAATCATTGGGTGGTCGTGCTTGAAAAGCAGCACCCTCTTCATCTTTAAAAACCTGTATATTTTGCTGAAAGAAGAAAGGAATCTGTATAGATGCGACAAGTTTTTTAACTACATTCAGTTGCTGAATATCCGTTGTAGGCACATATTTATCAAACTTGAAATGTATATCACAGCAATCCGAAGATTCTGATTTTTTATCATCTGCACAACAACTTTTTGCCCGCTCCTCTTCGTGACAGGTCTTTTCACTTGCCAAAGACAAAATCTGTTCGTTTAGCTCATGGCAAACATGAGAATACAATGGCATTCCTATCGTACTTGATAGAAAAGTAAGCATACATAGCCAAACTCCTATTTGCTGAAAAAACTTCACTACCACAAAAATAATAAAATGAACTATGACAAATTAGTTAAACTTGACAAAAATGGAATATCAACTTTCAACGAATCTATAAAAACGCTTACAATGGCCTTTTTTAATGATGTATAATAAACTTTGCCGACAGCCCATCATCTGTCTGTATGAAATATAGACCACTCGGCAAAGCACTAATATCTACTTGTGTAGTCATGATATCTCTCTTTAGCATTTGACCGGTCTGATTGTAAAGTGTATATGTCAAAGGCTCTGAAATATATAAAACACTTCCATTGTTAGGATTGGGATAAAGTACAATATTCGGTGCATTTTTTCTCAGTATGACGGAAGTAGCAGGATCCCCTTTTGCATTATCCGTACCAAAAGTAGGTTTTTTAAATACGATCCATTCTTCGGCACAATCTTCCTTTCTTCCATAGCTTGTATTGGTTTGTAAAGGAGGAAAAGTGATTTCCTCTACTGCTGTCTCTCCATCCGGCATGGTCAATATAAAAGATTCTCCTTCAGTTGCACTCAACTTAAAATCTAAGTGGTTGACACCTTGATTTGTTTCTTTATCCGCCCACAAAATCAAATATCCGTTTGCCGGTATTGTCGTCTTTTCCATATCTTCTACCGGAATTTGATATTTAGTAGGGTTACTTAAATTGTCACTGACATAGTATCCCGCCAGAGGAATATCCTGGTTGCTATTGTTTTTCAACTCTATCCAGTCATCAGCATCACCAAATTCATCCAAAATACCACTCAAAGAATTGTTGGAAGAACTGATTTCATTGATACAGACTTGGGAAATCGGTGCATTTTTATTCAAAATAATAATCTCATAGCTTGCATTTCCGCCAATAATTGCATTTTGCTTTTGAGTCAAATTAAAGACCACCGTTTTAATTTCATCTTGATTGGGGATTGTCGAGATTTGTATTTCAAATTCTTTAGAAGTTTCACCATTAAAGCTAATTGTAGAAGGAATCGTAATATTAGAAGTAAAATCTTGATTGAAGATAGCAGTAGAAGCTTGGGCATCTATACTCAAATCAGCACTACTCGTTTGTTGATTAGAATTTGCGACCACAATTTTTACTTTGATTGTTGCAGGTTGAGTGACCACATAATTAGAGGCGGTAGAAAACCGTATTTCCGGTGTTGTGTTTCCACATCCTTTCCCCGGAGATACAAAAATAGGTATATGATTATGTGATTTATTCAAAGGCGTTGTCGTTTGAGACCAAGCAGCTTCCTCACTGTTGAGAGATTGATTGCCCGGTGAACAATATGAAATAGAATGACCATCACCATGCCCGCCCCAAGTATTTTTATATTTTACAGTTGTAATAATTTGATTTTTTGAATTTATAATGGTCAATTTTTCACCGGCATTATCCAAAGCACCCGATTCCCACTGCAAAAACTCTTGGCCATAGAGATTTTTTGCCGCTCTTGCATTTTTTGCAATTAAGACATAACCGTTGGGTGGGAGTGTATATTCCGGGAAAGTCATATCCAAACCCTCTTTAAAAGAAAGCCCGCCGAGTAATGCCGCAGAATTTCCCTGATTATAAATCTCCAAAAACTCCAAAGAGTCCTCACCAAAAACAGGCGTATTATACATGATTTCAGTAATGAAAATATTAGGATTGGAGCCATTATAGATGAAACTCGCTTGAGTGTTTGCTTTTATATTGTTTCCGGCTTTGTCACTTACATTATGAAGGGTTAAAAGGTATTCTTTGCCATCTGCAAGGTCATCATTCAGATCAATATTCAATATCGTATTGTCAATGTTGGCAGTAATTTTTGAAATAGACGGAACACCTGAATAGTTGGCAATATTGGTCATAGAAGCATTGTTCATATAGTCATTAAAAGTTACCCTAATTCTTTTTGAAGTTTGTACCGTTGCATCTATTATTTCAGGAGCTACATTATCCGTATAATTAGCTTTTATCTCTACATGATTGATAGTTACTTGCGGGCTTGTACCTTCGCCGTCGCTTCTTTCAACCGAAAACCGGACATTCACACCATTTCTACTTCCGGCAGAACCGGCTAACAAATAGGTATAATCACTATAAGCAGTATTTTTGTTTTCTAAAATAGCAACGAGCTTTTTTGAATGCCATGAAAAACCTCCATCGGTAGAAGTTTCCATATACAAAAGACCCGATCTATTACCATCTCCATTTTTGACGGCTTTGGCTTGAAAAAATACCCACATTTTCATACTTGCTCAAATCTAATCTGACACTGACCACCGGAATAAAAAGAACTCATAGGAATCATTGCCAATTCCTTGTCTTTAGTCTGAAAAATCCTTTTATCTACATCTACTTCATTACCCAGCCAGTTTGGAATAAACTCTACATCATCATTCCCCAAAATAAACTTCTGACTGAAATCTGCTTGATAAGGTAAATTTGAAATTTGTGCCGATAGTACATGAAATACCAATGTCAAAACTATACAGGCAAACAGTTTTTTACTAAATAGTAAACATCTTAGCATAAAAATCTTTTTATCTACTAAGATACCAATTTTCTGAACTTAAAACCGATTTTTTAAATATAACTGAGGACTTCCAATTTTTGTCCTTTGAGTTGGGATTGTGTTTTTTGGAAATTTTTGGTAAAACCTAAAATAAAACCTCCTCCTCCTGCACCACAAAGTTTCAAGTAATAATCACCACTTTTAAGCCCTTTTTCCCAATGCTTGTTAAAAAGCTTAGGTATCATTGGTTTGAAATGTTGAAATTGAAATTGTGAGAGCTTATGTAAATAACCGAAAAGTGTTTCTGTATCTCCCTCCAAAAATGCCTGAATACAGTTATTGACGAAAGGTTTGAGCTGTTTGTCAACAAATTCGCGGTAAGTAGGTTGCTCCATTTGCTCCATATAGTATTTGACCAATGGCTCAGCCTTTCTTGCTATACCGGTGTCTATCAAAAAGATAGCACCTTTGCCGTCTCTTTTCATTGCCACCTTTACCGGTTCGATATCATCTTTTCCTTTGATCAAAAGTGGAAGATTCAAATAGCAAATCAAGGGATCTACACCGGAGCTTTTACCGTGAAAATAAGATTCCATGATGCCCATTTCAGTTTTAAGTCTCGAAATAGAATCTTTTGTAGGCGTATCTTCCAAAGACACTTTATCTTTTACATATCTACTGTAAACGGCAGCTATCAAAGCTCCTGAGCTTCCGATACCAAAACCTTGCGGAATACTTGATTGAAAATAAATACCTTTTTCAATATCGTTTTTGAAAGTTTCGGTATCAAAATCAAATTTTAGCACGCCTGCCTCTATCTCTTTTTGAATATATTCGAGTAAACCTTTTAAATGTGAATTTGAAACGGTTTTGTACTCTTCACCTATATTATCTGCAAATGTCAATGTCCCTTTAAAAATTTCATAAGGCACGGTGAGTCCCATACTGTCTTGTATGATGCTATATTCTCCGAAAAGTAATACCTTGGAATGAAATGATGCTTGTGTATCAGCCATGATTATTTGCGTTTCTCAAGTCCTAAACCGACTTGATCATGTATTATTTTCTTATTCTCACACAAAGATACTAATTCTTTACGGATAAACTGCATGACTTTATCATTAACCTTTTCAGGATAAAGCAAATGAATATTAGGTCCTGCATCCAAAGTGAAATAGACAGGGATATTTGTTTCTTGTCTAAATCGCTGTATCTTGTTAATCATCACAATCGTATTGGCGTGCATCAAAATATACGGTGGTTCAGATGCCATCATCAGCGCATGAAGTGTCAGAGCTTCTTTTTCCACTATTTCTCCCCAAGAAGTAAGATTTCCCTCTTTCATGGCCTGAAGTAATTTTAAAACATTTTGATTAGCCTGCTTGTAACGAATTTCAGCATAAGGATTCCCGTCCATCAAAGCATGACCGGCTCTGCTTGAAACAGATTTCTCTTCTGCACTCACTATCAAAATACTGTCTCTAAAAGTTTTAAAGACAGGATGTATTTCTTCATAACAAGGGATTGCATATTCATTGGAAGATGTGCTGATTTTATCTAATCGTCCCCAGAGTGCCAGATATGGATAGACAGATCTGCAAGCACTTCCCGAGCCTAATCTTGCAATAAATGATGCTTTTTGATAAAATTCCTCTTCATTTTCAAGACGGTGAAAAATATCTTTTTCAATCTGGCATAGACACAATGCAAACGCACTCATAGATGATGCAGAAGAAGCAATTCCGGTAGAGTGCGGGAAAGAATTTTCACTTTCGATAGATAAATGCAATGCTGTCAAAAACGGAAAATATTCAACGATGCTATTGAGAAACCTGGAGATTTTCTTTTCAAACTTTTCATTCTTTTTCCCTTCAAACAAAAAATCAATAGATACATTTTCACTCGTTTGAGATAAAGAGGTATAGCGAATACTCGTTTTTGTGTAAGCACGGCTCAAAGTAAAACTGACAGATGCATTTCGTGGCAATTGCACTCCATATTTACCCCAATATTTCACTAAAGCTATGTTGGACGGAGATTGCCAAGTAACAGTTCCTTTTGTTGGAGTATCCAATATCATTATCTTTCAATTACACGACAAAGATACAATAAGTTTTATGTTAGAGCCGAATACAAAACCGACATGATATATAGATTTGATAATCTTTTAAATTATTGTACATTCGCATTTTACACAATTTATAAATAGCTTTTAAGCACATAGTAGCGTAATATCGTTTAAAAAATTTAGTAGTAAATAATGAAAAAGATAGGAATAATTGCAAATACTTCATGGAATATCCTCAATTTCAGGTTAGGTCTGATTGAAGCTCTAAAAAGCAATCACTATCAAGTAGTCATTATGGCTCCCGAAGATGAACACAGCATTACATTGAAAGAAATGGGCTATGATATCCAGTTTGTCAAAAGACTTTCACGTAAAGGAACCAATCCTTTTGCAGATTTCCTACTCGCCATAGAATTGACACTTTTGTATAGAAAACTCCATTTGGATTTTGTTTTACAATACACCATCAAACCCAATATCTATGGCAGTATTGCCGGTCTCTTAGCGGGTAAAAAAGTCATCAGCACTGTGACAGGATTGGGATATGTATTTTTAAACAAAAGTATAGGTTCTAAAATTGCCAAACTCCTATACCGCATAGCTCTAAGGTTTTCATACATGGTGTTTTTTCAAAATTCTGATGACAAAGCTTTGTTTGAAGAGACAGGTTTAGTACCTAAAAGTAAGAGTAGGTTAGTGAACGGTTCTGGAATAGATATCCACTATTTTCATCCCGATTTTTGTAAGGGTTTCCAAAAAGATGCCGATAAAACCAACTTTTTAATGATAGGAAGGCTGTTAAAAGACAAAGGTGTCTATGAATTTATTTCTGCCTGTAAAATGTTAAGAGAAAAATATCCCAACACCGAATTTACAGTATTAGGTGATTACGATGAAGGCAATCCGACCGCCGTTGATCCGGATGATATCAAAAAGTGGCAAGATGAAAATATTGTCCAACTACCCGGTTTTAAGAAAAACACAAGAGATTATATCTGTAAAGCGGATGTAGTGGTTTTACCATCCTACAGAGAAGGAATACCGAGAGTGATTTTGGAATCTTTTGCTATGGGTAAACCAAGCATCACTACTAATGTACCAGGGTGTAAACATGTAGTGGATGATAATGTAAACGGGCTTCTTTGCAATGTCAAAGATGAAATAGATTTATTCAAAAAAATGGAAGGTTTTGTATTGCTATCTGCAAGTAAGAAAAAAGAGATGGGTGAAAATGCCAGAAAAAAAGCAGAAAATGTCTATGCTACAGAGCAGATAGTCAAAGTTTATCTATCCATTATAGAGGGTCAAAATAAATCATAAATAATTTTCATGTAGCCATGAATACAAATCTATCATAGCAGTAGTCGTCACTTCGGGTTTGAAACGTTTGATATATTCGGCACCGTTTAAAATTAACTTCTCATTTAATTCTCTATCCAGCACCACATTGTTGATTGTATCAGCCCAAGCTTCGACATCATCAGGCTTTAAATAAATAGCACCACTGCCACCTGCTTCTTTCAAGGAAGATGTATCAGATGCAATAACAGGAGTCCCCATTTTCAAGCTTTCAATAATCGGCATACCGAATCCTTCATAAAAAGACGGATAGACCAAACATTTTGCCATACCGTAAATACCCGGAAGTTCGTAAGAGGGCAGATTGTTCAAGAAAAATACCCTATGCCCCACTTCCCTTGTAGCAACATAATCTTCTATTTCGTAATAATTATCGCCACCATCAGAAACGACAACCAAAGAAATTTCCACATTTTCGGGAAGTTCCAAAGCCCTTATCACAGTATATAAGTTTTTTCGTTTAGAGACTGCACCCACAAACAACAAAAAATCAAAAGGAAGACTGTACTTCAATCGCAAAAACTCATTGAACCAATTGGTATATTCAAATTCAAATTCTCTTCCCCAAGACGGATTGATGATAAATATCTTATTGGCATCTATTTTAAAATCGTTGACCAAATCATTACGGGTATTTTCACTCACCGCTACGATTGCATTGGCCTCCGTACAAGCTCTTTTTACCTTGTATTTATACACTTGTCTATCCAAAAGCGGAAAATAGTCGGGAAATTTATGAAAAATAATATCGTGTATGGTAGTGACAGTTTTCACTGTTTTAGGGAGTGCAAATGGTAGTTCGTTGCTGATACCGTGAAAAATTTCAATGTTGTTTTTGACTATGTCTTTAGCAATTTCCGTACTTCTCCAAAGATTGGGTAAGAAATGGTCAGAAGTGATGGTTTTATCTCTAAAAGCAGTGTATTTATAGGGACTCGGTTTGTAATAATCGTTATGAACCAATAGTTTATAATCATTTTGCGGATACCATTTTATCAGATAGTGAACCAAGTTGCGCCCATAGCTACCGAGTCCGGTAGAGTTGTTGTAAATACGTTTCGCATCCAATCCAATTATCATAGCTGTCCGACACCCGTTTTATTTAGAATTCATATTGGTAAAAGTAACAAAAGTAAGTATTCTTATCACATTGTCATCCCTATATCTATTCCTTTTATTTTCCTATACAAATCTGTTGCAAAATTGTCTGTCATTCCACTGACAAAATCCAAAACACCCAAGACTCGTTGATACACATTTTCGTCTTCATATAAAAACTGTTTCGGTATCAGCAACACGGCTTTTTTTTCATATATAGCTCTTTCTCCTTTAGGTTTTATAATCGGAAAGACAAAGTGAGTCAGCAGCTCGTACATCACATTATAACCGGCATTTTCTATCTCTAACACACTACGGTGATTGTAGATATTCTCTATTGAAAAAGCTTCTATTTTATCGACAGCAGAATATTGTTGACAGACAGATTTGAAAAGAGAAACTGTCTGTCTGCCGGAAAAAATATTTTCCTGAAAATCTTTAAAAGCTTCTATACAGAGGATGGTCAGATATTGTATAGATTTTGCCCTCAAATAAGCGATTTTATCATTTTTATCTTTGATACCATTCACTTTGGCATTGATTTTATCTATCTCAACGGCAGCAATAGAAGACAGTAAATCCATAAAAACTTCATAACATTCTATATGCGAGACGATTCCCAATCTATGGGCATCTTCCAAATCTATGATATTGTAACAGATATCATCCGCCGCCTCTACCAACCAGACAAACGGATGCCGTTGAAAAACGACAGGCTCATCCGAGACTTGCAACATTTGGGTATTTTTAGCAATATCGATAAAGGTATTTTTTTCGGACTGAAAAAATCCAAACTTCTTCCTATGCAAAAACTTCTTATCTTTTGCAGTCGATTCACAAGGATATTTTGCAATAGATGCCAAAGTGGTATAAGTCAAAAGCAAGCCACCGTGAGATTTCCCCGTCTGTTGTTGAGTCAAAAGACGAATAGCATTTGCGTTCCCTTCAAAATTAATCAAATCTGACCATTCCTTCTCGGAAAAATACGGCTTGAGACCATCAGCATTTTTTTTGAAAAAGGTGACTATCGCATCTTCACCGGAATGACCAAATGCCGGATTGCCGATATCGTGACACAAACAAGCCGAAGAGATGACGTGATATAGATTGTATTTATAAAACTCCCTGCTTTCTCGGGTCAAATGGGTTTCAAACTTTTGACAAATATAATCTCCAATATCATTGCCCAAAGTTCTCCCGACAGACGAAACTTCTAAGGAGTGTGTCAATCTGTTATGAACAAAAACACTTCCCGGCAAAGGGAAAACCTGCGTTTTGTTTTGCAATCTTCTAAAAGCAGACGAAAAGATGATTCGGTCAAAATCTCTTAAAAATTCATTTCTCGCACCGATTCCGTGTTGGGGAGTATATTGCTCTGAACGTTTGTCAGAATATATAAGATTGATATCCATCTGATAACTATACCGATGTTTTAGATACCAAAATAATTTTCGGGGCTGATTCTTTTCAGTTCGGCTTTCACCTTATCTGAAACCTTTAAGCCGTCAATAAAATTATCTATTTCCTTTTTAGAAACTTTTTGATTGGTACGTGTCAACTCTTTTAAAGCCTCATAAGGATGATCATAACCTTCCCTTCTCAGAACCGTTTGTATTCCTTCAGAGACGACCAACCAATTTTCATTCAAATCATCCGCTATCGCACTTTCATTGACCACCAACCGGCTAATCCCTTTTTTGATAGCCTCCAAAGCTATCAGCGTGTATGCAACCGGCACACCGACATTTCTCAGCACTGTAGAATCCGATAAGTCTCTTTGCAATCTCGAAACAGGTAATTTTCCTGCGATATGGTCAAAAAGCGCATTGGCAAGTCCGAGATTTCCCTCCGCATTTTCAAAATCTATGGGATTGACCTTGTGTGGCATGGTGGAAGAACCGACTTCGTCTTTATTGATTTTTTGTTTAAAATATTCCATAGAAATATACTGCCAAATATCCTTACAGAAATCGAGAAGTATCGTATTGATACGGGAATAATTATGAAACAAGGCCGCTAAGTGATCGTAATGCTCTATCTGGGTAGTCGTCAAAGAACGGTTGAGTCCCAAGACTCTGTTGACAAAGAAATTGGCAAAGTTTTTCCAGTCAATATTGGGATAAGCCACGTGATGTGCATTGAAATTTCCCGTTGCACCTCCGAATTTTGCCGCATTGGGTATCCATGCGAAATAACTAATCTGGTGTTGCAGTCTTTCTACAAAAACTTTTATCTCTTTCCCCATTTTGGTAGGAGATGCCGGCTGCCCGTGCGTTCTGGCAAGCATAGTAATATCCTTGGTCTGTATAGACAAATTTCTCATCGCATTGACTGTTTCATTCAATATAGGAATATAGACCCCCTCATTGGCCTCTTTGATCATCAACGGAATGGCAGTGTTGTTGATATCTTGGGAGGTAATACCGAAATGTATAAATTCTATATGCTTACGTATTTCGGAATCCGTGATATTTTCTTTGATAAAATATTCTACCGCTTTGACATCGTGATTCGTTTTGCTTTCGATTTTCTTGACCGCTTTTGCATCGTCCTCATTAAAGTTGAGATATATTCTTCTCAAAGTATCTTGCTGGGCTTCATCAAACGGTGGTAATTCGGGTATCTGTCCTGACAGGGCGATGAAATATTCTATCTCTACACGTATTCTGTACCTGATGAGTGCATACTCTGAAAAATAAGGGCTTAGATTAGCTGTTTTTGAAGCGTATCGTCCATCAATTGGTGAGATGGCTGTCAGTTCATTTCGCATGAAAATACTTTTGTACGAAAATACAATTTTAGCAGTCTAAAACAAAATTTAAAAAATCAAGAGTGTTTAAAAATGGTGATTTTAAAAATCATCGGTGACGGACTTTCTTAAAAAACGAAATTTTCCAATAGAATATTTATAACTTAGTATTACATCATGAAGTGGCAAAAATTTCTCAGAGAATGGCTAAGGACTTTTATCCAGAAAAGGATAGGCAAATTACTAAAGCTCAACAACCTTTGGAAACTCGATCAATTAGAGTATATAAAGACCACTATTTCTTACGTTTTATTTGAAAACAAAGCTTTTGTCATTAATAATTTTTTGATTCCGGTCAGGTTAGAAGGTATACATTTTGATATATTCAATAAGGAACTAAAAATCGGTGAAGTCATCTACGAAAATACCACACGACTGCCTTCCGGAAGCAAAAAGTATGTCAATATTGATGTCAAAATGAATCATATCACGGCTATTTTCAGCTTTCTGAGACTGTTTATCATCCGTGAAATCGCAGTGGAAGTAAAAGGTGATATCCATCTGAAAATATTGGGAATGCACTTTTTTGTTCCCATCGCCGACACGGTTTCCATTCCCAAAGAAAAGATCAAGATACTTATGCAGAAAAAGGAGTTGGCGGATCAGAAAGCGATTTCGGATGCGGAGATTATAGAGGATGAAAACGATGAAAACACTCTCATTGAAGAAGCTTTTGTCGAAAATCCGATGGTCGATATCAGTCTGGAAGAAGAAAAGCATCCTATCAAAGATGAAATGGATATATCAGATATCATCAAAGCAGAAAGTATAATTGATGATAATCCACCTCCTAAAGATATCTCATCCACCTCACAGGATAGCGAGAAATCTGCTAATGAACCGGATTCTTCAGACGGGCATAGTTCATAATTGCATCTATGGTACTTTGTTGGGGTGTCAGTAATTCATCCTTGGAGACGAAATCAGCTATCTGTTGCAAGCTTTCTTTGTCAAACTGAAATACTTGGGAAACTTCAGCAAGGTTAATTTCTTTGTTCTGCTTGATATTAGAGGTTTTGTAGTAAGATGATAAAGGTGTAGATATTATTTCCATATTGATTTTTTTATGTAACGAAAATAAAATCATCTTATTGCATAAAAGGACATTAATGTCTTTATTTAGATATTTTACTTATTTTTAGAATGGGATTCTTTATCGAGAAAAGTTAAAAATAGATTTTTATTCTTATTGTTATCATTGTTTTTATGTAAATTACATCTAAAAAAGCTTCAAGTCATGACAAAGCTGTTAAAAATACAATACATATTCTTTGCTTGCATACTACTGATGAGTGCTTGTAAGAAAGATACAGTAGAGAAACCTGATATCTCAAATGGAGACGATAGAGATATCAGAATAACAAAAGTGCAATACATGGGGCATGATTATGATGCTAATCACATCTATGAAGGAAATTTTTTGATGTACACAAAAGAATGTACATATCACTATGATACTGACGGACAATTGAGCTACATCATGAATGATGATATTCGAAGAGTTCAGGTAGAATACAACCACGAGCAAATAAAAGTTACAAATTCCGTAGAGCAGGATCAGCTATTTTCTCTTTATTGGGATAATTCCATTATAGGCTTTCAGAACAAAAAGATAGAAAATATTATGGTTACTACCCGTCATTTGAGTATTGAACCTCAGAATTTTACTACTCAGGATGAAATTCATATCAGCAGGACATCAGAAGGCAGATTGAAATCGGTCATGTCGGAAGTTTCGCCTGATGTACCAGTCTCAACCTCTGTTTTGTATTTTGGATTGGCTACAGATGTATTATCCTACAATGACAATGGATTACCAGATAAGTTAGAAACTCCATTTTTTTATTGGTCAGATCCTGACTATTATACAGCTGACTTTACGTTTCAGTACAACAAAGCGGATGATATTCCTATGAAATTAAAACGATTGGTCAATGAAGAATTATTATTTTCTAATAGATATGGAATAACAAATTTTGATTTACTTTATATAGACAGTACTCAAAATTTCAGCCAGCTTGGTGAGGGAAATTGGTTGATATCCTTCGGATTTCCACAGTATTATATCTTAGAAGAAAAAAGCACACATCTTGTATCCAAAAGAACAAGCACTTTATATAAAGGTGGAATGGACGGAAATTTAGATCCAGACGGTAGTAAAGAGTATTTTAAAACGATTGTACAAGACTTCCCGTATAAGCACGATGCAGAAGCTCAAACATTGGAAATCGACGGGTTAAAAATATGGTATGAGTTTGTGGAGTGAAAAACTTTCAAAAAATAAAATTTTAAACTTTATAAAAAAAACAATGAGACAATTTCTATTCATCGTTATTAGTATTTTTACTATCAGTTGCCAATTAAATTCTCAAAAGAATTTGCAAAAAAGTTATATACTCTCTGTTAACTCTCCTGTAGAGGAAGTACCGGGGTATCATTTGATAGACAAGGGGCAATACTCAGAGATTGACAAGGCGGTTGCATTAAGCCCTGAAAGCAGTTATGGCTTCACAATAGAGCTTGAGCCCCAACCGGAAACTTATTATCATATAACAGCCAAAGTAAAATCAAAAAAATACTCTGTTAATCTAACTGCCGAATCACCATGGCAAGGGTGGAATTTTACAAGAGTTCCAAATCTTCAAGATGAAAATACGGGCTGGTATCATTTACACTTGTTGGTAAAATCTCCACCGGTAATACATGGAGAAAAAATGAAGGTCTATGTTTTTAACTGGGGGCAAGATACCTCTTATGCTGACAGCATGCAAATTACCGAATACAAAAGCTATCCATTTTCTGATACACTTCCGGATTTTATCTTTCAGCCCATTACCTATCAGGTACTCAACGAACTTGCTTTTTATACAAAAGATGTAACTCCTTCTAACTTTCAGGACTTGCTTGAAGAACCTATTTTGGATACTGTTTTTAGCAACAATTTTTTACCAAGAAATAACTATATAAAAGAGGTGAAAAGAAGAAATGTACGCACTCCTCTGAAAATAATTTTTGACAAACTCATCAAAGAAACCGATTTACTGCAAAATCCAAGTGTCAGTAGAGAGAAAAGAGCCATCTATATAGATTCGTTGACGGGATATACCGAAAAAGTTGTCTATACGCAGGGAGAGAAAATCATTGTACATCTTCAAAACGCAGACGATATAGAGTCGGCACAATTACTGCTACCGATTCAAAACTACCAATTCAAAAAGTTAGAGTCCATCCCGATTCACAATAAGCAGTCGATTGAGTTAGCAAGTGAAAACTTGGCTCCCGGTACATATAGCATACAGCTTAAAAACAAGAAAAGTACTTTTAATGTTCCCGTTATTATCAATAGCTCGGCAAAATCAAAGTTGGTTATCTTAGCGCCTGTTACGACCTGGCATGCTTATAATCATTACGGTGGCAAGAGCTTTTACCGGAATACATTGGATGACAGTTGTGTATATGAGATCTCGACCCGGCGTCCATTGATTTCTTGTACGTTTGACTCTACTTTTATCGGGCATGATTTGTTTATCTTTCAAAATATATATCAATTCTTCCTTAAAAGCTATGATTGTAACGTTTATCCCGATTCATATTTGGAAAGATATCCCGAATTGTTTAACGATGTAAATACCATCGTATTTGCACAGCATTGTGAATATTTTTCTCCGAAAATGCTTGATGCATTAAGCAAATTTTCCCAAACCAAAAATATTATTTCATTAGGAGGTAATCAGTCCTATTATAAAGTGCGTTTCAAAGATAATTTTAACACCATCGAGTGCCGTAAAGACGGTACTTTTTTTACTAACACCTTGATACCTGCCGGTTCATGGAGGACACAGTTTTCTAATGAAGCACAATATTGGGGAAATGCTTTTACAAATGCCGGATATGCGACTTATAACAGTTATCGCGTAATGAATCCTACACATTGGATATATCAAAACTGCCATGTTAATACAAATACAGAATTTGGAATAAAAGGAATAGATGGAAGAGGTACAAGCGGAGATGAAATGGACAAAGTGAACGATCGTAGTCCCCAAAACACCATCGTACTTGCTAAAGGAACAAATCCGGATAATGGCGGAGGGGATTTAGTGATAATAGAAAATCCTAAAAATGCAATCTTGTCATTCGGCTCTATAGCAGCAGGCAGCGGACTCAACAATGATTTAATTATGAGTCAAATACTGCATAATTTTATGAAGAGATATCATACACCTTAGGATTTCAAAGTCCCCCACTTTCATCCTCTCGTAAATACCCATATATTTCCTTGACTCATCGGTTCATTATAAAAATAACCTTGTCTGTCAAAACCTTTCAGCTCTTCGATATCTTTGATATCCTTATCCAAAATATATCTCGCTATCAAGCCTCGCGCTTTTTTAGCATAAAAACTGATGATTTTGTACTGCCCGTTTTTATAATCGTAAAATTGCGGAGTGATTACCTTTGCTTTCAGCCTGGAACGCACGACAGATTTTGAATATTCCTTAGAAGCCAAATCTATCAGATAGTCTTTATCGGACAGTTCCTTATTGATTTCATTTGTCAAAGTATCTTTCCAAAATTCATACAAATTATCCGAATTTCCCACTTCCAAGGGTGTACTCATCTCTAACCTGTAAGGATGTATCAAATCTAATGGGCGCAAAATCCCATACAAGCCTGTAATAATTCTGAGGTGCTTTTGGGCATTTTCCAATCCGTTTTTATCCAAACTATAAGCATCAAATCCCTCATATACATCACCATTATAAGCATAGATGGCGGGACGCGCTGCTTCTTTTCCCGTTGACCAGATTTGGTATCTATCTGCATTCAAGCCGGCAAGCTTGGGTGAGATTTTCATCATGCCGGAAATTTCTTCTACTGATTTCTTTCGGAGTTCTTTCATTAGGGTACTTGCTTCTTTTTTGAATATAGGTTCACTATATTTCTCAAAAGGCAACTCAGATTCCCAATCAAGAGATTTGGCAGGTGACAAAGTGATTAGATATTTCATCTCTATATTTTACTGTCTCTAAGATATATAAATTTTGTGTAGTTTCAAGTATTCATAGATTTGGTTAAATTTGTATGCATTCGGTGAGTACAAATAGAATACATATACACACACAGAGTCGTCAGTTGACGATATTGGTTCCTGTCAAGAAGAACAAAAAGCTTCTCATCGGCTTCTTTATCGCCGTTCTTCCTTGGGTACTGTGCCTGTGGCTACTGATTGACCATCTGTATATTCCTGAAATGAACTTTTGGCACAAAATGCTTTTTCTCTTAGCCGTTTTATGTTGGTCAGTCATAGGTGGCATCGGATTTACATTTTTAAATTTCACCTTGATGGGACGGGAAAAGATTTTAATCAATGCCCAACAAATCCTCATAGAAAAGCCTTTGGTTTTTTACAACAGAAGAAACTACTACTTGGTAAAAGATATTTCCAATCTAAGATTGGGTACTGAAGAATATCAAGTCAGAAAAGATGGTGTCTGGCAGAAAAGAAACAGGAGTATCTTGCTCATGGAATATCCCAATAAGCAGGTCTCTTTTGGACGAGGTACCTCTTTTGAAGAAGCTGAGTGGATCTTACTAAAAATAGCCCAAAGTAATTTACTGCCGGCTTCCGTTTTTGCGCCTACACATTTAGTCGCCAAACCGCATTAAGCTTTCGCTTTATCCACTTTCAGCTCTCCCCTATTGATCAGATAAAACTCATCCAAGTTTAACGAAGAGTCCTCTTTGATTTTTATCCAAACCTTTAACTTCAACAGCCAGTGTAGTCTTTGCAGCAAAAAGAAATTCTTTTGCAAATAAGCCGACACAAAAGGATGTACTATCAAATAATACTTTTTGCCGTATCGCTTGATGAGTGTGGACATTTCCTTTTCTATCTCGACTTTGACAGATTCGGGACTTGGGATATTCGCTAAAGTTTGCAATTGGTTTTTTAACTCCATCGGACTTATTTCCGAGCGGACTCTCTGTCTGGTAATCTCCATCAATCCAAACTTGCTAATGGCAAGAATACTATGTTTGGCTCTATCCGCTTTCAGGGCTTCCTCCATGACTTTTAAAATTTTAGCCCGGTACTCGGAAGATTTCATATCTATAAAATCTATCACGATGATACCGCCCAAATCTCTCAGACGCATCTGTCTGGCGATTTCCAAACCGGCCTCCTGATTGACGTTAAATGCATTGGTGTCTTGGTCATCGACCCTATTGATTTTCGGGCCGCTATTGACATCTATGACATGCAGGGCTTCCGTACTTTCCAATACCAAATAAGCACCGCTTTTGAGTGTCACATTTCTACCAAAAGAACCTTTGATCTGTCTGGTAATATCTAATTCGTCAAAAATAGAACGCTCACCTTGAAACAATTCCAACTTGTCGTAATGATTGACCGCTTTCTTTTTGAGATAGACTTTCAGTTCCTCAAACAACTTTTGATTGTCGCAGACTATCCTTTCAAAGCTGTCATTGACCAAGTCTCTGACGATAGAAATAGATTTCTTTATTTCCGACAAGACACGTCTCGGACTTTTGGGGTCGGCAATTCCGTTTTTGACATTTCCCCACTTGTCCAATAAAGATTCTATATCTTTTTGGATATTGGCTTCCGGCTGTCCTTCCGCATTTGTACGTACCACAAATCCGAAGTTTTTCGGTCTGTATTTTTCGATAATAGACGAAAGTCTTTCCCTTTCTTCTTTATCTTTTATTCTTTTTGAAATTCCAACACTATTTGTGAAAGGCGCTAATACGACATATCTACCGGGTATTGTTACCTCACATGTCATTCTCGGACCTTTCGTTGAAATTGCCTCCTTCATAATCTGAGTGACCAACCATTCTCCTTTGGCAAGTACATCAGCTATATTTCCATCCTTATGTATTTGGTCGTTGGTATCATACCCGTCCAAGAGATGGGACTGCGAGCGATGACTTATTTGTTTCGTGAATTGTTTTAAATTCAAGAGGTTGGGACTCAAATCGGAATAGTGTATAAATGCATCTTTTTCATGACCAATGTCAATAAATGCCGCATTCAGACCGGGATTGATTTTTTTGACCTTCCCCAAATAAATATCACCTGCCGAAAACTCCTTCTTATCGAAAGAGTCAATATGATACTCTACAAGTCTTTTATCTTCAAGAAGTGCAATTTCCACACCGATAGTGTTAGAGTGTATAATCAATTCTCTAACCATGGTGAAAATTTTATTAACCGGCTTCCTAAAGGAAGCCGGTTATATTGTTACTTGTTATTTTTTACTCTTATGACGATTTTTTCTCAGTCTTTTTTTCCTTTTGTGAGTAGAAATTTTGTGTCGTTTTCTTTTTTTTACGCTTGGCATATATTTTATTTTTTATGTGATTTTAAATCATTTATATAAACATCAATTTCAGCATCGTAGTCAGGATTGTTCACCATCTTTTTACTGACTTCCAAGAGCTCTATCGCTTTATCGCTATTACCCAATTCTGCCTGTGTAATCGCCATGAAGAAGATAGCTTCAGTATTGACAGGATTCATCTCCAAGACCTTATCCAAATGCTGCTTTGCTTTATCGAATTGTCCGGACATGATAGAGAATCTGGCCAATAAAATAAGCGCTTCCTGATTATTCGGATCTGACTGTGTCACTTCCTTAATCAGACTCACACCTTTCATCGGCTCGGTACCGCTCTCTATATATGCCGAACCAGCTTTTAGTTTTAAATCGTTGTCATCGGGATTTATCTTCAAAGCTGCCTCATACGATTGCATGGCAAAGTTAGCTGAAATTTCTCTTATTTCTTGATTATCAGAGTTTCTTAACAAAGTCATAAATTGATCTCCCACACTCATCCAGCTATCGTATTTACCCTCATGCTTAGCACTTCTAAAAAGATAGTAGTTAGAGATAACATCCGACTTCCCTTTCCAAAAATGTGCAATCTTATGAAAAAAATCTATTTTCTGATCTACACCTTTGGCTTTACTCAGATTGGATTTGAGTATATTTATTTCTGCCTTGTCTTCTTCTGACAAAGTATTGGTTTGCCCTTGTTCATAATCATCAATAGAAACCGTTTTGGACTCGTGTTGATGATTATCAACCGGCAATGCATTTTTTTTTGTGAAATTTCCAAAGTATAAAACACCTATCAATAGAATAGCGATTATACTCAAGATGCTCACATTCTTATTAGAAAACACCTCTTATATATTTTGGCTATTCTATAACTCCCGAGTCTTTCACTTGGTCAACAAAAACTTTTGCAGGTTTAAATGCCGGTATTTCGTGTTCAGGTATCTCAATCGCTACGTTTTTCTTAATATTTCTTCCTATTTTAGCTTTTCTTCTTTTTCTAATGAAACTGCCAAAACCTCTGATATAAATGTTTTCTCCATCAGACAAAGTGTCTTTTACTTCTTTAAAAAAAGTCTCTAAAGTCACCAAAACATCTACCTTAGGGATTCCTGTTTTTTCCGAAATACTGTTTATTAAATCTGCTTTTCTCATTGTTTTTTATTATATATCGCTTATAATTCAATTTCTAAAGCAAAAGAAGTCAAAATTTTTGGTAAAAAAAAGTATCTGTTTGCTGTTTGAATATGAAACTATTGTAAAATGAGTCGTTTTTTCACACATTCCATCATTTTGTGGTCAAAAACTAAAGTCAGAGCTCTTCCGTGGCAACAAACGGAGGATGCATACTATATATGGCTGAGAGAAATCATCCTCCAACAAACAAGAGTGGAACAAGGGTATAAATATTATCAAAAGTTCGTTTCTAAATATCCGACCGTTTTTCATCTGGCGGATGCCGGTATCAATGAAGTATATAAAGATTGGGAGGGATTGGGATATTATAATAGAGCTAAAAATCTACATGAGGCGGCAAAATATATTGTCAAACACCACGACGGGAAATTTCCTGCAAAATATGAAGAGGTTCTCGCTCTGAAAGGAGTAGGCGAATACACGGCTTCCGCCATATTGTCTTTCGCCTATCATCAACCTTATGCGGTTTTGGATGGAAATGTTTTCAGGGTGCTATCTCGTTTTTTCGGTATAAAACTTTCCATAGACACCACTGAAGGGAAAAAGTATTTTAAAGATTTAGCTCAAAAATTATTAGACAAAAATCAACCGGCAGTCTATAATCAGGCTATCATGGATTTAGGAGCCGTCATCTGCAAACCGGCCCATCCTGATTGTGAAAACTGTCCACTTGCGGAAAAATGCAAAGCTTTCAATACCCAAACCATCCCGGACTACCCCGTAAAGAAAACTAAAAAGCCCAATAAGAAAAGTCAGATCTTTTTTAATTTTTTAGTCATAGAGTCTGATGAAGATATCTTGATTCAAAAACGGGAAGAAAAAGATATCTGGAAATATTTATATCAATTTCCGGTAGTAGAATCTGAAAAAGAATTATTGCAAATAATCAATAAAGATTTAGTAAATTCACATCAAGTTATAAATTCAAGAATCAGTAAAAAGTACAAACAGAAGCTAACACATAGGAATATCGAGGCAAAATTCTTTGAATACCAAGTAAAAGAAATTATCGTTTCTTGTCATTTTCTAAAAATAAAAAAAGTAGATTTGAATAAATATAGTTTTCCAAAAATAATTAGAGATTATTTGTCAGATAAATATAAATATTTATTTTAGTATATAAACTTTTTGCAATTGTTTAAATTGATATTATGAAAGGCGTAAACAAAGTGATTTTAATAGGGCGCGTAGGCTTAGATCCCGAAATGAGAAATTTGGATAATAATCGTTCCAAACTCAATATCAGATTAGCCACTACCGAAAGCTACAAGGACTCCAATGGCGAATGGAAAGATATTACCGATTGGCACAATGTAGTGATGTGGGGCAATATGGCGGAAAGAGGTTTCAGAGATATCAAAAAGAGAAATCTGATCTATGTAGAAGGTAAAAACAGGACTCGCTCATGGGAAGACAAAGATGGCAACCGAAAGTATATCACCGAAGTCATCGCCGATTATTTTCAAAATCTGACACCCCGTGATTTACGTCAAGACGAAATTGAAGAAGATGATACTTCAAATAATATAGAAGATACTCCTGACTATAATGATGATATTTTCTAAGTTTGTAATAATATTGTTGAATTAAAATAAATAAGTTGGATTCCGGTCAGCCTCCCTCATATAATTTTTTGTACGATGTAGCAGTTGTATCACAACTGAGTATCACCGTTGTTTATTTTTTACTATTTATCTTTACCATTTATCTTTCAGGGATGATCAGCTCCACGGAAGCTGCCATTTTCTCTCTCAATAATGAAAAGAAAAAGCTTTTAGAGAAAAGTGATTTGGCTTCGGATTTGAAAATTTTAAGGTTTTTAAGATCCCCCAATGAATTTGTTTCGACAGTAGCACTTGTCAATCTGCTACTTTTCGTCTGCCTGATTATTTGGGCCATCAAAATATATGAATCAATAGGCTGGAATACGGAAAACGTACTGATAAAATTCTCCATCATCACGGTTCTCATCGTCATCATAAAAATCAGTTTTACGGAGATGATTCCCAAATCTAAGGCCTTGAGCAACAATTTAAGGCACGCCCGAAAATATGTGGGTATCATTTCGTTTTTCAATTTTATCCTAAAACCTTTTATCCTAATGTTGACCTTTATCACCAATCTTATCAATGGCAAACTCGACAAGTATAACAAAGGGATTTTATCGGTAGAACTCAATCAGGCTATCGACAATATAGATGAAGATGACAAGACCGGCGATCAAATCGACGAAAAAGATATTTTAAAAGGTATCGTACAATTTGGCGATATTTCTGCTTCCCAAATCATGTGTTCAAGGATGGATGTCGTCTATGTAGATGCTTCTACAAATTTTAAAGACTTACTAAGAACAGTCAGGGAATCCGGCTATTCGAGGATTCCGGTCTGTGTGGACAATCTCGACCATACAATAGGTATTTTGTATGCAAAAGATTTACTCAAATACTTGGACAAAGAGCAGAACTTCGATTGGCTGTCTCTTATCAAACCCGCCTTATTTGTTCCAGAAAGCAAAAAGATAGATACCCTATTGGATGAATTTAGGGCAAAAAAGATTCATCTCGCCATTGTCGTCGATGAGTATGGTGGCGCATCCGGTTTAGTGACAATGGAAGATATTTTAGAAGAAATCATTGGAGAGATTAAAGACGAATTTGACGATTTACATGAAATAGATTATCGGAAAATAGATGAAACCACTTTTATCTTTGAAGGAAAAACAAGTATCAACGATGTGTGCAAAGTCATGGATACCGATTTTGATACTTTTGATGAAGAAAAAGGCGAAGCAGACAGTATTGCAGGATTGATTTTGGAAATTAAAGGCGAAATGCCCAAATTAAATGATGAAGTGACAATAGCAGGTTATACTTTTAAAGTCTTGGAAATCAATCTGACACGTATCGTAAAGGTGAAAATTACAAAAAATGAAATTTAGACTACTTGTATTGCTTTTGCCGGTCGTAATATCTTTTACATCATGCAAACATGATTACGTACCCAAACCTAACGCTTATTTCCAGCCCGATCTACCTCAGCATAGCTACAAGGAATATGACAATCCTATTTGTCCTTGTACCTTTGACATTCCTACTTATTCGGTCGTAGAGCAGGAAAAACACTTTTTTGACGAGAAGCCCGAGCATCCTTGCTGGTTAGATGTAAGATTACCCGGTTTTAATGCCACAATCTTCCTTTCATACAAAAACATAAAAAACAGAAATGATTTTGAAAGGGTAATTGCTGACACCTACAAACTTACTTTCAAACACAGTCAAAAAGCTGACTTCATAGACGAAGAACTGATAGAAAATCCGAAACACAATACCTTTGGCTACCAGTTTGATGTAGGAGGAGATGCCGCATCAAGTACACAGTTTTTTTTGACAGACAGTCTGCATCATTATATCAGGGGCGCACTCTATTTTCATTCTACACCCAATATAGATTCTGTATCTCCATCTTTGGACTATCTGAAAAAGGATATTGACCACCTGATTTCTTCTTTGCAGTGGAGATAGAATAAAGACAGCGTCCAACTGTCCTTTAATTTTTTATAATAAAAGATACATGATTTCATTTTAAACTCATCACCTTTTATCTTTGGACAAAATCCGATTTATGATAAAAATCCGTCCGTTTAGAGGACTTAGACCGAGATTAGATTTGACAGGAAGGATTGCATCCAAGCCTTATGATGTTTTAAATTCTAAAGAAGCACGAGAGGAATTTAAACGAGAACCTTTGACTTTTTTACAAATTGCAAAACCGGAAGCTAATTTTGACGACAATGTGGATCAATATGCCGATGAAGTCTATGAAAAAGGAAGAGAGATTTTTCAGAAATTTATCGAGAACGGTTATTTGGTGAGAGACGAAGAGCCTTCCATGTACATTTATTCGCAAGTGATGAATGGCAGGAGACAGACAGGTTTGGTAGTCGGCTCTTCTATTGATGATTACTTTAACAATACGATAAAAAAACACGAATATACCTTGCCCAAAAAGGAAAACGACCGTATTCGTCACATGAAAACCCAGATGGCTCAAGCCGGCATGGTCTTTTTGACTTATAGAAAAGTGGATGAGATTGATGTCTTGATTGCAGATTTAACAAAAGAAGCCCCTTTGGTATCTTTTGTAGATGAACTCAATGTCACACACGAGCTATGGAAAATCAGCGACACTGCTATTTTAAATGAGCTTCAAAAACTTTTTGCTGCCAAGGTGAAATATTCCTATATTGCCGACGGACATCATCGCTCTGCGGCATCCGCCAAAGTGGGACAACAAATCCGAGATGAAAAAGGCAATTATACAGGTGATGAACCATTTAACTTTTTCCTTTCTTGTCTTTTCCCTTCTAATCAATTACAAATCATGGATTACAATAGAGTGGTGACAGATTTGAATGGGTTGAGTGAAAAAGATTTTATCGAAGCACTTCAGAATGATTTTGAAATCGAAGAAAAAGTATCAGCATATAAGCCACAGGATTTACATGAGTTTAGCATGTACTTAGGTGGTAAGTGGTATCAACTCAAAGCAAAACCACACACTTATGATGATAGCGATCCGATAAAATCTTTAGATGTTACTGTTTTGAGTGAATCCGTATTGGATAAAGTATTGGGAATAAAAAATCAAAAGACCGACAGCAGAATTGATTTTGTAGGTGGCATCAGGGGTCTGGATGAGCTCAGCAAAAGAGTAGATAGCGGAGAGATGAAGGTCGCTTTTGCATTTTATCCCGTAACGCTCAATCAATTGATGGACATTGCAGACAATGATATGATCATGCCACCCAAGTCCACTTGGTTTGAACCTAAATTGAAGTCCGGCTTGGTGATAAATTTATTAGAAGACTAAAAAGTCTTTCTATTAAGCTAAAAATTTTTAAAATAAAGACTTATCCACAACCGTTGATATAAAATAGTTTGATAAATTTTTAATTCTGATTTATTTTGAAGTTGAGCCTTATGAAGTATTATTTATCCATCCTGTTATTAATCGTCAGCGGCATATTTTTACACGCCTGCGCTGAATCACCTGATGTAGAAAAGGTCCAAGATGGCATATCGGATCAGCATATCAGATTTGCGGTTGATCAGATTGACAATTATTATTCCGATCAGTACCAAAGAGGTAAATTTAACGGGAACATACTGATTGCATATAAAGGAGAAATTATCTATCAGAAATCAATGGGTTGGGCTGTAAAAAGTAGTGGAGAAAAACTGGTCAATGACTCCAAATTTCAATTGGCATCAACCAGTAAACCTTTCACTGCAACCGCCATTCTCCTCCTTTACGAAAAAGGCAAAATAGGCTTGGATGATGACATAAGAAAATATATTTCCAATTTCCCTTACAAAGGTATCACTGTCAGACTACTTCTTTCACACCAGTCAGGGCTTCCCGATTATACCGACTATAAAAAGTACTTCAAAAAAAAATATATCGATAATCAGGATGTTATAGATATGTTTGTCAAATACAGACCCAAAATACAGAGCAGTCCCAATACAAAATTCAAGTACAATAATTCCAATTACGTGGTATTGGCTTTATTAGTAGAAAAAATTAGCGAACTGTCTTTCTCGGATTTTGTAGAAGAAAATATTTTTAAGCCTTTGGGAATGAAAAACACTTGGGCGTGGCATCCGACGCAAGCGAAGAAAGAGCATCAAACATACGGATACGAAGGTAATTGGGTACTCAGACAGCCCGATTTATTTGATGGAGCGTTGGGTGACAAAGGAATCTACTCTACAACCGAAGATTTATTAAAATGGGATCAATCATGGTATAATCATACCTTATTAAAACCTTCTACCATCAAGATGGCATATACACCACAAACCGATAATAGCGATGGAAACAACTATGGTTTGGGTTGGAGAATGAAAACATTGGAAGACGGTAAAAGATTGATATATCACAATGGTTGGTGGCACGATTACAACTTGGTTTTCAAGAGATTTGTTGATGATAGTGTGACCATCATTATTTTATCCAACAAATTAAATATGGAAGTGTATCATACTGATTTTGTCGAAAACGTTTTATTAGGCCCGCGCAATCCTGATGAAGAAATTTTACCTGAAAAAAATTATTTCGCCGAAAGGAAAAAGATAGACAATCCTCAACCTTTTACCAATGTCAAAGATGATAATGAGTTCAGCACATTGGAAGAAATCAAAAATAGCGTTTCACAATCCATCGCCCAATCCAAATACTATATCGTGAAACGAGGTGATACCTTATACAATATTGCCACGAGGATGAATATCACTGTCGATATGCTCAAAAATCTAAACAAACTAAAAACAGCAACTATTTTTTTAGGACAACGCTTAATTGTGAATTAGTGAAACAAGTACCGGCGTAGTGAGGAAATTCCATTTTATTTTATTTTTCATTCTTTTATTTAGTAGTTGTAAAAATCAAGAGCCTTCACCTGTTTTAAACTATTTCAAATCTTACCAGAAACCTACTGTTGAAGAGGTACTCGACGAATCTGCCGAGACCATCGAAAACTGGCGAAGTGAATTAGATAAGTATTTTAGCAACAAGCATTTTAATGGAAATGTATTGGTAGCCAAAAAAGGGGCAATCATCTATGAAGCTTCCTTTGGCGTTGAAAATATAGCCGCCGATGACAGTCTGACCAATCAGTCCCTTTTTCAGATAGCCTCTATCAGCAAGACATTTACAGCAATGGCGGTAATGCTATTGGTAGAAGACGGAAGACTTCATTTAGATCAAACCATAGAAGAGTTTTTTCCTGATTTCCCTTACAAAGGAGTAAGAATCAAAGACCTATTGTCCCATCGATCCGGTCTGCCCAACTATTTATATACGACAGAAAAGGTTTGGAATGAAGATAGTTTAAAGGACAACAAGGAGCTTTTGAATTATCTCATTCAGTACCAACCTCAAATACATCATCTTCCCAATAGGAAATTTGAATATAACAATACCAATTTTGCATTACTGCCTTTAATCATCGAACAAGTTTCAGGCATGCCTTTTGAAGATTTTATGAAAAGGAGAATTTTTATTCCTTTGAATATGAATCATACTTTTATCTTTTCAAAACACCACCCGACACTGCCTTCATCACATCTTACCACCGGATATCAATATAGAAACAGACCTGATAAAATAATGCCTACTGACGGTATAGATGGAGATAAAAATATTTTTACCACCACGGAAGATTTGTTGAAATGGGAAAGAGCCAATAGGTATGCAGGATTTTTTAAGCAATCTACTTTGGATAGCGTGGTAGTAGAAAGAAGTAATGAACACCCCGGCATAAAAAATTATGGCTATGGCTGGCGTTTAGTGGATGAAGCTGGTGTAGGCACTGTGGTTTTCCACAATGGCTGGTGGCACGGATACACCGGTACTTTTAGAATGTTTCCCGATGAGATTTGTGTGATTGTTTTATCTAATTTTGGAGATAAGAGTGTATATGACGTAAATCCGGTTTGGGATATTTTACAGCATCAGGTTAGTGACGACTAGTCAAATCATCTTTGATTATCTTTTTTGTTAATTTTATATTTTTCATAAGAAATATTTGATTAACTTTCAATTTATAATATAATAATATATTATATTCGTATTAAATTCTTTAATATGAAAACTCTCAAACTCTTACTTCTCTTATTTATCCACTTTTCCGTATTAAATACAACAAACGCTCAACAACTTGAAGTATTCATTACCCCCGCTGATTTAGGTCTTGATGAATCTTCGAGTATTGATTATATAGAAAATATAGATTCTCAATATTTAGGTCTAATCGTAAATAATGATGGCAAGAATAGTAACTATCTATATGACATAAATACAAAAACAAGTGTTAGTCTGAATTATACTGATAAAAATGGCAGTCATTTTTATGGTCAAAATTATTATGATTTATACACTCACAACTATAGAGATCTCAAACACTTTTATAAAGATGGAGATTGGGTGTACACCTTTGTGACTAAGGATGATATAAGCGGTATAGAAAACTTGATGATTGGTACAAATATTCAAACAAAAGCACAAAAGATTATATTTGAAGATTGGGCACAAATGACCTTTCGTTTTTGGATAATAGTGGATGGAAAGGGATTTGTATGGGAAGTAGAAAACAACACAGCCAATAAAGTGTATATTTTTGACAACTCTTCATTACAGACAATTTGGGGAGAAGATACGTATTGGCCAACCAACTATCCAATAGCTTCAACAAGCCCTTTTGTTTATAAAAATAGAATCTATTTTTTTGACAATACAGCACTATACTCTATCGAGACAAACAGTTTAAATATTGACAAGCTCATTAACAATCTAAATGATTATAGCGAATATACAGAAGACCATATCACTATCCCTACTCAATTCTATGTGTTTAATGATGAAGTTTATTTTGTACTAAATGATGTCGGGATACTTCTCGAACTATATGACCAAACTATTTTTGGTGAAGTACCCGGAGCTTCTAAAATATGGAAGACTGATGGGACAAAAGAAAACACAATCTTGCTTCAGTCTATTCCCAATGGTGAACTATCCAATTTCTATAGCAGTAATCTCAGTCTATTCACTATAGACAATCAGTTATATAGAATCGGAAGTCTAGATGATGATTTGAATGTTTCAATACACAAGATCAATAATTCATCTAACAACTTGCTAGGGTCTATTGACATTGAGCCTTTATCATGGTTTACAACAGGTACTTATGCATCAGGGACAAACATGTCCTTAGGTATCGCTCCTTTACTGTTTAAAGAAAACACGATTAGCAAGACAGTATATTTAAACGATAAAGATTGGTTGCCGGTTATTCAGGCAAACTCTGTTCCATTTCAAAATATATTTAGAGTAGGTTTCCTTAACATTGAAAATGATAAAATTAATTTCTCTAACGAAAATCTTATTTTTAATTCTTATGAGATTTTCGGTGGTAATGAGATTGTTCTAAACAGCATACAAATACTACAAACAGATCAAGATAAAATCGGTATCTTACTAAGAGGAGATGACTTAGACGACAGATCTTATGACATTCCTTTCAAATCATATTTAAGTTATTACGAAATCAGTGATTTGAATCAGCCTCCCAATCAAATATTCCAAATTGAGTCTGATTTCTCTTATGATTTAGATGAGGAAATTTTATTTAGCACTCAAATAAACAATGACATTTACTTTACTTTTAAAGATACCACTCAAAATAAAAGTGGCGTTGTTTGGAAATTGAGTAATAATAGCGTTTCTACTTCTATAGCCAATTCAAAAGCTAACCAAAATTCAATCAGTACATATCCTAATCCAAGTCAAAATATAATAAAGCTCATATCAACTGAAAAACTAAATGGGAATATCCATATCATGAGTTTAGATGGCAGAACGATAACTACTTATAAAATCAATAATTATTTTAAAGATATAAACATTTCAAAATTAAATGCCGGTTCATACATCCTACTCTTTGAAGACGGGCAAACTCAAAAAGCCACTCACTTCATCAAACAGTAAAGTGTATAGCGCTTATAAGTTTTTTAATTATTTGTCTTTACTACCCTAAAACTCATTGTCATCATATTGGTATCTAATTTTTTAACCTTTTCAGTTTCCAAAAACTTTGAGGAATATACAATAAGAGGTTCGGTATCAATCTGAAATTTCTCTTTCTTCGCTATCTCTTTTGCTTTTTTTATCCCCAAAGATTTCATTTTAGAACCGCCCAAAAATCTAATCTGCATATATCTCCCATCATAATTGATATGATTTTGAGTTACTTTTTCATTTTCGCCCAAAGTACCGAGAAAAATAAATTCTGCACTGTCGTTTTCTATTTTGCCCGCTTGCTGATAGACATAGACTGATGCTTCTCTGTTATATATACGTTTCACATTTTTTTCTATATCTTTAAAATAATAGAAGGCAACCGAATCTATATTATCTACACGACATCTGTCTTTGATGACATAATTGATAACACCTTTTGAATCTAACAAATAATAGGAATCCGAAATCCAGCCGGCAAACAGTTCACTATTAAAAAAATACTGAGATAGGTTATTCAAGTTAGTCCGAATATCTCTAATCAACCATCTTTCAACAAAAAAATAAAAATATCTCCGAAGATAAGAATGGAGTCTGATAGTAGATTTCCATTCGACAAAGGTATGCTGGTCTTTTATTTCTAAATGAATGTTTGTATAAATGGTATCGGCATGGCTCATCGGCAAACTAAAGGAGGCCATTTTATCATTTGACTTCTCTTTTACAATTTTTCCTTTCGTCGTAAAATCAAAAAAACGAGACCATTTGATTGTATAAGTACTATCATCATTATTATCTCTATGCCATACACTCCAGTTTTTCCAATTGGATAAATCTTCAAATTGAACATCCACATCTCCCATCTTGCCATAAAGTTCTTTTTGTTCGGTGATAGTCACTTGTTTGGGTAATAATGAAGTGGTCAGTACCAAACTACCGAAAATAATCACAACGATGAAATAAGATGTCCATTTTTTCAACTGCCTGTAATTTTGGAATTTTGCCAATGTCGGTTTTTATCGCGCTGTGTCTTTTTAAAGAGATTGTTCTCCAATGCTTCCGTCAGGTTGATTCCTGTCTGATTAGCAATACAGATTAGTACAAAAAGTACATCAGCTATTTCATCACCGAGTTCATGGGATTTATCACTTTCTTTAAAAGATTGCTCGCCGTACATTCTCGCCATCAATCTGGCCACTTCTCCCACTTCTTCGGTCAGGATAGCCATATTTGTCAGCTCATTAAAATATCTGACACCATTTTCTTTTATCCATTTATCGACAATATTTTGAGCTTCTTCAATGGTCATATCTTTATTTTTATCCAAATTTGGCAATATAATATTATTTTAGCTCTATTAATTGAATGATAAATACTTAGAAGATATCAAAGAGTTAAAATAATATCTACTTTTGACGAATATGACTACCGTTGTCCTTCTTTTATTGTTGTTAGTTTTTGGAATCTTTTCAGGAATGGAAGTTGTATTTATTACCGGCAGGTACAACATCTATGAGGAAGATGACAGGCGAAAATATATTTTCAATATAGCACAAAGTTATATGAGATCGCCTACTTTAATATTAACGGCTACTCTTCTCATCAAATTTTTATCCCTGACTTTCATCACTTATTATATCATTCGCCATACTTTTTTTCTCGTACAAGATTGGAATACTCTCTCTGTGACAAACCGCTCAGTCTCGGTCATACTTTGCCTTGCAATGGTGCTTTCCATCTTGTTATTAGAGATTTTGCCTAAAAATTTAAGCCGGCTATATGCTGATAGAATAGTACCTTTTTTTTCATTGTTGATTTGGTCAGGACTTCGGATATTTATTTTGCCTGCCCAATTTGTACTCTCAATCAGCAATCTGATTCTTACAAGTTTTGATATTCCTACGGCTAAAATCAAATTCGAGTATGCCGGTTTGGATTTGGAAAGAATTATTCAGGAACACCAATCTTCTTTAGATGAGGAGTCAGATACCGATGTGGACACGGAATTATTTGAAAATGTTTTGTACCTAAAAAATTTAAAGGTAAGAGAATGCATGATTCCACGAAATGAGATAACGGCAATAGAAATTGGCGATAGTATAGAAACGCTCATCAACACTATCATAAAGACCAATCATTCGAGAATTTTGGTATATGAGGACACTATTGATAATGTTGCCGGCTATGTACACCATTTTGACTTACATAAGCATCCCAAAAATATCAACGAAATACTGATACCTATCAAGGTAGTACCCGAAACAATGCCTGTACAAACCTTGATGAGTTCGTTGATAGCCGACAATAAAAATATTGCTTGGGTAGTCAATGAATATGGCGGCAGTGCCGGAGTGGTGACATTGGAAGATATCTTGGAAGAAATATTCGGTGAAATAGATGATGAATTTGATAATGTCGAATACATTGAAAGTCAGTTATCGGAAAATGAATTTATTTTATCGGGGAGATTGGAAATCGACAGAGTCAATGAAGAATACCATTTGGACATACCCGAAGGTGATTATGAAACTATTTCGGGCATGATAGTAAATTACATTGGAAGCATTCCGAAAGAGAATGAAACCATTCAAATTGAAAATTATATCATTAAGATATTGAGCGTTTCCGAAACCAAAATTGAAACCATCAAACTCACAAAAGAAAAGATTAAGAATCAAGATGAATAAATATTATATTATCTTTCTTGCTTATCAACTTTAACAGATTAATTTTGCAAATAATTTTTTAAGATAATTTATTGATACAATGGCATTAAATAAAATACGCCAAAAACAGGACTTCGTTAGGATTTATAGGGATAGCAATGTTGATTTTCCTTATTCAAGAAGCCTTGAGTTCCAACAGCCTCATGGGCGGACAATCTTCAAGTTTAGGTAAGATCAATGGGAAAAAAGTAGAAGCTAATTCTTTCTTTAATGAAGTGCAGACTTATGAAGACAAATTAAAAGCACTCAATCCCAATTTGGATTTGAATGAGCAAACCAATCTTTATATCCGCGAAGAAGTTTGGAATAACATCGCCGTCAGAGATATCCTTGGAAAAACTTTTAAAGATTTGGGTCTCACCGTAACCAACAATGAAGTGACAGATGCCTTTATCGGAAATGAAACTCATCCATTGGTAAAAAGTGTACTCGGTCAAGCTTTCATAGATCCCCAAACCGGTGGTTTTGACAAAAACAAGATGATAGAAGCTCTCAACAACATGAACAATTTGGATCCAAGCTTCAAAAAAATCATCGTTGACTTGGAATCATTTGTCGAGCAAGATAGAGAAAGGGCCAAATATGCCTCTTTGGTTTCAAAATCAGCATACATACCCACTTTTATTGCCAAAGATGAATTGGACAATAATTTAACCCTTGCTACTACCGATATTTTATCAGTTCCCTTTTCCGGTACGGAAGATGTAGAAATTTCCAACAAAGAAATTGAAGATTATATCAAAGCACATCCCATCAAATATAAAAGAGATGAAAACGTTTCTCTTGACATGGTCGTTTTTGACTTGATACCAAGTGAACAAGATAAAATTGATTTGAGTAATCAACTTTTAAATATAAAAAATGAGCTCCAAACTATTGATGACGACTCTCTTTATATTGCAAGAAGCTCAGTACAAGGCGGAAACGTTATATATCAAAACTTTAATCAGTTAGTAGAAGCAGGCAGAACAAAAGCAGATTCTATCACAAGTTTACCTATCGGTTCATTTATAGGCCCGTATGTGGAAAATAATGACATAGTACTCTCTTATATTGTTGATAGAAAACCGGTACCTGATAGTGTAAGTGCCTCTATTTTGTTCCTATCTTATAAAGATGCTAATGATATGAACTCCAAAAAAGAATTAGCAGATAAAATTATTGCTGATGTCAAAAATGGCGTTTCAAGCTTTGCACAAAATGTAGCCCAATACTCAGAAGATCCTACAACAAAGGCAAAAGGTGGCGATATGGGCTTCATCTCACAAGGTGCTTTAGATCCGGTACTCAACAACAAACTTTTCTATGAAATGTCCTTGGGAGAACTTGCAACCTCTGAAATGCCTAATGGTCTTATCATTGTGCAAAAAACCGGCTACACCAGCCCGAGAATGTCAACGAGGGTAGTAGATTTCACCGAAGAATTAGCAGCAAGTGACGAAACCGCTAAGACCATCTACAACGAAGCCAATCAATTTTGGCAAGAGTCAAAAGCAGTTGCAGACTTTGATAAAAATGCAAAAACCAAAAAATTGCTCAAAGACTTAGTCGCAACTCCTAAAGACATAAATCTCACCGGTATTGAAGGGACAAGAAGTGTGATACAATGGGCATTCAAAGAAGGGAAAGCCGGAGATGTCACATTTATCGATTTATCTGATAAATATGTGGTTGTTAAATTAAACTCAAAAAATAAAGCAGGTCTTGCACCTGTTGCAGAGGTAAAAAGCGAAGTGGAAGATATTCTTCAAAATAATAAGAAAGCGCAAAAAATCATCTCCACTTTATCTAATTCAAAAGAACCCCTTACTGAATTAGCCAATAAAAATAAAGGAAATTACCTATCAAATATTTCCGTACAGTATAATAACAATTTTATTTCAGAGATAGGGAATGAACCTAAAGTAGTCGGTGCCGTTTTTGGAACAAAACAAGGGATACAATCCAAACCTATACAAGGTGAAAATGGCGTTTACATCGTAAAACCTGTCAATATCCAAAACCTTTCTGATGGTAATATCAAAGTAGAAGATTATAAAAACCAAAAGTTCAACCAATCTATTATGTACTTAAATTTTGAAACTATCTTTGGGTCTATTATCGAAAACTCAAAAGTAGATGACAAGAGATATATGATGTATTAGAAATCAAAAGTCCAGTTGAATTAAGGAAATAAAAAAAGCGGGCAAATCGAATGATTTGCCCGCTTTTTTTATGGTATAGATAAAACTTAAGCTTTGCGTTTCGCTTTCATTTCCTCATAGTATTCTCTAAAAAGTCCTCTTGAAATCAAAAGTTTCATAATCTCGTTTGTACCGGCATAGATTCTTGCAACCCGATTATCAGCATAAGCTCTTGCAATATAGTATTCCCACATATAACCATATCCACCGTGTAATTGCAAGCATTCATCTACCACATGCTGGTGCATATCCGTACAAGAATATTTAGCCATAGAAGCTGTTTCAGGTGTCAACTCTCCTGTGACATAAAGTTCTACACATCTATCAATAAACGTTTGATGTATCTGAACTTGTGTAGCCATTTCTGATAATTTAAACTGTGTGTTCTGAAAAGCAGCAATAGGTTGTTTGAATGCTTCTCTATCCATTACATATTGTAAAGTATTTTCGATTGCTCCTTCTGCACCACCACTCGCCATCAAAGCGACCGACATACGCTCTCTACTCAACTTTTGCATCATATAGACAAACCCCTTACCCACCTGACCTAATAAGTTTTCTTTTGGGATTTTCACTTCTTCAAAAAACAGCTCACAAGTATCTTGTGCTTTCATACCTATCTTTTTGAAAGGAGTTCCTTTTGTAAATCCTTCTCGAGTAGATTCTATGATAAAAAGACTGATACCGTTGTCTTGTTCATTGATAATAGTTCTCGCAGCTACCAATGCCATTTCGCTCATAAAGCCATTTGTGATAAACGTCTTTTGACCATTAATCACATAATGGTCACCCATATCTACCGCAGTTGTACGCAATGCCTGCAAATCACTGCCACAATTTGGCTCCGTCATTCCTATAGCCGTGATAACATCACCCGAACACATCAAAGGCAACCATTTTTTCTTTTGCTCTTCGCTACCATAATCCATGATATAAGGAGCAACAATGTCTGAATGCAAAAAGAAACCGGGACCTGTATATCCATATCTCGCCATTTCTTCGGTAATCAATGCACAGAAAGAGAAGTCCAATCCTGCACCTCCATATTCCTCAGGAACATCCAAACAAAGCAATCCGGTCTCTCCGGCTTTCTTCCAAACTTCTCTACTGACCATACCATCTTCTTCCCATTTTGCGTGGTAAGGAGTTATTTCTTTTTCAACAAACTGTCGGAAAGTATCGCGAATCATCGCATGCTCATCTGTACTATAAGCTGTTCTTTTTAGTTTAATATTTGAAAACATTCATTTTAATTTTCCCCAAAAGTAATGAGAAAGCTTAAATTATGAAAATCAATATTGTATGAAACCATTATATCGGCGTAATTAATCTTTCACAATAAAGTATATATACTTAGTGAAAGGCTTATTATCAATATAAGTACCGGTGAGCTTTATCGTAACACTTGCGATACGTATCTGAAAAGGAAATTCATGCACAGAACGTGCTTGTTTTAAATAATTCTCCCAATTAAACTGACTCTGTGTGGTTCTATCTTCATAAAATATTTCATCCAAAACATCTTGTACGGACATATCAGGATACTGGTCAATCTCTTCTTGAGTGTAAGCCTCTTTGATAAACTGATTTTTATCATTAATCGGAATATCTTTCCAAATGGAATTATACCTATTGAGTTCTTTCAACTTATTGTCCCTATCCATCGTTACAACAGACAGACTCGTTTTAAATTGATGTTGGACTCTTAAAGTTTTTACAATATCAGCGTTAACGGTGAAGGTTTTAGAAAGCAAAATCTCTCCCTGATAATCTCTTACAATTGCACTATCTTTCGTATAGGTAATCGCATCTTTTTCCTCCCACTTATCCACTGCCGGGAAAAGTACCTTGATACCATCCAAATCAAATACAATTGATCCGGTATCTATATTATCCACATCTGACTTGAAATTGTCACAGGATACAAAAGCCCCTGAAAAGACAGAAATTGACAGAATTAAAAAGACAAAGTACTTTCTCATGTAGATTTTATAAATTACGATATCAAAGATATAATGATATTATGAATTATTTGAAGAGTGTATCACTACTTATTTCAAAAAGTGTTAAAACTCAATATAATAATAGTATTGTTTCTACAAATAAAGTAGCAAAGTTATTTATTACCAAACGATTGTTTGGTAAGAGGAAATATTATTTTACATTTGTAATCAAAGTTTTTTTACCTTATATCTATTTTTAATCCAGTGCCAAAACAGAAAGTCAGTATTGATTTTATTTTAAGACAATCACTCAGATTGTTTAGGGAAAAAAGTTATCACAACACTTCTATTGCCGACATAGCTGAAGCATGCGGACTTTTAAAAGGAAGTCTCTATCATTATTTTCCAAGCAAAGAAGCCTTGATGAATGAGGTAGTAAAATATGCCCATGCATATTTCAAGAAAAATGTTTTTTCCATTGCCCACAATCAAGAGTTGACAGCTCAAGAAAAAATGGAACAAATTTTTAAGAAGTCTGAAAAATCCCTTTTATCACACGGTGATTTAATGGCAAACGTAGGCGTAGAAACAGCTAACAAAAACAAAGAGTTTACAGAGAACATTCAAACTTTTTTTGAAGAGTGGATAGAGACCGTTAAAATTGTCTTCTCTGAAATAGCAAATGAAGAGGATGCTCAACAATTAGCGGAACAGACTGTTCTTGAATTTGAGGGGGCAGTTATGATGACCAGAATATTTAAAGATCCTAAGTTTGTACACAATGCTTATGAGCGACTTATCAATAGATTTGCAGCATTTAGTCTCAACCCAAACAAGTAAACAATATACTAATAAATAAATTACATAAAAATGGAACAAAGCAACAGTAAAAGAGCCATCAAAAGAGTGGCCGTCCTTGGAGCAGGAGTGATGGGAGCCGGAATAGCTCTGCACTTTGCCGGCGTAGGTTGCGAGGTACTATTATTAGACATGGTACCGAGAGATCTAAAAGAAGAAGAGAAAAATAATCCAAAAGCAAGAAATGGAATCGTTACCCAACTCTTTAACTTTGCACTCAAATCAAAACCTTCACCTTTATACACCAAAGAAGTTGCCAATAGAGTGACTCTTGGAAACTTTGATGACGATATGGTCAAAATTAAAGATTGTGACTGGGTGATTGAGGTCGTAGTCGAGCGTTTGGATATCAAAAAAATCATTTACGAACAAGTCGAGAAATATCGTACACCAGGTACTCTGGTCACGTCTAACACTTCAGGTATTCCTATTCATTTGATGTCAGAAGGAAGAAGTGACGACTTTAAAAAACACTTTTGTGGTACACACTTCTTTAATCCGCCACGTTATTTGAAATTATTAGAAATCATTCCTACAAATGATACTGCTCAAGAAACCATTAATTTCTTGATGGAGTATGGAGATAAAATTTTAGGAAAAGAGACTGTTTTGTGTAAAGACACTCCTGCATTTATCGCTAATCGTGTAGGTGTCTATTCTATGGCTAAAATCTTTCAACTGACTACCGAATTAGGTTTAAAAATAGAAGAGGTAGATGCACTGACCGGTCCTGTAATAGGAAGACCAAAAACCGGCACTTTCAAACTTTCCGACTTGGTAGGTAATGATACAGGAACAAAAGTAATGATGGGTATCAAGGAAACCTGCCCTAACGATGAACAAGCTTCTGCATTTGAAACACCGGCTTATGTTGATTTCTTATTGGAAAATAAATTTTTCGGGAATAAAACTAAAAAAGGTTATTACGAAAAGACCAAAGATGCCAATGGAAAATCCGTTGTTAACGCATTAAGGCTTGATACCTTACAATATGAGCCATCCATCAAGGCAAGTTTCCCATCATTAGACGCAGCCAAAAAAGTAGAAAGTTTATCCGATAAAATAAAAACTTTCATCAAGGCGGATGATAATGGAGCAAAATTGGTCAAACGATCTTTAGGTGGGCTTTTTGCTTATGTATCTAACAGAGTTCCAGAAATTTCTGACAACCTTTATAGCTTGGACGATGCTTTACGCGCCGGATTTGCATGGGAAATTGGTCCTTTTGAATATTGGGATATTATAGGTTTGAAAAAAGGTATCGAATTAGCAGAAGCAGAAGGGCTTGAAGTAAGTGCCTGGGTTAAAGAACTGGCTGCTAATGAGAATGCTTCTTTCTACAAAAATGAAAACGGTACTAAAAAGTACTACAATCAAGCAAGTAAATCATACAATACCATTCCGGGTACAGAATCATTTATCTTACTTGAAACATTGAGAGATAAAAAACCGGTTTACAAAAATACAGGCGGTATTCTCCACGATTTGGGAGACGGTGTATTGAACTTGGAATTTACTTCCAAAATGAACTCTCTCGGTGGTGATGTTTTGGAAGCCATCAACAAATCAATAGACATAGCCGAAAAAGGTTATAATGGATTGGTCATCGGTAATGAAGCGCCAAATTTTTCTGTTGGTGCCAACTTAGCTATGATTTTCATGTTAGCATCCGAGCAAGAATTTGATGAACTCGACATGGCCATCAGAATGTTCCAAAATACGACCATGAGAGCAAGATACTCATCTATTCCTGTTGTGTCTGCTCCACACGGCATGACATTAGGTGGTGGCTGTGAATTGACCATGCACACGGATGTAGCAATGGCAGCAGCCGAAACTTATATCGGATTGGTAGAAGTTGGAGTAGGTTTAGTACCGGGCGGAGGCGGTATGAAAGAATTGACTTTGCGCCTCTCTGATTCTTTCTATGATGGAGACGTACAAATACCAAAACTTCAAGAAGCCTTCTTAAATATTGCAATGGCCAAAGTGGCGACATCTGCACAAGATGCTTTTGACAAAGGCTATTTGAGAAAAGGGACCGATAAAATCGTGATGAACAACAAACGTCTCATTGCAGAGGCTAAAGCGGAAGTATTGAGAATGGCAGAAGCCGGCTATTCACAACCTGCTCACAGAAAAGACATCACTGTCATGGGTAAAACAGGATTAGGTACTTTGATGGTGGGTATAGATTCATTCAAACGCGGTAATTATATTTCTGAATATGATGCTAAGATTGCTGAAAAAGTAGCTTATGTTGTATGTGGTGGCGACTTATCACAATCATCTCAAGTAAGCGAGCAGTATCTACTTAATCTTGAACGTGAAGCCTTCCTAAGTCTTTGTGGAGAACAAAAAACCTTAGAGAGAATCCAAGCCATGTTGAAAACAGGAAAGCCGTTGAGGAATTAGGAATGAGGTAAGAATCAAGAACCAAGAGCCAAGAATCAAGATTAGATATGCATAATTATAGAAAGATGAGAATTTGGGAATTATCTATTGACTTAGTTACACAAGTTTATAGAATAAGTGCCGATTTCCCTCCCTTAGAAAATTATGGATTGAAAAGCCAAATTCAAAGAGCTGTGATTTCAATACCTTCTAATATTGCAGAAGGTTCAGGTAGAGGCACCAACAAAGATTTTGGCAGATTCTTAGATATAGCGATGGGCTCTTTATTCGAACTTGAGACTCAATTTGAAATTGCTAAACAATTAAAATATATAGAAAATGAAGTTTATAATGATTTTCTGGATAAGTGTACAGAAGTTCAGAAAATGATTTATTCTTTTAGAAAAAGTATTCAAAATAACAATTAGAAACAAGGAGTCTTGAATCTTGGCTCTTGGTTCTAACAAAACAAACAACAAAATGCAAGAAGCGTATATAGTAGCAGGTTATAGAACTGCGGTAGGAAAAGCCAAAAAAGGAGGCTTTAGATTTACTCGCCCGGATGATTTGGGGGCAGAAGTAATCAAACACCTTGTCAACTCTATTCCGGACTTTGACACCACATTGATAGATGATGTTATCTGTGGGAATGCTATACCGGAAGCCGAACAAGGAATGCAAATCGGTCGTATGATAGTATTAAATGCCGGTTTGCCCAAAAAAGTAGCCGGTGTGACCGTCAATAGGTATTGTGCATCAGGTCTTGAAACCATAGCGATGGCAACAGCAAAAATCCGTTGTGGCATGGCCGAATGTATCATCGCCGGTGGTGTAGAATCCATGTCTTTGATACCTATGACAGGTTGGAGGACAGCTTTGAATTATGGTATCGCCAAAAACTATGCAGATTACTATTCTTCAATGGGACTGACTGCCGAGGCAGTGGCAAAAGAATACAATGTATCCCGTACAGATCAAGATGAATTTTCAGTCAATTCGCATTTGAAAGCTATTGCAGCTATCGAGAGTGGAAAATTCAAAGAAGAAATAGTCCCAATCACAGTGGAAGAAGTCTATGTACAAGGAGATCAAAGAAAAACCCGTTCTAATGTAGTAGATACTGATGAAGGACCACGTGCCGGAACTACCGCTGAAGTATTAGGCAAATTGAGAGCAGTATTTGCTGCTAATGGTTCTGTTACTGCCGGAAATTCTTCTCAAACATCCGACGGAGCGGCTTTTGTGATGGTCATGTCTGAAAGATTGGTAAAAGAACTCAACCTGACACCAATAGCAAGATTGGTCAATAGTGCAGTAGTAGGTGTAGAACCAAGAGTAATGGGTATCGGTCCGGCTGCCGCCGTACCACAGGTATTAAAACAAGCCAATATGAGATTGGAAGACATTGATGTCATCGAATTAAATGAAGCTTTTGCTTCCCAATCCTTGGCAGTTATCAGAACTTTAGGTTTAAATCCTGAAATTGTCAATCCAAATGGTGGCGCCATTGCCTTAGGACACCCATTGGGCATGACAGGTTGCAAATTGACTATACAAACCATCCATGAATTAAAACGTAGAAACAAAAAATACGGTATGGTGACAGCTTGCATTGGTGGCGGTCAAGGGATTGCAGGTATTATAGAAGTACTGTAAATCAAGACTTAATACTTATAGAGAGCTTGCAAAATTGAAACCCAAGCGCAAATTTATCTTGTAATTATATTAAGATTTCAGATATTTGCACCAAAATTTTAAATCAACAAGTTATGAAAGTCGGGTAGGGATAGATGTAACATTTTTTGTATAAAAAAAGACGATAGACCATTGACAATAGACCATCGCACTTGGATGAATTAAGCAATTAAAATTATTAGTAGCTTTTTCAGTCTTGCATCTTAGTTCTTGGTTCTTGATTCTAAGACAAAACAAATCCACCCACCTGTAAGAAATAAGAATTATAAACTATCTAAAATTTAAAATGGCAAAAGAATTATTAAAAGGAGGGGAATTCCTAATCAGAGATCAGGCGATAGAACAAATTTTTACGCCTGAAGAGTACACCGAAGAACAAACGATGGTGCGCCAAATGGCTAGCGATTTCTTCGAGAAAGAAGTCATGGCAAGAGCACATGAAATTGAAAAACAGGAGCCGGGTTTGACCCCAAGTCTATTGGGAAGAGCCGGGGAGTTAGGTCTATTAAGTACAGCGATACCTGCCGTTTATGGTGGTATGGAACAAGATGTCATCACCGGATGTATTATTTGTGAAGAAGCAGGTCGTACCGGTTCTTTTGCTACTTCATTTGTATGTCAAATAGGTATTGGCACACTTCCCATCTTATATTTTGGCACCGAAGAACAAAGAAAAAAATATATGCCGGGCTTAGCTTCCGGTGCATTGAAAGCTTCATACTGTTTGACCGAACCGACTTCCGGCTCCGATGCACTGGGTGCTAAAACTACCGCTACCTTGAGTGAAGATGGTAAAGAATGGATTTTAAACGGTCAAAAGATGTGGATCACCAATGCAGGTTTTGCAGATATTTATACAGTATTTGCCAAAATTGACGGGAAAGATTTCACTGGATTTATTGTAGAAAAAGGAACTCCCGGCTTGACATTAGGTGCGGAAGAAGACAAAATGGGTATCAAAGGCTCTTCTACCAGACAAGTTTTCTTTGAAAATTGCCGTATCCCTGTAGAAAATCTTTTGGGTGAAAGAGGTAAAGGTCATAAAATCGCTTTTAATATCTTAAATATCGGTCGTTACAAGTTAGGTGCTACTGCTTTGGGTGGCGCAAGAGAAGTTTTTAACGCATCTGTAAAATACGCTAACGAACGCCAACAGTTCAATACTCCTATCGGACAATTTGGAGCCATCCAATATAAAATTTCTGAAATGGCGATTAAGATTTTCGCCTTGGAAGTTGCTACTTATCGTTGTGCTCAAGACATTGGAGAACAAGAACAAGTATTCAAAGCTGCCGGCAAAGACTTATCAGATTCGCTTTTAGGTGCGGCTGAAGAATATGCTATTGAATGTGCTATCGTAAAGATTTTCGGCTCTGAAGTATTGGATTACTGTGTAGATGAAAATGTACAAATACACGGTGGCATGGGATTCTCTGAAGAATTAGGTGTCGCTAGAGCATATAGAGATTCCAGAATCGCCCGTATCTATGAAGGTACAAATGAAATCAACAGAATGCTGGCCGTTAGTCAATTATTGAAAAATGCGATGTCCGGAAAATTAGACATCATGTCTGCTGCCGTAGCTGTATCTAAAGAATTAACTGCCATGCCGAATCTTTCTACACCGGAAGGTTCTTTTGGAATAGAAGAAAAAGCTCTTAAAAATGCTAAGAAAGCTATTTTATTGGTGGCTGGTGCCGCAGCTCAAAAACTAATGGCTAAATTAAAAGATGAACAAGAGATTATCATGAACGTAGCTGATATGTTGATAGATGTATATGTAGCAGAGTCTTTGCTTGCACGCGTGAAGAAGATCTATAATACCAAAGGTGAAGCAGAAGCAGGTGTTTATGTTGACATATTAAAAGTATTCTTCAATGATGCAGTACAAAGAATTGCTTATAATGGCCGTGAAGCGTTGATGGGCTTTGGGGAAGGTGATGAATTGTCTATGATGTTAGTAGGCTTAAAAAGATATACTAAGTATCCAACTCTTAATACAAAAGAAGCAAGAAGACGAATCGCAAGAAAAGCTTTGGAAACAAATTCTTACAGTTTCTAAAATTATTTTTTAATACAAATTTAAAAAGGCTATCCTTGCGGATAGCCTTTTTATTATGAATCCTTTGATTGATTGTGAACCACTTTTATTTATAACCTATCTGACATGAATTTATTTTTAAAAACTGTCCCTATTTTTATTTAAATCTCGGATGATACAAACTCATAGAATTTCTCAGATATTCTTGGTTCAAATGTGTATAAATTTCGGTAGTAGTGATAGAAGCATGTCCGAGCATCATTTGTACAGCTCGCAAATCAGCTCCTCCCTCAATCAAATGTGTAGCAAACGAATGTCTGAAAGTATGTGGGCTAATCTTTTTTTGTATGCCTGCTTTTTCAGCTAATTCTTTTATAATCAAAAAAATCATCACCCTTGAAATAGGTTTTCCTCGCCTATTTAAAAATAAAATATCATCATATTGAAAAAGCTTATGCCACTGTGGTCTGATATAATCTTGATACATCTCTATGCTTTTTAGCGCAGAGTGTCCTATCGGAATAAGTCGCTCTTTATTTCCTTTACCAACTACTCTGATAATACCTTCTTCTTTATAGATATTTGAAATTTGCAGACCTGCCAATTCTGAGACCCTCAATCCACAACTGTACAACACTTCAACAATAGCTTTATTTCTCACCTGCTCAGGAATAGATAAGTCAAGAGAAAAAATCATGGCATCTATCTCTTCGACCGAAAGTACAGCCGGTAGTTTTCTCATCAGCTTGGGTGCATCAATTAAATCCACTGGTGAAGCTTCGACATACTCCTCTATCTGTAAGAAGTTAAAAAAAGACCTCAAGCCGGATAAAATCCTCGCCTGACTTGTTGCTCCTATCCCTAAATCATAAAGTTGTGCCAACAGGTAATTGATATCTTTTGTACTTATGCTTTGCGGTTCTTTGTCTGAAAATAATTTTTCAAGTAAGTTGACATCATGCAGATAAGCTTCAATAGAATTTTGTGACAAACCTTTTTCAGTTATCAAATAGTAACGATATTGGTGAATAAGCTCTTCCCAGTTCAATAGCTCAAAGGTTTAATCATTTTTCAATATAGTCTAAAAAGTTTACTTTCAGATTTTAAAATCTATTTCTTTCATGACACCCATTCCAAAAAGTGCAAAATCATACTTGACAGGATCTTCCTTGTCAAAGGTTTTCAAATTTTGTGTCAATTCCAATACTGCCAACCAATCCGTTTGCTTTCGGGCAATAAGTCCCAATTTTCTCGCATTTCTATCCACATGCACATCCAATGGACACAATAGTTGAGAAGGCTGAATTTGATTCCAAATACCAAAATCTATATCTGTATCATCCTTTCTTACCATCCATCTCAAATACATATTTAATTTTTTACAGGCAGATTTTCTGATGGGGGTTGCTATATGTTTTTTTGTCCTATCAGCAGTCGTTTTCAATGACATTACATAGTGGTGAAATCCTATCAGAGCAGGACCTACATGTTCATCTTTTTTATCCAAAAACTTAGAAAAAGCCGTTTCTAAACTTTCATGCGTTTGATAATGATATTTCAAAAAAGCAATCATACCCAATAAATCCGTGCTATTAAAAGTTCGGTGGACAAAGGTTTCAAAAGGTATCAAATCTTTATCTGTATGATTCAAAATAAAATCATAAGGACTTCCATCCATCAGCCCAATCAACTTTTTACAATTTAGGATAATTGCTTTTCTTTGTCCCCAAGCTAAAATGGAAGCAAAAAATCCCATGATTTCAATATCCTGTTTTTTTGTAAAAAGATGTGGAATAGAAATAGGATCATCTTCCACAAATGAATGAACATGGCATTTCTCATAATAGAAATCCAATATTTGACTTATTTCTTTCTTCCTCATCTTAGATCAATCACAAAAAAACTATTCATACCCGACAAAACAACAAGATAAGCTTATATATTTTTTTTAGCTTAGTCGAAGTTTTACATTTTACAAAATAAATAGATTAGATGTCACCTATCATCATTATACTTTGCATACTTGCCTATCTCGGAATATTAGTGATTGTTTCAAAAATAGTATCTAAAGATGCCGATAATGAAACCTATTTTATCGGTAACAGAAAATCACCTTGGTATCTTTTAGCATTTGGCTTGATTGCAGAATCTTTATCGGGTGTCACTTTTATATCTGTCCCGGGCGCAGTAGGTACAAGCTATTTTAGCTATTTGCAATTGGTTTTGGGTTATTTCTTTGGATATATGGTCATATCCTATATTCTACTCCCGATTTATTACAGAATGCAATTAACCAGCATTTATGTCTATTTGAGAGAACGTTTTGGCACAACTTCACAAAGGACGGGATCTTTCTTTTTTCTACTTTCGAGGCTTTTCGGGGCGGCAGCCAGATTGTACTTGGCAGCCATCGTTTTACAGACGTTTTTATTTGACCAATTGGGGATTCCTTTTTGGGTTTCTGTCAGTATCATCATCGCTTTGATGTTAGCTTATACCATCAAAGGTGGAATCAGAGCCTTGGTTTATACCGATATCATACAGGCTGCATTTCTACTATTGGGAGTCATACTCACTATTTTATTTGTTATTAAAGACTTGAATCTGGGCATTTTGGAAATGATAAAGGTGATTTATGAAAGTGATTACAGCACTACCTTTTTCTGGAATATCAATGAGTCTAATTACTTCTGGAAACAACTCTTAGGCGGTATGTTTATCGCTATTGCCATGACAGGATTGGATCAAAATATGATGCAGAAAAGTTTGAGTTGCCCTAATCTGAAAGATGCACAGAAAAATATGAATTCATTTAGTGTGATTGTCATTTTTGTCAACCTTCTATTCTTGGCATTGGGAGCTTTGTTGTATATGTTTTCTGAAAAACATCATATCAATATCCCTACAATGACAGACCAATTATATCCGATTTTGGCATTTGAGCATCTCGGCATTTGGGCAGGCTTGGTATTTACCATCGGATTGTCAGCAGCCTCATTTTCAAGTGCCGATTCCGTATTGACGGCATTGACAACTTCTTTTTACATTGATTTTCTCAAAAAAGAGGGGGATGATGAAAGTGCTCTACACAAGAAAAGATATATACTACATATTTTCTTTGCGGTATTATTACTTTTAATCATTTTGGGAATTAAATCTATGAATAATATGGCAGTCATAGATTTGGTGTTTTTATTAGCAGGATATACTTACGGCCCTTTGTTGGGATTGTTTTTCGTCGGGATTTTTACAAAAGTTTCATTACGGGAAAAATGGGTGCCGATAGTAGCACTCTTGACACCTTTCATAGGTCATACGATTAAAACTTTTTTATACCAACCGGCGCTCACCAATATAATGATTGAAGGAAAATCAAACTTTTACACTCATTTTTTGTACCATATAGGACAATGGTTTACACAATTGACCCATTTACCTTTAGAATATAAAATAGGTAACGAGCTAATTTTAATCAACGGAATCATTGCCACACTCTTTTTATTACTCATTTCTAAAAAAGAAAAAGTTTAAATGGAAAAGAAAAGAACATCAGAATATAAGCTAAAGAAACCTTATAAAGAACGCCCTTGGACTCAAATCAATGCCCACAACAGTTGGGCTATTTTTAAGATCATGGCCGAATTTGTCGATGCGTACGAAAAGATGAACCGTATAGGACCCTGTATTTCTATTTTTGGCTCAGCAAGAACAAAGCCGACTTCCAATCATTATAAAAATGCGACAAAAATGGCGCGCAGGATTGTGGAAGAAGGTTATGGCGTGATTACCGGTGGCGGTCCGGGCATCATGGAGGCTGCTAACAAAGGAGCTAAACTCGCCGGGGGCAGATCCGTCGGTCTCAACATAGATTTGCCTTTTGAGCAGACGCACAATCCTTATATTGATGCAGACAAGCTAATAGAGTTTCATTACTTCTTTGTCAGAAAAGTGGCCTTGGTGAAATATGCGCAAGCCTTCATCTTTTTCCCGGGCGGTTTTGGCACGATGGATGAAGTATTTGAAGTCTTGACTTTGGTACAAACCAAAAAAGCAGACAGAATTCCCCTTGTATTTTTCGGCAAAAGGTATTGGAAAGGTCTGCTGAAATGGATAGAATGCAATATGATGGAACACTACGGATATATCAATACAGCCGATATAGATTTATTTATTCTCACTGATGACATAGAAGAAGCTATTACTTATATCAATCATTTTTACGATCAGAGAGAAAACATTATCTCACCCAATTTCTAACTACACTTTCACTACAATTAGTACAACTGAAAACTTTGCATTTTGTTATGTACTTTAGCTTTGATATCATTGATAAGTTGAGTGTCGGTATGATGAGTAATAACAGCATCTATCCACTCTGCTGCTTCAATGCAATCTGCCTCTTTAAAACCTCTTGTAGTAATGGCAGGAGTACCAATACGCAAACCTGAAGTTACCATCGGCGGCTTTTGATCAAAAGGCACCATATTTTTATTGACAGTAATTTCCGCCAAACCTAAAGCTTTTTCCGCATCCGCACCGGTCACCTCTTTGTTACTCAAATCTATGAGCATTAAATGATTATCCGTTCCGCCTGAAATGACATGATAACCTTTCGATAAGAAGACCTCTACCATCGCTTTTGCATTTGCCATGATTTGGTCGGTATAAACATCAAACTCATCTGACAAAGCTTCTTGGAAAGCTATCGCCTTAGCGGCAATGACATGTTCCAAAGGACCGCCTTGCATCCCCGGGAAAACACCCGAATTGATGATAGAAGACATTTTACGTACAGTTCCTTTGGCGGTAGTTTTTCCCATCGGATTATCATAATCTTTACCTATCATAATGACGCCTCCACGAGGCCCTCTCAACGTTTTGTGGGTAGTAGAAGTCACAATATGACAATAAAGCATTGGATCATTGAGTTTCTTTTTGGCTATCAAAGCAGCTGGATGCGCAATATCAGCCATCAATACCGCTCCTACCTCATCAGCAATTTCACGGAATCGTTTATAATCCCAATCTCTTGCATAGGCAGATGCGCCACAAACTATCAATTTAGGTTTTGTTTCTTTGGCAATAGCTTCTACCTTGTCCATATCGATGAGTCCGGTTTCTCTTTCCACGCCATAGAAAACAGGATTGTAAATAATACCCGAAAAGTTCACTTTTGACCCATGTGACAAGTGACCACCATGTGAAAGATTAAAACCCAAAACCGTATCTCCCGGATTTAAGACCGAAAGGAAGACGGATGCATTGGCTTGGGCACCCGAATGTGGTTGTACATTGGCATACTCTGCGCCAAAAAGTTCGCAAAGTCTGTCAATGGCCAATTGCTCGATTTCATCTACAAACTGACAACCGCCATAATATCTTTTACCCGGATAACCTTCTGCATATTTATTTGTCAGGCAACTTCCCATTGCATCTATTACTTGCTTGCTGGTAAAATTTTCTGAAGCAATCAGTTCAATACCATTGCGTTGACGCTCTAATTCTTTTCCAATTAAATCAAATATGATACTGTCTCTTTTCATCTTTTCAAAACTTGGTATAAAGATACTACTTTAGTTTTTAAAGGATTCTTAAAATGGACAAATCGTTTTAATTGGACATTAATTATTATCTTAGATTTCAGATTTATCAATTATGATAGCAATCATACCGGTAGCGGGTGCAGGAACCAAGCTACGTCCACATACTTATACACAACCCAAGTCGTTGATTCCCATCGCAGGAAAGCCGTTAATAGGTTATATCATCGATCAGCTTTTAGACACCGGCGTGAAAGATTTTGTTTTTGTAATCGGTTATTTAGGGGATAAGGTGAGAGACTTTGTGGACAACACTTATCCTGAAATTCAAAAAACTTATGTCATTCAGCAAATGCGCGAAGGAGTGGGACATGCGATATGGTTAGCCGGTGATAAAATAAAAGAAAATGATGATGCTATCATCATTTTTGGCGATACAATCATGGATATTGATTTAAAAAAGGTCATCCAATCCCAATATTCTGTCATCGGCGTAAAAAAAGTAAAAGATCCCCGGCTTTTCGGTGTGGCTAACTATGACAAAGATAGAAAGGTGACAAGTCTTTCTGAAAAACCTAAAATTCCCATGTCCAATATGGCAATGGTCGGTCTATATATGATAAAAGATTTTAGCAAGTTATACGCCGCTCTTTCACATAATATCCAAAACGATATCCGATCTCACAATGAATTTTTTCTGACTGACGGACTGCAAAAAATGATTGATGATGGTGAAACTTTTATCGCAGAAGAAATAGAGAATTGGTATGATTGTGGACAAAAAGATGTCCTCCTGCAAATGAATAGAATCTTATTGAAAAAGTTTGCCAATCAAAGTAATATTTCCCAGCAACTTGAAAACTCCATTATCGTTCCTCCCGTCTATTTAGGTAAGAAAACGATTATTAAAAATTCTATCATAGGACCCAATGTCACTATCGGAAACGAAGCCACTATCGAATCTTCGATTTTACACGATTGTATTATCGGGAATTATACACACTTGGACAATGTAACGCTGACAGATTCTTTGATAGGGAGTGATTCAAAAATTCATGGTGCGACCGAATCTTTGAGTGTCGGTGATAATACGGAGTTGGATTTTCGATAGTTCTTCAATGTAACAATGTACCAATGTAACTATGTATCAATGAAAGGTGGTTTTGTGAGATAGATTTTTACCATATCGGCGTGGTATTTAATATTCAAATTTAAATAATGGCGTGATATTTAATATTTGAAGTATATTTGTATCTGTAAATAAAAGCGAGAATTATTTCGGAATATATCTTACAACTCAAAAAAAGTATATTGGGTCGTATCATTGTATTGACCGGAGCCAGACAAATCGGTAAGACAGTATGTGCCAAGCAATGTTTTGACGATTACGCTTATTTATCAATAGAAGACCCAATAAAAAGATCTTCGTTTTTGAAATTAAGTACAGAACAATGGGAGACACATTATCCGAAAGCGATATTAGATGAAGTTCAGAAAGAACCTCAATTAATCGAAAGTATTAAGTCTGTATATGATCAATATTCCAACCCAAGATATGCTCTTTTAAGCTCGAGTCAGTTTCTATTACTCCATAAAGTAAGAGAAAGCTTAGCCGGACGATGTGTCATTTTAGAAATGTTTCCCTTGACTTTACCGGAGATGTTGACAGAAAATGAGCATGATCCGGTTTTAACATCTTTCCTCATTGATTTTCTAAATAATAAGAGTACAAGCAACAAACTTTTACCCTCATTTATATTAGACGGTCATTATGCCCAAAAAATAACTACCTATCATTTTTACCAAACATTTGGAGGATATCCGTTTCTCACACACAGTGAGTTAAATGATGACGAACGTTATATTTGGTTATCCAATTATGTAAAAACTTATTTAGAAAGAGATATCAGGGATTTGGCAAACTTTAGAGATTTAGAGTCCTTTATTAAACTTCAAAACTATTTAGCCAATTTAAGCGGAAAAATAGTCAACTATTCTTCGGTGGCAAAAGAAGCCGGAATTTCAGTACCTACCGTTAAGAGATATATTCAATACATGGAAATTAGTTATCAGACAATCACTCTAAACGCTTGGTCTAAAAATCCTCTGAAAAGATTGATAAAATCACCCAAAATTCACTTTGTAGATTATGGCGTATTACAAGCTATTCTACAAAAAAAAGGATTGCCGTCCGGAAACGAATTTGAATCAATGATAGTATCAGAAATATACAAACAAATAAAAACCTATCAGTTGCCTGTTAAAGCTCTGGCATTTAAGAACCAACGGAAGAGAAATCGACTTACTATTGGAAAAAGAAGATGGATATATCGCAATAGAAATCAAGAAAGGTGAGCATATAAGAGAAAACGATGCAAGAAATTTTAATAGTCTGCAAGAAGTTTTAGACAAACCTGTTTTACACAATTTTATCCTCTCCAATGATATAGAAACAAAGCATTTCGATGATAAGACAAGTGCTATACATGCCGCCTATTTCCTAATGTAAAACACCCAACAAGAAATCCAATAATAACATTTAAAACGCAGGTTTATCTCTTCTCTTCTCATCAACAATATCTCATACTACATTTGGATTCAATCTATTTAAACAAAAATCACTAATCCGTGACATCTCTATGACAAATGAATATGCCGAATAATAACATTATCAGCTAAATTTGTCGGATATTCTAAATTTTCAACAATGAAAAAGACACACATAATAGCACTCGTTTTTATTGCTGTCTTAGTGGGAATACTAATCAGTATGCTCGGCGATTTTAGCCGGTATGAAACTTTTGATTCTCCCTATGCCCAAAAAGGAAATGAAATCAATGTCGTAGGTGTCTTGGATAAAAATGAAAAAATGGTATATGAGCCACTTATAGATCCCAATAAATTTACCTTTTACTTACAAGATGAAAACGGAGGAGTCAGAGAAGTCGTGTATAAAGGTGAAAAACCCCACGACTTTGAACGATCAGATAAAATTGTCGTTACCGGCAAATTAGAGGGCGACCAATTCAAAGCCTCAAAAATTTTAATGAAATGCCCTTCGAAATACACCGAAGAGGCGAACCAAACCACATCTCTTTAATTAGTATATGGATATTTACGCTGAAGGAACTAATCTGATATTTGGTCAGATAGGTCATTTTTTATTAATTGTTTCGTTTGTCGCAGGTATGGCAGCCGGACTATCTTATTACCTTGCCGTCAAAAATTCTGCTAACACTGAAAAGAATCTATCATGGATCAATAGCGGAAGAAAATGGTTTATCGTTCATGGATTTGCAACAATAGGGACTGCCATCATCCTTACATTGATGATACACCAGCACCTGTTTGAATACAGATATGTGTATCAACATTCCTCCAAACAATTACCGATGAGGTATCTTTTTGCCGCTTTCTGGGAAGGCCAAGAAGGCAGTACACTTTTGTGGATGTTTTGGCACAGCATTATCGGTTTTGTACTCATATTTAGAGCAAAAAAATGGGAAGCGCCCGTTATGACTATCCTTGCCTTGGCACAGATCATGCTTGTATCTATGGAACTCGGATTCCATTTTAAAATACCAAGTATAGACATAGATTTTTCACCTTTCTTCTTTTCTTTCAATTGGGTGGACTATAAGATGGGCAGTAATCCTTTTGCCTTGGCAAAAGATGTGATGACACTTCCTGTGTTTTCTATAGATCCCAATTTCGTTTTTGAAGACGGCAACGGCTTAAATCCTCTTCTTCAAAACTATTGGATGGTCATACATCCGCCTACATTGTTCTTTGGTTTTGCATGTACGACAGTTCCTTTTGCTTATGCACTTTCTTCATTGTGGTTGAGAAATTACAACGATTGGTTGCAGCCGGCAATCAGATGGACTTTATTTACATTGATGATATTGGGTACCGGCATTATGTTAGGTGGTCTTTGGGCGTATGAAGCATTGAGCTTCGGTGGTTTTTGGGCTTGGGATCCGGTCGAAAATGCGTCCTTAGTTCCTTGGTTGTTTTTGGCAGCGGGATTACACACAGCATTGATTTATAAATACAGTCGATATTCATTAGTACCAACCTATTTATTCTTGCTTGCAGGCATGATTTTTACCTTATATTCCAGCTTTATGACCAAGAGCGGTGTATTGGGAGAGTCATCAGTACACTCATTTACAGACATGGGAATGTCTGCACAATTAGTAATTTCTATCTTTGTATTTCTACTTCCTGCTCTTTGGCTATTCTTTAAAAGATATAAAGAACTACCGGGTAAAAAAGATGAAGAGGCTGTTTCATCCAGAGAGTTTTGGATGTTTATCGGCTCCTTGGTATTCTTGGTTTCAGCCTTGCACATCATCATTTTTACTTCTTTTCCCGTTATCAATAAAATCATCGGGACTAAAATTGCGCCACCCGATATCGCACATTACAACAGTGTAGAAATTTGGGTAGCCATCATGTTGCTCATCGGAACGGCAATCACCCAATATTTTTCATATAAACAAACCAATATTCAGCGACTACTAAAAAATGCCATAGGTAGCCTATTGGTTTCCATTGCAATAGCGACTCCCATTATTTACTATTTCAAGTTTTATCGTTTGGATTTCTTACTGCTCGCCGTGACATCTGTCTATGCAGTCATTGGGAATGCACATTATATGTTTAGAAACCTGAAAGGCAGAATGTTACACATTGGAGGTTCGGTCACACATTTGGGTTTTGGATTGTTTATGTTGGGTATCCTGATTTCACAAGGTCGCCAACATGTCGTTTCTTTAAACAAGTACGGTATCAACTACGGTGACAGCTTTACCGAAGAAGAAAATGCAGAAAATATCCTCCTCTATAAAAATGAACCTCAAATGATGAGTGGTTACAAAGTGACTTATATCGGAGACTCTGCTGCATTGCCCAATATGTACTTTAAGGTACTTTACCAAAAATTTGACAAAAACAACCATTTGGAGGATTCTTTCGTCTTAACTCCCAATGTACAATTCAATAAGACGATGGGGAATGTACCCAATCCTTCCACCCATAAGACATTTGCAAGAGATTTATACACCCACATCACAACGGCTCCTCTCAACGATGATGGTACCGAAACCGATACCTTATTGACCGAGTCGAAGAAAGTGGGTATTGGCGATACTGTATTTGCTTCCAGGTCTTTTGCAATCTTTGAATCTTTGGATCCTAATCCGAAACTAGAGGACATTGAACTACAAAAAGGAGATATCGCTATAGGTGCAAAATTGAGATTGTACAAAGTAGATACGAGCTATACGATAGAACCGGTCTATTTCATCAGAGATTTGGTAGCTGCATCTATTCCTGTAAAAATTGATGACATAGATGTCAGTTTCTCTCTGTCAAAGATTTTTCCGCAAGAAAACAAAGTGGAGATTACGGTCGAGCAGAAGTTGAGGAAATTCATCATTATGAAAGCCATCATTTTTCCTTTCATCAATCTGGCTTGGTTAGGTTTTTCTTTGATGTTTGTAGGAATTGCTTTGAGTCTTAGAAAACGATTGATAGAGAAAAAATAAGAGAATGCCCTCAGCGGTAAAAAGCATTGTCATTATTGGTAGTGGAAATGTGGCAAGTATCTTTGGCAGATGCTTTTATGAGCAAGGTTTTGAAATCAGGCAGATTGTTTCACGAAATAAAGATCATGCACATTCATTGGCAAAAGACTTAGACTGTCATCACTCTACCCACCAGTTTCACCGTATCGTCAAAGATGCAGATTTGTATTTGATAGCTGTCAAGGACGATGCCATAAAAAGTGTAGTGACCGACCTACCTCTATTAGAGGGAATCGTCGTCCATTGTTCGGGAGCTACTTCAATTTCTACATTGGCAAAATTTCAGAATGCAGGTATTTTTTACCCTTTACAGACTTTCACAAAAGGTAGAAATATACCTCTGCAACAAGTCCCTTTTCTAATAGACGGCAGCAATCAAAAGACCATTGATACACTATTCAACTTGGGAAAATCAATAAGTAGTCAGGTATATCTGCTCGATGATGAGCAAAGGGAAAAAGCGCATCTGATAGCCGTCATATTCAACAATTTTATCAATCATCTGATCACTTTGGGAGATGATTTGGCAAAAACTTATCAACTACCATCACAAATGTTTAATACTTTGTTAAAAGAAACTGTTGATAAAGCTGTATCTTTGGAGTCTGAAAATGCACAAACCGGTCCGGCAAAAAGAAATGACACACAAACTATACAGAAACACCTTAAATTAATCGAAGATGCCCATCATTATACTCTTTTATCTTTATATCAAACATTATCGAAAAGCATCCAAGAAAGATTCCATCAGGCTGAATCTGAGTAAAATAAGGTCTAAGTAAAAAAGAATAGAAATGAGTTTTATACACGCATCTATCTTTTATATCCATATCAAAACATTTGTCAAAATCGTCTATTTGCAATGTATCAAGCATTTTAGCATCAGAAGATTTTTATTTACCCTTCTCTTTGTTATTCTGTTTGTATTTGTTTCTTTCATCGTGATGGCGACAAGATTTTTAGACGAAATATTTTTCCCCAATTACAGAAAAATAAATATCAAAGAACCTATTTTTATCATCGCCAATCCGAGAAGCGGCACGACTTTTTTACATCGATTATTTTGCTTAGACCAAGAAAAATATGGCTATACTTTGCTTTATCACACTATATTGCCGTCTATCACCATCTTCAAAATCATTGATATCTTTGGAGCGATAGATAAAAAAATCGGTCATCCTTTGCGCAAAACATTTGACTACTTGGATGGTCTGTTTTTTAAAGGTTGGGAAGAGATACATCCGATGGGTTTTAACAAATCCGAAGAAGACGAAGGTACATTTATTTTTACCTTGATTACCAGCGGTATTTTTTTGCTGTGTCCTTTTATGGATGAAATAGACTATGTCAAATTTCCCGATTTGATGTCCGAAAAAGAAAGAGAAAAACTATCCCAGTATTACAAAGCTTCCATACAAAGATTTATGTATTCCTTTGGTATGGATAAGATTTTCCTTTCAAAAAATGTCATGTCCACCGGCAGACTCAATACAATTATCGATTTATTCCCGGATACAAAAATTGTGTATATCGTGAGAAGTCCTTACAAAGCCGTCCCCTCTTTTATCAGTATGTTTTCGGCAGCTTGGAAAGCCCATAGTCCTGAGATTCCCGAAAACTCCAAATACCACAGAGCTTGGGGAGAATTGGCAATGGACTATTATCTTTATTTTCATGAGCATATCAAAAGACTGCCTCAAAATCAATGGTACACTTTGAAGTATGAAGACTTGGTCGAAAATCCCGAAAAAGAAATGATCGAAATCTACCGGCATTTTAATTTATCTATTGGCACAGATTTTGAGCTGAAACTTAGAAATACATCTAAAAGATCAAAGTCATATCAAAGTACGCATCAATACTCACTGGAACAGTACGGGTTGTCAAAAAACGAGGTGCTTGACAGACTGGAGGCTATATTTGACAAGTATAGTTTTGAGAAATAATTTATCCTTTCATTTAAAAAATCTTAGAAATTTATGAGAAAAATCCATTTATCTCTGACAGTAATGATTGCATTGCTCGTCGGAACTTCTTGTGTAAGCAAAAAAACTTTTCGCGCAGAGGCTGCAAAATTAGACAATCTGCAAACCACCTATTCAGGACTTCAAGCAGATTTTAGAAACTGCCAGACGGCCAAAGATGAAGCCAACAAAAAAGCTTCAGATTTAGAACTCCAAAACAAAGGTCTTCTCAACAAAATTGATGGACTCAACAGTCAGATTGACTACCTAAAAGAAAACAACAGCACTGTATTAAAACAGCTCAGTGATTTATCCGTCATTTCTTCTTCTCAGGCTGAAAGCATCAAAAAATCTTTGGACAATATCGGTTCAAAAGATATGTATATCAAAGATTTACAATCTGCTATTGCCAGAAAAGACTCTCTCAACATGGCTTTGGTGATGAACCTAAAAGGTGTACTCAACGATATCAATGATTCTGATGTAGAAATCAAAGTAGAAAAGAGTGCTGTCTATATTTCGATATCCGACAAACTGTTGTTTAACAGTGGAAGCTATGAAGTGACGAGTAAAGCGATGACTGTATTGGGGAAAGTGGCAAAAGTATTACAAAACCAGCCTAATATTGAATTTATTGTGGAAGGTCATACCGATACGGTTCCTATCAAGACGGCTGCTATCAAAGACAACTGGGATTTATCTGTTTTGAGAGCTACTTCTGTTGTCAGAATCTTACAAAACAATTTTGGTCTTGATCCTGCCCGTATGACCGCCGGAGGTAGAAGCCAATATGTACCTGTTGCAAGCAATTCTACTGCTGATGGTAGAGCTAAAAACCGTAGAACCAGAATTGTGATTTTACCTCAGTTAGATCAATTCTTCCAGTTGCTGGAAAATAAGTAGGTGATACCTTATTCTATTGATAAAAAAGGCTGTCCGGATTTTCGGACAGCCTTTTTAAGTTATTCTACCAATTGTTTTTCTAATCTTTTACACAACGACAGGAAAGACCGACTGCTCTTGATTGAAAGAGTTCGGTCAATTTACTGTTATTATAAGCTAATCCATAATAAAAGGCAT
>JAMLHH010000019.1 GCA_023957215.1 Chitinophagales bacterium
TCCATACAATCCGATGCAATAAAAACTTCGGCTGGTGCATTATTGCATTTACCGGTTTGCAAGGTCGATAATCTGACTGTAGCGTTGAAAGATTTGAAATTAAATGGCTTTTCAATACTGGGTATTCATGCTCATACCGATAAATATATTTCAGAAATAAAAAAGGATATTCCACTTGCTATTGTACTCGGAGCAGAGGACACAGGTATAAGTCCGCAAGTTTTGAAGACAATAGATGAGTTTTATAAGATTCCTATCCAAAATCTTGAGTCTTATAATGTGAGCGTCGCTAGTGCTTTAGTAATGTATCAAATAAAGTTGAATAATTAATTCCTAATTCTTATTTTTATACAGTATTAAAAAGATTATTATGCCTCAGATTTTAGTTCCTTTTGACCATTCGGATAATGCATTTATAGCATTACAGCAAGCTTTATTAATAGCAGAACATAATGGTAGTGATGTCGAATTGTTACATGTTGTCAATATGTTGATTGGCTCGACTACACCGATGATTTGGTCTGAAGAAGACTTGAAAGATATCGAAAAAAGTCTTTTCCAAAAAGTAGATAATGCGAAAAGCTCACTTCATTTGGGTAAAGACATCAATGTCAAAGTGAAAATCAAAAAAGGCGATAGAATAGTTGATGAAGTAATTAAGGAAGCTGAAGAAACGGATACTATTTTAATAGTGATGGGTACTCATGGCATGACTGGTATTGTTGAAAAAGTATTGGGGACGAATAGTCTCGATGTTTTAAAAGAATCCAAATGGCCTGTATTGCTAATTCCTACTCACTGGTCTGCAAGAAAATTAGATGAAATGATTGTTGCGACTTTGTATAGTGAGCTGGATGGGATATATGATTCGGTAATTTCTATACAGGAATTTTTAAGGTTGCCGGTTAGAGCGGTACAGTTGGTAACGGTAGTCGATACTGTTGACCAAAAAGATAAAGTCGTAAAAGGCATTCCTTTCAAATATGTTGAATCTAAATTAGATTATTCTTTAGCACAAGGGTTAAGAGCTTATACAGAAAGCTTTCGGAATTCTATTTTGGTGATGCACGTTCAGCCGAGAAATTTCTTGCAAAAGATTTTCCAAAAGAGTTTTACAGAAGATACCGCCAGAGTAATTGAGATTCCTTTACTGTCTATCAAAAAGTAGAAAGGAGGAACGTTGAGATACAAATATGAAGTTTGAAAGCTCTGTACTTTAGATGTTATGCCAATTCTACATATTAAATAGTCCAATATTTAATATTAAACCCAAACCCTAAAATTTTTAGGTAATAGATATATTCATTTTCTCCAACAATGTTTTAGTGGTCTTATTTTGCTCTGTAATGACGTATTCATTTTTTCCGAACTGTATTTTCTGTATTGATTTCAAATACTGTATTGAGTCATTTATTGAATATTTATGATTGAGCATTTGTTTTTTATTCATTGGTGTTGTCTTTAAAATCATAAAGAGTTGATAAATGATTTTCATGCTCAGGTGGTTAATAAACATCCACCCATTCAACGATTCCTCTCTTTGCATATTTGAAGATGAGGCATCGATTGTGTTCTTTAGGTGGTCAAATAATTGCTCAATTGCTCCTCTGTTTTTATACTCTGCGTACACCTTTTCTGATGCAAAATTAGTGTTGTGCATTAATGCCAAAGTACCCATAGATTTTACCTTCTCATTAAATTTATCTTTAGAGTAACTCTCTGGAACAGTTCTTATTCGGGTTAAATAATCCGACTTTTCTTGTTCCTTTAATTTCCCATCTAAAAACAAATCAATGTTTCTATGCTCTTGTTTTTGAGTTTCTGCATAGAACACAAATCTTCCTTCATGTTCAAAATAATTATTTGTTTGCTCTATCTTCTCTAATTTGGAGTAATCTAATTGTTTATTATCTCTTCTTAATGGAATGATATACTTCATGTCCAATCCTTCAAGTTCTGTAATATTGCCCTCCGAAAAAAAGCCTTTATCAGCAATAAAAGTACATGCTTCCATGCCTGCCATTCTAATGGTATTCTTCATGGCCGATATCTCTCTTATGTTGCCCGGAAGCAAGCGATAATAAACGGGAGATAGGGACTGAGCATCATAAAGATACAACAACACAAACTGGGGTTGAAAATCCATATTTGCGTTATAACCTTTTTGTGCCAAGCTAATATTATTGGATTGTAAAGCTATATCTGTAGCATCCATTAATATTGTTTTTCCATTATGATTTGTGGGTTTCATAAAATCATGAATTGCTCTGGTTTGTTTTCCTAATTGAAATAGAGCATCACTTAGTTTTTGATCACTTAATTTTTCTTTCCAGTCTATAAGCTCCATTATCGAAGATTGAGAGAGATAGAATGGTATATTTTTTAAAGGAGACCGATAGGCTGTGCGACAATATATCATGCCTATTATAAACTGCCACAGAGAAGGGAAATGTTCTTTTAAGTCATTGAGCATGCCATTCTCTTCCATTGTTGTTAGAAGCCATTTTGCATATCCATATTCAAAACTCATGATGCTTTTATCCAAATAGCTTTTGTTGCTCTTCTCCTTCAACAATCTTTTTTCAGAGGGTTTAAAGCCTTCCTCCTCCGTAATGCTACCAAGAATACCGCCACTAACTTTCTTAGAGCGTTTAAGCGTTTTATCATAAACAGATTTGACATCATACAAGTAATATCTACCATTAATTACTTTTAATTCAGTTCCTGACCTTTTGTGTTTGAGCGCCCATTCAGGATGTTTTGTTTCCTTCATAATATCACCTATTTAGGTAATACAAAATAAAAAATCGAGTAGGAGGAAAATGAAAGTTTTCCTCCTTTCATTTTCCGACCTCTCACACCACCGTGCGTACGGGTCTCGTACACGGCGGTTTGTTAGAATAATTTCTGTTGTATTTCAACATTATTACGATACGTTTGGTAGAAGCTTACTAATCCCATCTTGGCAAGTACTTTGTTACTCAAGCTTCTTGTCAATATTGGGCTATGTGCCGTTCTACTTGCTCCTTTACTCGTATTTGACCATTGATAGGACTGCCATTTGGATATACCTAACTTCATAAGGTGTCGCATTCGGGTCTTTATCTTCTGCCAACATTGCCAAAACAATTTCCTTATTCGGCTTCTTAATAGCTCGTCTAGTCCGTGGCAAGCACTTTTCAGGTCGCCAAGCTGGAAGTACTGAACCCAGCCTCGAATTACAGAACCTAAACCACTCATCAGGGTTCTGACCTGTTGTGCTTTGTTTCTCGGAAGAAGCGTTCGCAACTTCTCTTTCATCCGTTTTAACGATTTATCCGCTATTCGTATCCGCCATTGACCTTTCGTTTTATAAAACGAAAAACCTAACAACGTGCTAGCAGTTGGACGGCTGATTTTGCTCTTCTCCCGATTAACTTGCAACAGTAGAACTTCTTCGATGTATTTCGTAACACTACGCATCACACGAATCGCCGACTTATTGCTCCTTACATAAATGCTACAATCGTCCGCATATCGTACAAAACTTAATCCTCGGTTGCTTAGTTCGTTGTCCAATTCGTTGAGTAGAATATTGGATAGCAGTGGACTTAAAGGGCTACCTTGCGGTGTGCCTGATAAGCGTTGACTACTTACTCCGTCTGTCATGATTTCACTGCGTAAATATTTGCCTATCAACTTCAAGGTCGGTTTATCTGATATCTTCTTAGCTATCAGACTCATCAACTTATCATGGTTGACTACGTCAAAGAATTTCGCCAAATCTAGTTCTACTACATACGTCTTGCCTTCTTCTAAATAGCGTTGGGCTTGGACTACAGCTTGATGGGCATTCTTACGAGGGCGAAAACCGTAACTATGGGGATGAAATTCATGTTCCCATAATCCGCTCATCCATTGGGCTATCGCTTGTTGGATGAGACGGTCTTTGACCGTAGGAATACCGAGCATTCGGGTGCCGCCTTGGGGTTTTGGTATCTCTACTTTACGTACCGCATCGGGTTGATAGCTGCCATTGAGCAATGCTTCCTTTAAAGAAGACCAGTGGGTGGACATGAAGTCGCGAAGTTCATCGGTCTGCATTCCATCCACGCCACCAGACCCTTTGTTACTACACACTTGTTTTAGTGCATAAGTAATATTTCGAATGTCTAAGATTGCTGTAAGCATACTATCTTTGTTGTAATTTAACTTCTTGCTCTTTCCCTATATTGTTGCTCTGTTAAGCTACACTCCTTGTGTAATTTATCTTCGGGTACTGCTCTATTTTCATACACATAGGTTACATTTTTTTTTTCTGTGCTAAACGCTTCGCAGAAAACGCCTTAGTTCAATCGCAATTCTAACATTCAGTCCTTCCCGGTTTTGACACTTAAACCAGTACTATGACCTCTGCTGACTTCTGACTTTCCCAATAATACATTGCTCTTACACTCTGTAAATTGTTTACCTCTTCGGCATTCGCTCATACCTCAGACAGTTTAGATAAATCAGACCTCTCAGGGTAAGTTCTTTCTCTTTCTATTCATGTAGCCTCTTCATTTACGCCACTACAATCTGTGCAGTATTGGGCTTTTGTTTCTTTGGCAACATCACCCTCATAGCAACGCCTCATATGAAGTTCCTGTTCGTAGGCTCGAATATTTGCCTAGGGCTTCCTTCAGATTTTACCTCACGGTAAACACCCTTGCCTTCGGCTAACGATAAGTACTGCAACTCTCGCTCGGGACTTGCACCCTATAGATAAAGAGCATGCCTGACACACTAAAAAGAGGCTATCCTTTTCGGACAGCCTCCTTTAAAATTGTATGAAGAGGAAACTACTCTGAATCTGTCTCTCCTTTCTCCATTTGTGCTTTCAACTCAGATAATACATCCAAGTCGCCCAAAGTTGTTCTTTCGAGTTTCGCATTGTTAGAGCGGATTGCATCTTTAGATCTCTTTTCACTCTTTTTCTTATCCTTAGTAGATTTTGCTTTTTCTTCTACTTTTTGATCTTCAATCACACGAGTATGAGAAACGATAATTCTCTTATCCATACGATCAAATTCTATCACTTTAAATTGAAGAACTTCATCTACATCGGCTAACTTACCATCTTCTTTTTTGATATGTCTGGTAGGTGCAAATGCTTCAATACCATAAGGAAGTTGGATGATAGCGCCTTTGTCTTCTCTTTTCACAACTGTTGCCTCATGGATAGAGCCGACAGGGAAGATAGACTCAAAAGTATCCCAAGGATCTTCTTCCAATTGTTTGTGGCCAAGAACGATTTTACGGTTTTCAGCATCAATATCATTGACTATCACTTCTAATTCCTCACCTACTTTTGTATATTCGGAAGGGTGGTTAAAACGTTTGGTCCAAGACAAATCTGAGATATGTACCATACCGCCGATTACTTCATCTAACTCAACGAAGACACCATAAGGAGTGATATTTTTAACTATTCCCATGTGACGGCTTCCGACAGGATATTTCTGTGCTACAGCTTTCCAAGGGTCTTCTGTCATTTGTTTTAAGCTGAGAGACATTTTACGTTCTTCTCTATCAATAGTCACTACTAATGCTTCAAACTCATCGCCCAATTTGAAGAAATCTCTTGAGTTGATAGGTTGGTTGCTCCAGCTTACTTCTGAAACGTGAATCAAACCTTCTACGCCCGGAGTGATTTCCAAGAAAGCACCATAGTCTTCAATATTGACGATTTTACCTTTAACTTTAGAACCTTCAACGATATTTTCCGGCAATTCGTCCCAAGGATGTGGTTGAAGTTGTTTCAAGCCGAGAGAGATTCTTTTCTTGTTATCGTCAAATTCAAGTACAACAACGTTGATACTTTGATTCAATTCCAAAACTTCTGCCGGATGATTGATTCTTCCCCAAGAGATATCGGTGATATAAAGCAATCCGTCCACACCTCCCAAGTCGATAAATGCACCGAAGTCTGTAATGTTTTTGATAACACCTTCCAAGACTTGACCTTTTTCCAATTTGGAGATAATTTCTTGACGCTGTGATTCCAAATCACTCTCAATCAATGCCTTGTGTGAAACTACGGCATTTTTGATGAGTTCATTGATTTTCACCACCTTGAATTCCATCGTTTTACCTACGTATTGATCGTAATCTGTAATAGGTTTTACATCAATTTGAGAACCCGGTAGGAATGTTTCCATTCCCAACAAGTCAACAATCAAACCACCCTTGGTCTTACTGATAACTCTACCGGTCATAACGACATCATTTTCATAAGCGCTCACTATTTCATCCCAAGATTTAGTAAGTTTTGCTTTCTTTCTTGATAAGACAAGCTGACCTTTTTTGTTTTCTTTTGATTCTACATAGACTTCTACTTCATCACCCAAATTGAGTTCGGAATCTCTAAACTCAGAGCGTGCTACCAAGCCGTCTGATTTGTAATTAACATCCAATACTACAAAATCAGTAGTTAGACGTGTAATAGTCCCGGTGATAATGTCACCCTCTTCAAAGGTGTTAAAAGTTTGGTCGTAAAGTGCTTCTAACTCTTTTGTTTGTTCCGGAGTATAGGTTGCTGCTCCGTGTTTGTCAATGTTCCAGTCAAAATCGACTGATTGGTTTTGTTGTTCTGCCACAACATTTGTTTTAAATGGTTAAAAAATAAAGTTTACTTTCATTGCAAATTGCAATGGAGCGCAAAGGTACGACTTATTATTTATTATTTCCAATTTATTTTTGATAATCAATAGTATATAGTATGTTTTGATGTCATACTTCCTACCTGTATTACCAAAAAGAGCCGTCCGTTAACAGATGGCTCTTCTAAAAAAGTTACTTGTTTTATTCTTACAAATCAAGAAGTATTTTTTCCGGATTTTCAAGATAATTTTTGATAGCGACCAAAAAGCTCACAGCTTCCTTCCCATCTACAATTCTGTGATCATAAGATAGTGCCAAATACATCATGGGACGTGCTACTATTTCACCATTGACAACCATAGGACGTTGTTGTATAGTATGCATACCAAGAATAGCAGATTGCGGTTGGTTAATAATAGGCGTACTCAACAATGAACCAAAAACTCCGCCATTTGTAATTGTGAAAGTTCCGCCATTCATCTCTTCTAAAGTCAATTTCCCATCTCTACCTGCAACAGCCAGACGTTTGACTTCTTTCTCAATTCCGGCAAAGCTAAGATTTTCTGCATTGCGAATAACCGGCACTACCAAGCCTTTCGGTGTAGAAACTGCAATAGACACATCGCAATAGTCGTGGTAGATGATTTCACCTGCTTCCTCATCCAAATAAGCATTGATTGCTTCAAATTTTTGAAGTGCTTTCGTACTTGCCTTGATAAAGAAAGACATAAAGCCCAGACTGATATCGTGTTCTTTGGAGAAATCATCTTTATATTGCTTTCTCATTTCCATCACACGGGTCAAATCCACCTCGTTAAAGGTAGTCAACATGGCGGTTTTATTTTTAACCTCTACTAACCTCTTAGAAACCGTCTTACGCAAGCGGGACATTTTTTCTACACGTTCATTTCTACTTCCCGGAATAGTTGCAACCGGAGGTGGAGATGAAACGGTTAATGGCTTTTCGACTTCTTTCTGTGGAGTCGGTATAGCAACCGGTTGTTGAACTTTTGCATTCAGTGCATCTTCTTTGGTAATACGACCATCTATCCCACTACCTTTTATCGAACCTGCATCTACACCTTTTTCATCAAGGATTTTCTTCGCCGCCGGTGAAGGGTGTGCAGTCGCATAAGTAGCAGTTTCAAATACCGGAGCAGCTTGGACTATCGGTTTTTCTTCTATTGCCGGAGCGACAACTTCGTCTTTCTTCTCCTCTTTAGTTGAAGAACTCGCTTCTCCTATAACACTTGTATCTATGTAACAGACCAATCCTCCCACTTCGATATCATCGCCTTCTTTTGCAACATGTATCAATTTACCTGCGGCTTCGGACGGCATCTCTAAAGTGGCTTTATCTGATTCAAATTCGCATATCGGCTGATCTAACTCTACGATGGCACCATCTTCCACTAACCATGACGACAATGTCACCTCTGATATAGATTCTCCAATTTCAGGTACTTTAATTTCTACTTTCATATATCAATCTTTGTATCTTTATTTATTAAATGTTTTGTCGATAATTTCCGTTTGTTCTTCTTTATGGAGAGTAGCAAACCCTGTCGCCGGAGAGGCACTTGCCACCCGAGAAATCAGATTCCATTTGACATCTGGTTTTTTATTTTTTATAAACCACCAAGCACCCATATTTTCAGGTTCTTCCTGTACCCAATAAATTTTTGCTTTTGAATATTTTTTAAGAATGGCTTCAAATTGTTTATTTGCAAACGGATAGAGTTGTTCAATTCTTACTAAAGCTACATCTTCACGTTTATTTTCAAGTTTATAGTCTAATAAGTCATAGAAAATTTTCCCCGAGCAAAAAATCAAACGTTTCACTTGTGTAGCCGATGCTATCAATTCATCATCAATAATTTCTTGAAACTTACCTTCATATAGCTCTGAGATATCAGAGAAACAATCATGATGTCTCAACAATGATTTTGGTGACATATTTACAAGCGGTTTTCTAAACTCCCAAGTAAGCTGTCTTCTAATAGCATGAAAAAAGTTAGCAGGAGTAGTAATATTGGTAACGATCATATTCAATTCTGCACACATTTGTAAAAATCTTTCCAATCTTGCACTGGAGTGTTCCGGTCCGGCTCCTTCGTATCCATGAGGTAATAAAAGAACTATACCCGTATTTTTATTCCATTTCGTTTCACATGAAGATATAAATTGGTCAAACATGATTTGAGCCCCATTGGCAAAGTCGCCAAACTGTGCTTCCCATATTACAAGATTATCCGGGAATCTAAGCGAATATCCAAATTCAAAACCTAAAACTGCATATTCTGATAGCAGTGAATTAAAGATTCTAAATCTGGCTTGGTTCCCATCCTCAATATGGTCTAATCTATTATAAGATTCACCGGTCTTTTCATCATAAATAAAAGCATGACGATGGGAAAAAGTACCTCTAATCACATCTTGTCCGCTAAAACGAATATCTTTTTTGTCAAGCAATAGAGTCCCATAAGCCAACATTTCTCCTGCCGCCCAATCTACCGATTTATCTTGTCGCATGATATCACGTCTTTGTTCCAGCATTTTATTGATTTTTCTCAATGGCGAAAATCCTTTCGGCAGCTTGGCCAAAGCTTTAATAACTTTCACCAAATTAGCTTTAGAAACACTCGTCTCAGGAGACTCTTCAAAATCTTTCTGAGTAGCTTCTCTTATTTTTGCCCACTCTACATCGGTCGGTTGAGGTGCATAAGGTTTTGGGGCTGTCTTCGTTTCATCTAAGATGACTTGTAGATTATCCCAATAGTTTTTTTCCATACTTTTGACCAAATCGGATCCTGCTACTCCCCAATCCATTAATCTTTTATTGTATAAATCACGGACATTTACATGATTTTTGATGAGTTTATACATTTGAGGTTGGGTATAGTGTGGATCGTCGCCTTCATTGTGACCATGCACTCTATAACACACCATATCGACATAGACATCTTTATTAAATTTCTGTCTATACTCTGCTGCTAATTCAGCCACAAAAGTAGTCGCTTCCACATCATCACCATTGACATGAAATACCGGACACTGTGTGGTTGTTGCTACGGATGTACTGTAATATGAGGAACGAGCCTCTTCAAAATTTGTCGTAAACCCAATCTGATTATTAATGACAAAATGTATAGTTCCACCTACATCATAAGCATCCAAACATGCCATTTGTAAAGTCTCATATTCTACTCCTTGACCTGCAAGCGCGGAGTCACCGTGTATGGCTATCGGTAAAATGAAATTCGGATTTTTCTCCTCAAATGAATCCAATTTTGCTCTACACCAGCCTGAAACAACCGGATTCACGGCTTCCAAGTGTGACGGATTGGGCAATAAATTGACATACACTTCATGGTTATCCATTGTTGTATATTGACCGCTGTACCCTTTGTGATATTTCACGTCACCTGTTCCCATAGACATATCGTCTGGTGATTGCCCCTCAAATTCCTCAAAGACTTCTTCATAGGTTTTACCCACAATATTGACCAAAACATTCAGACGACCTCTATGCGCCATACCTATTGAGACTTCTTTACAGCCGAGATTAGCGGCCACATTTATCATAGAATCTAAAGCGGGAATCGTAGATTCTCCTCCTTCAAGTGAAAAACGTTTTTGTCCGAGAAATTTCGTGCCGAGAAACTTTTCAAAAATAGCAGAATCGTTTAATTTATTGAGGATGCGCTTTTTCTTTTCGATAGGATGTTCATAATCCAAGTATCCATGTTCTATTTTTTGCCTCAGCCATTGTCTTTCTTCAAAATTATCAATATAGTTGTATTCCCAACCGATGGTACGTGTATATACCTTTTGCAATCGTTCAAGGATATCCCTGAGCTTTGCTTTACCAAGTCCGAGCTCCCGACCGGCATAAAACTCTGTATCCATATCCTCCTCGCCTAAATTGTGCAGACTTAAATCTAAATCAGCATGTCTGTCTTTTCTTGGGCGAATCGGATTGGTATTTGAAACCAAGTGTCCTTTGTTTCTATAGGCATAAATTAATTTCATTACCTGAAATTCTCTTGGGTCTAAAGTCTCGCCTGCCTGAACCCCTCCTCCACTTTTGACACCTAAGTCAAATCCTTCAAAAAATCTTTTCCATTCCTGATCGACACTGTCGGGGTCATTCTGATAGCCCTTATATAGCTTATCAATATAAGAGGGATGAGCATTCATTAAAAATGATAAGTCCTGCATAAATTTTAATTATATATAGATTAAATATTTGCTTATTCAAAACTATGATATTAAACCGTAAATAGGTAAGAATTGTTTAATAAAAGCAACTGTATGATTTTTTTTTATTTTTAAAAATAAATTATACCTTTGCAACTCAAATCATAAATAGAAATGGCAAATCATAAATCTGCTAAGAAGAGAATTAGACAATCAGCTAAAAAAAGATTAGAAAATAGATATTATGGTAAAACTACCAGAAATGCTATTCGTAAACTTCAAACCCTAACCGACAAAAAAGAGGCTGAAGCTTTCTTACCTGAAGTCGTAAGTATGATAGACAAGTTGGCTAAAAGAAATCAAATACACAAAAACAAAGCTGCAAATCTGAAATCTTCAATTACAAAGCACGTAAATGCGTTATAGTTTGTAAGTTTTTTTGTGGAAAATTTAGAAAGGTGCATCTCAATGATGTACCTTTTTTATTTGTATGACTTATAATACTCAATATTCTGCCATAAAATGTTGGGCAGAAGAAGATAGACCTCGCGAAAAATTAATACTCAATGGAAGACATTATTTGACAGATGTAGAATTACTCGCTATCTTAATCGGCTCAGGCACCAAAAATCGCTCTGCATTAGAGTTAGCAAGAGAAATCCTATCCATTACTGATAACAATTTAGTTGCTTTAGGAGAAAAGTCATTGAGTGAACTGCAAAATATTAAAGGGATTGGTCAAGCCAAAGCCGTCACGATAGCCGCCGCATTAGAGTTGGGAAGAAGAAGGCAAAAGCAAAGTGTAATCAACCAGCAAAAAGTAATTTCCGCTAAAACAGCTTACGAATTATTGGCGCCCACAATAGCAGATTTACCACATGAAGAGTTTTGGGTCATCCTGCTCAATCGTAGAAATATACTTCTCAAGCATAAAAAAATTACCCAAGGTGGATACTCAGGAACTATCGTAGATATCAGACAGATTTTCAATTGGGCAATTTCTGAAAAGGCCGCTTCTATGATACTTGCCCATAATCATCCATCGGGAACTCTTTCCCCAAGTGAAGCAGATACAACGATAACAAACAGAATTTGTCAGGCAGGTAATTTATTAGATATTAAAGTCATTGATCACATCATTGTCACAAACAGAGGATATTACAGTTTTTCAGAGAAAGGGCAACTGTAGTTTATTTCAATTGTTTGTTGATTTTATTTTCTAAAAAAGGCATGACCATTTTAATAGCCCCGTCTAAATTTTCATTGTTATTAATAATGATGTCAGCTTGAAACTTTGTCGGTTCTATATACTTTTTAAATGTAGGAAAAACATGCTTCTCATAACGATACAGCACATCTTCCAAAGGATAGTTTCTTTCTTCAGCATCTCTTTTGATGCGTCGTATTAGTTTAAGATGCTCATGTGCATCCAAATATATTCTCAAATCCAAAAGCTTGACGATTTCTTCAAAATAAAGAACATAAATACCTTCTACAATAATAATCGATGCAGGTCTGTAAACAACCTCTCTTGCTGAAGCCAATGGATTATTAAAAGTATATTCCATCAGTCTTACGACTTCACCGTTCATCAGTTTTTTTACATCCCTTGCAAAATCTTTTCTCTTAAAAGAGGAAGGTAAGTCAAAATGATATTCATTATTTTCATCTTTTTCCTGTATTTCTCTAGGCTTATAGTAATTGTCCATACTGAGAAAACAAATTTGTTCTTCAGAAAAGATGTCTTTTAATTTATTGATAAAAGTTGTTTTACCAGACCCACTTCCGCCGGTCACTCCAATCAAATAGGGCTTTTGCATATCCAAAAATATATAAATGTCTTATAAAAAGATAAGATATTCGTTATTCTTGATTTCAATATGGCAATAGTGTCTAAAATAGATTGGCAATAGGTGATACATTCCTTACTTTTGTAAAAAAATAGGCTATGCAGATAATAGACGGCAAAGGACTTTCTCAAACCATAAAAAATGAGATTGCATTAAAAGTCAAAGAGATTAAAAATAAGGGACAGAAGACACCTCATTTGGCTGCTGTTTTGGTAGGAAACGATGGTGCAAGTGAAACTTATGTAGCTAATAAAGTCAAATCTTGCCACGAAGTTGGCTTTAAGTCAAGTCTTATTCGTTTAGGTGCCGATATTACCGAACAAGAGTTGTTAGCTGAAATCAATATTTTAAACAATGATGATGAAATAGATGGATTTATTGTGCAATTGCCGTTGCCGAAGCATATCAACGAACAAAGAATTGTACAGACCATCAATCCAGAAAAAGATGTGGATGGCTTTCATCCGGTAAATGTCGGCAAAATGGTAAAAGGACTTCCTACATTCTTACCTGCGACACCTTTTGGAATTATGACAATGCTTGAACGTTATAAGATTGAAACTCAAGGTAAACATTGTGTAGTAATAGGTAGAAGCGATATTGTAGGTACGCCAATGAGTATTTTAATGTCGAGGAAAAACAATCCAGGAAACTGCACTGTAACTCTTTGTCATAGTGCCACAAAAGATTTAAAAAAGGAAACATTAAGAGCAGATATTATTATTGCGGCTTTAGGGTATCCCGAATTTTTAACTGCCGATATGGTAAAAAACGATGTCGTCATTATTGATGTAGGTATCTCACGTGTAAAAGATGAAACTAAAAAATCGGGTTATACATTAAAAGGTGATGTAAAATTTGACGAAGTGTCAAAAAAAGCAAGTTTTATTACACCGGTACCGGGTGGAGTCGGACCTATGACAGTCGTTTCTCTATTACAAAATACACTATTGGCACACGCAAACAAAAAAATTATATAGCTGTTACTTACAATAAGATAGTAACCATTCAAAACCGGTGATTCTTGCTGTATTAAATTTTTATATAAAGTGAATATTGGAATAGTATGTTATCCGACATTTGGAGGAAGTGGAGTTATTGCTACCGAGCTTGGTAAAGGTTTGGCAAATCATGGACATTCTGTACATTTTATTACATATAGGCAACCTGCTCGACTTGAATCTTTTCATGAAAACATCTATTATCACGAAGTCAGGTTAAATGACTATCCTTTATTTGAGCATCCGCCTTATGATACAGCACTTACCAGCAAGATTGTAGATGTCTGTTTACACGAGCATTTAGATATTTTACACGTCCACTATGCGATACCACATGCTTCTACTGCGTATTTTGCCAAACAAATATTAAAATCTCATGATATTCAATTGCCGGTGGTAACCACCTTACACGGCACCGATATTACCTTGGTCGGGAAAGACCCTGTATATGAGCCGGTAGTAACATTTTCTATCAATAATAGCGATGGAGTAACAGCAGTATCCGAAAGTTTAAAAAGAGATACTTATGAACACTTTGACATTGTGAAAGATATTGAAGTCATTCCCAATTTTGTAGATTTTAATCGTTTTGTAAAAACAAATAAAGAGCATTTTAAGAAGGCAATTGCCCCTAATGGAGAACGAATTTTAGTTCATATCTCAAATTTTAGAAAAGTAAAAAGAGTGCAAGATGTGATAAAAATGTTTTGCATTATCTCAAAAGAAATACCATCCAAATTATTAATGATAGGAGACGGACCGGAAAGAGTCATGGCTGAAAATATGGTAAGAAATATATGTCATTCCGACGTCAGATTCTTAGGTAAGCAAGAAGCAGTAGAGGAAGTATTATCAATAGCAGATTTATTCATTTTACCATCTGAAAGTGAAAGTTTCGGATTAGCAGCATTAGAAGCAATGGCATGTGAAGTTCCTGTATTATCTTCCAATGCAGGCGGCATACCCGAAGTCAATATCGATGGTGTGACCGGTTTTACGGTAAATGTAGGAGATATTGATGCTTACGTGAAGAAAGCTTTTATATTATTAAACGATAATCATCTATTGCAAAGGTTTAAAAAACAGGCCTTTGAAGAAGCCGAGAAATATGACCTTAACAAAATACTTCCGCTATACGAAAAGTTCTATCAGAAAATAATAGAAGAATCAAAGACAAAGGTAACTGACTGACGAAATCTTGAAGGATTAGAAAAAGATTTAAGAGCCATACTCACGGATATAACCCGCAAGTAATTTTTGAACATCATTGATTAATGCATCTGTTGATTGGGCAGAAGTTCCGTCATAATAACCTCTAATTCTCTTCTCTCTGTCAATAATCATCAATTTTTCAGAATGAATAAAGTCGTTTTCTCCACCGTCGCCCTCTGTGGCAGTCACCATAAAACCCTTACGAGCTAAATCATAAATAGACACTTTATCGCCGGTCAGAAGATTCCACATTTTAGAATTGACATCATTTTCATAAGCATACTCCAAAAGCTTTTGAGGATTATCAACTCCGGGGTCAACAGAAATAGAAAGAATACGTACTTTATCCTTATCCTTTTCGGAGAAACGCTCTTGAATGGCATGAAGATTTTTTGTCATATCAATACAAATAGAAGGACATGAAGTGTAAAAGAAATCTACAATGGTGACATAACCACTCAGGTTTTTATTGGTAATAGTATCACCTAATTGATTTACCAACTGAAATCTCGGAATAGTATGATAAATAGTATCAATCTTTATCTTCCCATTTCTACTTTCCGCAACTTCTATAGGCTTCTTTTCACCATAAATAGGCAACAAAGAATCCACCCGTATATCAGGATGATCAAGTTTAACAAAAATAAATAAGAATAATAATGGTACGACTGCTATAATGATAACAGCTAAATAAAAACCAAGCTTCCTTTTCTTTTTATCCACAGATTAATGCAATAAAGAAAATGCAAATTTACCTTCAACCAACATGACAACAATTAGCCAAGTCAAGAAGACCAAAGGCAAACCAAGAGTGATTATAAGCGTTCTCTTCTCATACTGCAAGTGCATAAATTCTGCGATAATATAAAATGCTTTTAATAACGTAGCCAAAGTCATAAACACATTGATGACTAACTTAGGATGCTCGTAAAAAAAGAAAAAATGAGACAATGCCAAAGAAACTTCAAAAACTGTAACAATTCCAATAATAATTGTCGCTCTCCAAACCGCTTTTACTTGACTTCTATATTGTGCTTCTGCTTCCATACTATATATTTTGAATAATTAATTTTGAAAAAAGACTATATAAGGTAGAAGAATAAAAATACAAATACCCAAACAAGATCGACAAAGTGCCAGTAAAGTCCAAACTTCTCCACCATTTCGTAATGACCTCTTTTATGATATGTCCCTAATAGAGTCTGAATAAGTGCCACAGTATTTAAAATCACACCTATTGTAACGTGAAGACCGTGGAAACCGGTAATACCGAAGAAACTACCGGCAAACATTGAAGGGCCGGGAGAAGCCGGATGGTTAGCTATTTCTGCGGCCGCAAGCTTCAAGGTCTGTCCATCAGCACCTGCATAGTAAACATTATAAAAAGGTCTCATTCCACTATGTATCAAGTGAGACCATTCCCATGCTTGGCAACCCAAGAAAGCAAGTCCACCAATAATACCCCATATTAACCATATAGCCACACCTTTTCTATTCATGCGATGACCTTCTTGTACAGCACGTACAATGAAGACAGAACTTAGAATAAGTATTGTAGTCATGATAGTTACAAAACCCAATGGTACATCTTTTCCATGCAAAAAAGGCATACTATTAAAAACCAAGTTAGGATCCGGCCACCACTCACTTTTTACACGTATCGCACCATAACCCAATAGTAAACCTGTGAATGTAAATGCATCTGAAAGCAAAAACAGCCACATCATGCTTTTACCAAAACTCGCACCTAAAAAGCTATGTTCACCTCCCTCTTCATTATTCGTGTCGGGCAATGAAAAATGTTGAGCCACTTGCTCTTGTTCCTGTTCTATAATCTCCTCAGCCATTGATAAATTTTTAATGGTTTATTTTAAATTTAAATTCAAAAATACAAATAGATAAATCCAAAGGATATCTAAAAAGTGCCAGTACATAGATAATAAATCAGTACGTACTTTATAGCTTTCATCACTTCCTACACGAATAGTACTTTCTTGTCTTTTTACTTTAAAAAGCCAAAACGCTCTAAATAAAGCCACAAAAACAAAAACCACACCTACCAATAAATGCACAACATGCAAACCGGTAATCACATAAAAAAATGAGCCGGAAGGATTACCGTCCAAATAAATCCCTTTTGCCAAAAGAGCCAACCACCCCTGATATTGAAAATATGAGAATAAAATTCCCAAAATAGCAGTTATGCCCAAACCAAAAACCGTCATATTTGTATGACCTTTTTTATTGGAAACATGGGCGACATGTAATGTGACACTTGAAAGCAAAATAATAACTGTGCTGGTATAGAATACTTCAGGCATATTAAAGAGCAACCAAGAACCAGCTCCCTTTCTGACAATATAAGCACTAGTCAAACCAGCAAATGCCATACATATACCTACTAAAGCAAGCCACATTGAGAAGCGTTGTGCTTTCTGATTTCTATAAAGTTCTGTTACAGGTATCATCATTTTTTTTAAATTTTATCTAAGACCAAAGCTATTTGTACAATCGGAATATATAGAAAAGAGGCAAACATCAGTTTCTTAGCTGATTTAACACTCAAATCTATCGTAAGTTGAATCGCAGTTTGTAAATAAATGAAACCGCAAATCAATGCAATAATAAATGAAATAACGCCGGCATAATGAAAAATAAAGGGCAAGGCACTTACAAAAAGTAAAGCAATATTATAAATCACAATCTGTATAGCGGCATCTCTTGATTTCCCTTTACCGGAAGGCAATAAAGTAAATCCACCTTTTCTGTAATCATCATCCAACACCCAAGCAATCGCCCAAAAGTGCGGCATCTGCCACAATAATTGAATGATAAATAAAATATAGCCGGCCGTAGTCACATAACCTTGAGCAGCCGCACTACCAATCAATAACGGCAACGCACCGGGAATAGCGCCAATAAAAACAGCGATAGGACTTATCCGTTTAAATGGAGTATAGATAAATCCATACGTCATAAGTGATAAAGCTGATAAAAGACCAGCAATAGGATTAAAGTAGAAAGTCAAAAATAAGATACCCACTACTGCATTGACTCCAGCAAAGATAGCAGCTTCGATAATAGAAATCTCACCGGAAGGTAATGGACGATTACTTGTTCTCGGCATAAGCTTATCAGTATCCTTTTCAATAATTTGATTGATAGAGATAGCGGAACAAGTCACCATTAAACCTCCTACAAATAAGACGACTATATCCAACCAATAATAAGCAACCCCTTCAAAAAGATAGGCCATAACAGAAGAAAAAACAACCATCAGGGACAATCTTATTTTAGACAATTGTCCATAAGCCTTTAATCTTTTAAAAATAAAGCTAATAATACCTTGTTCTGTTTTTGCTAAATTAAGCATCTCTATTCTTTGTTCAAAAGTATATTAATGATTATTACCAAGTTCTATTTCTCTCTGAGACAAGGGTTCCGTTTGAGGAATAAAGTCTCTTTCTTCATCTTCAAACTTACTAAAGTCATAACTCCATCTATAAACAGTAGGTAGGTCGCCGGGCCAGTTACCATGAATATCATTAACATTTATAGGAGTCGTCCATTCCAAGCTATTGGCTTCCCAAGGATTCATAGTCTTCATCTTTCTTCCCTTATAAATACTCCAAAAGAAATTGATTACAAATATAAATTGCGTAAAGAATACAACTATAGAAGCTGTCGTAATCAATATATTCATATTATCGTACTCTGCGAAAGCTCTAAATTCATGGAAAGAATAATATCTTCTTGGAACACCGGACATACCCAAATAATGCATCGGCCAAAAAATTAAATAAGCACCGACAAAAGTGATAATAAAATGTACATAGCCAAGTGTTTCGTTCATGAATCTACCATAAAACTTAGGAAACCAATGATAAACGCCTGCAAACATACCAAAGAAAGCCGCTACACCCATTACCAAGTGAAAGTGTGCAATAATAAAGTAAGTATCGTGAATTTGAATATCAATAGTAGCATTACCCATCCAAATACCGGTAAGACCACCGGAAATAAACATTGACACAAAACCCAAACAGAATAATGCCGCAGGAGTCATCTGAATATTACCCCGCCATATCGTCGTCAGCCAGTTAAAGACCTTGATAGAAGATGGTACAGCTATCAACATGGAAAATAACATAAACACCGATCCAAGGAAAGGATTCATCCCTGAAACAAACATGTGGTGTGCCCATACTAAAATACTCATTACAACAATACCCAAAAGTGAATAAACCATCATGTGGTAACCAAAAACCGGTTTTCTTGAATTTACAGAAAGAATCTCAGATACAATACCCATTGCAGGCATGACGGCAATATATACTTCAGGATGTCCTAAGAACCAAAATAAATGTTGAAATAAAATCGGATTACCTCCAGAATATGACAAAGCTTGTCCGCCTACATATAAATCGGACAAATAAAAACTCGTATGTAAACCTCTATCAAAAATCAATAAAACAACTGAGGCAAATAGTACAGGGAAAGATAATAAACCAATAATAGCAGTAAAGAAAAGTGCCCAAACTGTCAAAGGCATCCTAAACATGGTCATACCTTTTGTTCTAAGATTAAGAACTGTAGAAATATAATTCAAACCGCCCATAATTTGAGAGGCTATAAAGAAAACCATACTACATAACCACAAAGACATACCCATACCCGACCCTGGTGATGCCTGCGGCAAAACACTCAATGGAGGATAAATGGTCCATCCGGCGGATGCCATACCAGTAGGAAGGAACAAGGAAGCCAACATAACGACAGAAGCAATAAAGAAAAGCCAATATGATATAGCATTTACCATAGGAGAAGCCATATCTCTTGCCCCAATTTGTAATGGTATTAAAAAGTTTGAATATGTTCCGGACATACCTGCCGTCAACACAAAGAATACCATGATGGTCCCATGCATTGTTACAAGTCCGTAATAAGCTTCTGTAGAAAGCCTTCCCCCTTCAAACCAATGACCAAAAAGGGTTTCCAACAATGGAAATGTCGCATCCGGCCATGCTAATTGAATTCTAAACAATACGGAGAAAAGACCTCCAACCATTGCCCAAAACATTCCGGTTAGAAGAAACTGTTTAGCAATGGTTTTATGATCCGTACTAAATATATATTTAGTTAAAAAAGTTTGTTTATGATGATGAGCAGTGTGTGCCATCGAAAATTGTCCAGGTATTGTATCAGTAGTCATTTATTTGATTTTTATATAGTTTTATATATCAAAACAATCTAATTAATTTTGAGCTAAAATATTTGTTTCGAAATAAGAATCTTGTTCAGATAGCCATTTTTTATATTCCTCTTCAGTAACAATCTTCACAACTCTTCTCATATTCCAATGTCCGGTTCCACACAGTTGATTACAAGCCAATTCGTAATCAAAGTCAGGATCATTTTTAATTTCCCTCATTTTTTCAGTAGTTATAGTCGGTCTAAACCAAAATTTGGTAGGAACACCCGGTACAGCATCCATCATCAATCTAAAGTCCGGCAAATATACACTGTGGATGACATCCAAAGCACCAATATTAATAAGAATAGGCGTATTAACAGGTAATACGATATCGTCATCATCAATAATATCATCACGACTTGATTTATCAGTCCATTTCACCCCTAACTCATTACTTGAATTAACCAAGGTAAAATCTCTTGGACCTAATTCGTTATCAGGACCACCATATCTTACATGCCATGCAAATTGCTTACCTGTAATTTCTATCTGTACAGCATCCGTAGGAGCATCGGAGAAAACCTTAAACCATTTTTCAACACCCATAACGATTAAGATAATAAAAGTTACGGTAGGAACGATAGTCCAAATAAATTCCAATTTGTTATTTTCCGGATAGTAGAGAGCCTTACGATTTTTCCTATATCTATATTTCCACGCAAAATAGAAAAGTAAAAAATTAGTAATGACAAAGACGACACCGGTAATTACCAAACTCACAACGATTAAGCTCTGTATCCATTTGCCATGTTCTGATGCCGGTACAGTTAGAAACTTATGCCATTCTGTGAAGATAGTAATACCAATAAACAGTCCTAAAAATACGCCGGATGCGGCAAACCAAAAAGCCTGTGTTCTAGAAGAATCTTCTCTACGTTGTTTCTCGTCTTTAATAAGGGAAATAAGCTCTACTGCCTTACCCACATGTGCGATAACCACATATACCAAGATAATTGCCAGTGCTATAAGTAATAATTGCATGTTTGTTATTTTAAATTTTTCTTATGAAGTCTTATATCTGATTTTCGTAACTTTCTCGAATATAAGGATGTGTGCTAGATTCCAAATCTGTATATTTTGACAAAGTATTTAAACTGATATAGACAAAAATACTAGAAATGCTAATAAATGTACCTATACCTATTAAATTAAATCCTCCACCTCCTTCAACTAATTCGGGTACTATCATAGTAAAGAAGTCAAAATAATGTCCCACTATAATGATAGAGCCTATAATGATAGGAGTCCAATAGTTTCTTTTTGCATCTCTTTTAATCAAAGTCAGGAATGGTATGACGAAATTCAAGATTAAGTTTAAGTAGAAAATCTCTGAATAACCATTCATTCTTTTTGTGAAATAAATAGTTTCTTCCGGAATATTAGCATACCATATCAACATATATTGAGAAAACCATAGATATGTCCAAAATATAGAAGCGGCAAAAATATAGATACCGACATTGTGCCAGTGATTTTCATTGACACGAGGAAGGTAATCATTTCTCTTTAAATATATAACTGTAATATACAAGATACAAAACATAGTTGCTGATGCAGACGCCAGCGTGTACCAAGTAAACATCGTACTATACCAGTGCGGTTGGATAGACATTGTCCAATCCCAAGTACCAAAGGTATTAATACCCATCGCAATGATAACAATACTTGCAGCCGCAATGGCTCTACTTTTATCAAACAATTTAACGGAAGGATTTTCATCCATATCTGTTAAATTCTTTTTCCACATAAAATATAAGGCAAGTGTAGTACCTAATAAGACAATAGCAAATGCCCAAAATCTTGTCGGATTTAAGTAATCGTGTTTGGAAGCCAATACCTCATCAAAATCAGGACTTCCCTCAATATACAAAGAAGCATGAGTCCAATGGAATAAATCATGACTGAATACGGCAAAGAAAATTATCATCAAACCGACTGAAAAAGGTAAAGTACCTCCAATCGCTAAAAGTATTTTCTGAATCTGTATATGCCATCCACCTAAAGCTAATGTAGTAGCTGAGAGGAAAAACATGGCAGCGACACCTACCCAAAAGGAATAAATAACAACGGTATAAACGTTGGCAATAATTTGGGTATTGAGTGAATGTGAAGTATCGTTCCATTTTGTAGCTAATCCTATCGCAAAAAGAATTAAACCTCCGATAAATCCCTTTATGAGGAAGCTTTTTGCCGAAGATGTAAAATTATAAGTGTTCATGTGTCTTTTCTTTAATCGTTTAGGTTTTTAATTTTTGGTTACAACTTCAGCAGTTTCAGAATCGTTGCCAGATTTACCAGAGTGTGCATCTTGTAAGCTTTTTACATAAGACAAAACCAACCACCTTTCTCTATGGTCTAATTGTGAGGCATGAGAACCCATCATCCCTTTTCCATACATGACAGTATGATATCTTTGCCCCTCCGGTTTTGACATTAAATCATCAGAGAAATAAGATGGAGGAGGAGGAAATTTATCAATTTCTACCAAATGACCTTGACCGTCCCCTTTTTCACCATGACAGATTGCACAATATCTCAAAAACAATTTTTTCCCGTCTTTTGAAATCTCATCAGCGGTAAAATCAAATGGATTGTGAATTTCAGTAGCAGCTCTTTCATATCCCTCAGGGGTGTTTGGCAATGGATAAGTATATTTACCGACTGCTATTGCACCCTCGGCAGGCAATTGGTTAGTGTAACCGGAAGGGTAAACCGGATTTTCACTATGTGCATCATAAGCTACTGAATGAACCATTTCCGGCATATACTCATAACCGGGATTGTTTCCACCGGGTGAACATGCATAAAAAACAGTTCCTGATAAAAGTATTGTTAATATATATTTTCCTTTTCGCAACATCTTGCAGTTTTTATTTTCTTTTAAAATTCTTTTTCAAATACTTCAACAGCTCCTTCTTTCTTTAAGAACTCACTTAAATTAGATTTATTAGATGAATCTTTAGTCATATCAAACGTGATAGCAAACATATCATCTGTCAATCTCGGATCTATAATTTCAGGTTTCTTGCCAGGATAAAGATTATTCAAATAATAGAATGTCAACACCATTCCAACACCGGAAAACAATACGGTAAATTCAAACATAATCGGAATCCAAGCAGGAAGCGCAAATACGGGTTTACCACCAAAGTTGATAGGATAGTTAACAGCGTTAGCAAATGCCATCAAACTAAAAGCAGTGATAGTTCCGGTCAAACCAAAAATAAAACCGGCAGTATGCAACTTCGTTCTTCTCATTTTCATTTTATCCTCAATGCCGTGAACCGGAAAGGGTGTATATACATCTGACATTTCCATATTTTGCTCTACTGCATTTTCGATTGCATGCAATAAAGTATGGTCGTCGTCAAATAATCCAACTAAATATTTTTTTGTACTCATTCAATTTTGGTTTAATCAATTTTATAAATTAATCTGGCATCAGCATCGTGATAAGCAGGCTGATCTTTCACCTCTTCCATTTGTTCTTTTCTATATTGGTTGCCTGAAGTTTTAAGAATGGATTTTACTTCTGCAATTGCAACCACAGGGAAATATCTGCTAAATAGTAAGAACAAAGTCAAGAAGATACCTCCTGTACCAACATAAATACCTACTTCTACCCATGTAGGTGCATAGCTCGTCCAACTGGATGGTAGATAGTCTCTATGTAGAGAGATTGCAATAATTACAAAACGTTCAAACCACATACCTATATTTACTATAATGGATGCAAAGAAAGTAAAAGCTATATTTCTTCTTAACTTTTTTATCCAGAAGAATTGAGGGAAAATCAAGTTACAACTCATCATTGACAAATAAGCCCACCAATACGGACCGAAAGCACGGTTAGCAAATGCATATTGTTCTATCATAGAACCTGAATACCATGCGACAAATAATTCTGTCAAATAAGCCGTACCCACCATTGTACCTGTCAACAAGAGGATTTTATTCATTGATTCAATGTGTGCAATGGTAATATAGTCTTGTAAACCCATAATTTTTCGAGCCACTATCATCAAAGTCAATACCATCGCAAAACCGGAAAAGATAGCTCCGGCAACGAAGTAAGGCGGCATAATGGTTGTGTGCCAACCGGGAATGACAGAGGTAGCAAAGTCAAAGGATACTATTGTGTGAACTGAAAGTACCAAAGGTGTAGCAATACCGGCTAAAATCAAAACCAAAGATTCAAATCTTTCCCAGTGTTTTGCAGTGCCTATCCAACCAAAAGACATGATATTATAAAAATTCCATCTAAAAGTACCTGGTTTTGAACGATCTCTAATGGTTGCAAAATCAGGCAATAGACCTGTGTACCAAAATAGCAAAGAGATTGTCAAATAAGTAGTTACCGCAAAAACGTCCCACAAAAGAGGAGAGTTAAAGTTTGTCCACAAAGGACCTCTTGTATTGGGATAAGGGAAAATAAAGAATACATCCCAAGGACGACCTGTATGAAGTAGTACAAACAAACCTGCACAAACTACCGCAAAGATGGTCATTGCTTCTGCTGCACGATTTACACCGGTACGCCATCTTTGTCTAAATAGCAGCAAGATAGCAGAAATCAAAGTACCAGCGTGTCCAATACCAATCCACCAAACAAAATTAGTGATATCCCATGCCCAACCTACCGTGGAGTTAACTCCCCAAGTACCAATACCATAACAGATAGTCCATGTTAAACAAAATACGCCAAATAGCGCTACCAATCCGGCCAATCCAACCGAAATAAGCCATACCAATCCCGGCGTACCTTCCGTAGGATGAACAATATCATCAGTAATTTGTCTGTACGTCTTGTTGCCGGTAATTAACGGCTCTCTTAAAGGTGATTCAAAATGACTCATATTATCCTATTACTTCTTTTGCTTCAAATGTAAATTGTGGTTTCTCATCTTTGTTTCTGATTTTCACTTGATAACCTACATTAGGTAAAAAGTGTTGCTCTTCATATATGTGATAGTTTCTACCACTTTCAAAGAATATTTTATGTACTTCACTGTTCTCATCGTTTCTATCTCCAAATGTAATAGCTCCGGTCGGACATGCAGTTTGACAAGCAGGTTTGATTTCACCATCTTTTAGAGGTCTCCCTTCTGCTTTTGCATGAAGTTTGCCTTCTTGTATTCTTTGAACACAGAATGTACATTTTTCCATAACCCCTCTTGATCTAACTGTCACATCTGGGTTTAAAATCATTCTTGTCAAATCAGAGAACATATATTTTGCATCAGTATGGTCATTCCATGCTCCAAAAGCATCATTTCCTTGGTAGTCATACCAGTTAAAACGACGCACTTTAAATGGACAATTGTTTGCACAATATTTCGTACCAATACATCTGTTATAAGCCATTTGGTTCAATCCTTCAGAACTATGGCTGGTTGCATTGACCGGACAAACATTTTCGCATGGAGCATTATCACAGTGTTGACACATCATCGGTTGGAAAGTAACATCCGGATTGTCCGGATTTCCACTGTAATATCTATCTATTCTCATCCAATGCATTGTACGAGAGTTAGATGCTTCTTTTCTACCTACCACAGGAACATTGTTTTCTACATTACAAGCAATTACACAAGCATTACAGCCGATACAAGCATTCATATCCACAACCATACTCCAGTGGTGTCCTGGTGTGTCAAAGCCTTTATAAAGAGTAGTCAAATGTTTTTGAATTTGCTCTCTATCCTCATTACCTGCCTTGTCGTTTGCTTGATATTGAGAAAGGTTAGCTTCTTTAACGATGGTGCTTCTATATCTTTTAGGTCTTCCAGGAAGGTTGTTGTCCTCTTGGAGAGTGTGATATCTTTGAGTTAAAGCGATTGTTTTCTTTTCCTTCAAAGTCTCATAGGTTGCACCCACAGAAGTATAAGTGATAGAATCTTTATCAAAGCTAACATAAGGATATACATTTTCTCCTGCACCATAAACAGCAGGTCCAAATCCTTCATTTCTACCAAAACCTAAAGCAATTGCAATGGTATCAGGTGCTTGGCCATAAGAAATAACCACCGGCAAGATAATTTCTTTACCATTTACGGTCACTTTTCCGGTAGGAACACTTGAGTGTTGCTCCATTGCTTTAATTCCATTACTTACAGCATAAGAGTAAGGCAAAGAAATAACATTGTCCCAAGAAACTTTTGTAATGGGATCCGGCAATTCCAATAAGAATGGGTTATTGGCTTGTTTACCTTCTGCGATAGAAACAGATTCATAGATAATCAATTCCAAACCATCAGTTTTAGGTAATTTTGTATCTATTGCAGCAACAGTTGCTCCGACATCAATAGAACCGGATACATCACTATTGGTATTATTAACAAATCCTGCCTGTAAAGCTGATTCCCAAGAGGTATTTCCCAAATTGAGAGGGACATTACTTGTAAACGTTTGTCCCACTGTCTCTGTCAAGTTTCTTGCAGTAGTAGGCGCACCGGCAAAGTTCATTAATGACTCAGCAACTTGTCTTGTTTTAAACAACTGATTAATCGTTGGCTGAGCAAAAGAGATATATCCTTTTTTAGGCTCTAATACATCCCAAGATTCCAAATAGTGGTTATCAGGTGTAATGTATTGTACAAGCTCGGCAGTTTCGTCTAATCTTTCAGCAAAAGATACTGAAAGCGCTGCTTTAGAAATAATAGATTTGAACTTTTCTGAAAAAGGTGTATCATAAACAGGGTTAGCACCCAACATTAGGATAGCTTTAACAGAAGTGTCATCAGCCAAAGCTTTTAATGCTTCATCGTTTCCTTGTTTAAAGTTGAGAGGATTTCCGGTATCAATAGTTGAACCGTAGTTACCCAATAATCCGTTGATAGCATTTGTCAATAATTGGATATCTACATTATTTGTTCCTGATACTACGATGGATTCACCTTTATTAGCCAATAATTCTTTGGATAATTTATTGATTCCTTCATCAAAATCATTTGCACTTACATTTCCCAAGGTAGAAGTTCCTAAAGCACTTGCAATTTTATTATAAAGTGCTATCAAAACCATTTTTTCTTGAGAAGGCTTGATAGGATACTTATAGTCAGCCGTAGAGCCGGTGATAGTCACATTGGATTGAAACTGATAGTGACGAGACATGGTAGGATTCTCTTTGGTAGGAACTCTCCTTGCAGCATATCTTCTTGCATTTTCAGTCGTATTTACCCAAGTACCCAAAAAGTCGCAATTAAAACCTGCGATTACTTTTGCTTTATCAAAAAGATAAGTAGGGATGATTGCACTTCCCAAGCTTATTTTATTTGCCTTGCGTATAGCATATACAGAAACCGGATCATAAGTAATCACTTCTGTTGTAGGATATTTCGTTTGAAAGGTTTGTAATGCTTTTTGAGTAACTAAAGAATAGTTCGTATTACCCAAGACAACAATTTTACCTCCCGCAGCAGCAATAGAGTCTAATTTTGAAGAAATTTCATTATCAGCTTGCTCCCAAGTGATGGACTCACCTTTTTTTCTTGGTTGGACTATTCTTGCTACATCATATAAACTCAAAACAGAGGCCTGCATTCTGGCAGTCGTACCTCCTTTTGTGAAAGGTGCATTTGGATTGCCTTCTATTTTGATAGGTCTGTTTTCTCTTGTTTTTACCAAGATAGAAGCAAAATCTCCACCTTCTGCATAAGAGGAAGCGAAATAATCTGCCACGCCCGGAACCAATTCAGGGATTCTGCTATCTTTATCTAAATCAAAAACGTAAGGGATAGATTTTCTAACCGGCGTTTTACAAGAGGTTGCTACCACAGCAGCAGAAACTCCAAAACCCATCATTTTTAAAAACTCTCTCCTTCCGGTGGATTCGACCTTAGCACCTTCTTCAACATAATCAAAAGTTGTGGTTACTTCGTCTTTAAACTCTTTGGAGGAGAGCTCTTTATAAAGCTCGGTTTCCTCTTTTTGCTCTAAATCCTGCCAATATTTATTGTTACTCATTTATTATTTCTTTTGAGAATATTTTACTAAAATTTATATTAATAGTGGCACTTAGCACATTCAGTACCGCCAATATCTTTCACTTTAACGCTTGCTCTTTCTCCTTTTTTAATCTCGTCGTGATATTTTTGAAAAATAGAATAGTAATCGTTGTTAGCAAATTGCACATCTGTTTGTCTATGACAATTGATACACCAGCCCATAGAAAGCGGGGCAAATTGTTTTACCGTTTCCATTTCCTCTACTTTACCGTGACAAGTTTGACATTCGATACCTCCCACTTTTACGTGTTGAGAGTGATTGAAGTAAACGTGATCGGGAAGATTATGAATTTTCACCCATTCGATAGGTTTCGGCGCATTCACAAAAGCTGATGCTTCGGGATCCCATCCACTATATTGATATATTTTGGCAATTTCACTTTTACCATATTTCGGACCTTGTTGCACGTATTTATGACAATTCATACAGACTGCAACTGAAGGAATCACAGCATGACGGCTTTTTTCGGCACCGCTGTGACAATATTGGCAATCAATTTTATTTTGACCGGCATGGAGTGCATGTGAAAATTTAATAGGTTGCTCAGGCTCATAGCCTTGGCTGTGTCCCAAATCTATGGCGCCTTTCACTACCGTGTAACCAAGAGTGACCAATCCAAAAATTATCAAGATGCTCACTATTTTTTTACCCGTTCCTTTTTTCTTCGCTTCTTTTTCAGCGGCTTCTCTTTCTTCAATTTTTACATCTACAATTTTTTCCAATTTAGAAGTAATACTTATCAATGCAAAAGCCATCAAAGCCAAAGCACCAATAGCGGCAATTAAAATCCATTTATTAGAGCCGGAATTAGAAGAACTTCCATTATCTGCACTTACAGTAGCATTGGGTGTAGCCGCAGCAGCGCCACCACCCGGTTTAAGTCCCAATTCTTCAGATTGAACATAGAACTCCATGATTGACACCACTTGTTCAGCACACAATTGACCGAATGGTGGCATCATCATTTTATTGAACTCATTATATATTTTATTTGCATGTGCATTTCCAGAAGCAATCACTTCTTGCGAATTATGCACCCAGTGTACTAAATCCTCTTGCGAATCCCAATTTGACCATACACCTGCCAAAGCAGGACCGGTTAGCTTCTGATCTACCTTGTGGCATGCAGCACAATTCGCTTTAAATAATTTCTGACCTTCTTCTATTCTTGCTTGGTGTTCAGGATTGTTAATATCAATCTCTGCCGGTGTATAAGCGAAGACATGGATTGGAATCATAAACGAAAGGCAAACAAGAAATGCAAATAATTTTATTTTATTCCCTCTGTTGAACATTTTAAAAACTTTTATCGCCCAAAAATACATTCTCATTTTTGAATTATCATAGAATTTGCAAAATAATCCTAATTTAGAACAATTCTAAATGATATGGTTATTCTGACAATCAATATCTTACATATTATTTTTTTAGCATTTAATATTTTTTTAATTAAAAAAGGTCTGTTTTTGATAGAATAACTGCTCCTCATTATTGCTTTTTGGTGACAATTATCACAAAGTATAAAGTGATTTCCAGTAAATCAAAGGCAAATACGGTCTTTATCAAATAAAAAGGAGCGAACATTTCTGCTCGCTCCTTTCTATATACTACTATTTCGTTTTTTAAACCTATTTGTTCTTTTTACTCAAAGTACCATCATAAGTTAAACTCAAGAAACCTGTTCTACCGACCATTGGTCCACCAATATTGGTATGATAGTTAGGTCCGGCTATATTAGTAGCACCTGCACTAATTCTCATGTTAGCTTTTTTAATATTATAGGAGATTGACGCATCTAAGTTACCATAAGCAGGCACGTCTCCACTACCAAAACTACTTACCCAAAAGTACTCACTTTGCCATCTGTAGCTAACATTAAATCCAAAGTTAGAACCGGCCACATCATGATTGCTGATTCCCACATTGAATAAATGACTAGGAGAGTTGAAGTCTATATCACTCTTAGCTGCATTGTCTTTAGTATCAAAGTCCATGTAGTTATAGTTAGTATTAATCATGAAATTCTTTCTCAATTTATAGCTCAAAGCAATACCTGAACCCCAAGAAATTACTCTATCACTCACATTGTGATAAGGTCTAAAATATGTTGGACTCGTACCGTTCTCAATATAGTTAGATACGCCTGGTACCGGAACTCCTTTTTGAGTAGTTTGATCTTTCAAAACAACTGTTGTTTGTGTAATGAAGTCTTTATACCAATTAAAATAGCCATTTATATCAATATAGAGATTCTTAATTACTGATTTATAACCTAACTCTACTGCTGATAACTTTTCGGGTCTAATGTAGTCCATATAAAACACTTCCAAATCATCAATATTTTTAGTGGATTTAAACTTTTCAAATGAAGCAGGTGTATATGCACCACCTTCATAAATATGATATCTTTCAGCATTTTTCTTAGCTCCACCAAGTAAAGTTGTTGCGACTGGGAAATAAATAAACTGTGCTTGTGTATCCGGGTTTCTAAATCCTGTCTGAAACGATGCACGGATATTATGTTGACGCTTATCGCCTAAAGAAGCAACAGCTGCAACTCTTGGAGACCATACACCATCAAAGTTTTCGTTCTTATCATAACGGATAGAAGCAGAAATTCTCAATCTCTCATCAATCATTTTTTTAGTCAACTGTACAAAAGTACCGTATTCATTGATTTTAATTCTCTGGGCGCCGGTACCATCAGGATCTTCATTGAGGACCGTTCCTTCACCAAAAATGCCATACATTCTATGATTAGCACCTACTAAGATTCCGAGTTTGTCCTTTGCTAAAGAAGTAAAGTCATAAGTAGCTTCTGTATGGAACATTCTGGAATGGTCGATAAATTTAGAACCTCCTAAAATTCTATTAGCAGGATCAGTATGTTGGAATAATGTATGTCTAATAGTGTTGATTGCAGCATTATATGCTTCCGATCCTCTTGCCGGCAATTTAGAATCCGCCGCACCTCTTGCTATAGCATTAGCCGCAGCTATTGCTGTCGGACTACCAAACACAGCATCATTCATACCATTTTGAAGATAAGCTCCCATCATCCCTGCAACAAATCCGCCTAAATAGGTTGCTCCCCAACCAGCTTCTGGATTACCAGTCTTAGGGTCAACAAATCCGGCAGTACCATACATTAACTCATTCGCATAGCTACCAAGTGCGGTAGCATTGTATGAATCACCTGCATTGGTTTGAGTCATATAAGTTCTCACCATAAAGTTTTTACCTGTAGCTTCTAATTTATTAGAAAAGCTACCAAAGTTTCTTAAGATATATCTTTCAGAACCTTGATAAATAGCATCGCCTCTACCATATCTAAAAGCATAGCTTAACTCTACATTTTCTGTAGGTCTATAATATAATGAAGCTCCAACTTTTAGACTGGTTGCATTTCTATTTTTCAATAAGTCCTCTTCAGGAATACCTGTTCTTCTAAAACCTTCTACAGAAGGTAGTTTAGAAAATTGACTTTTTACAAGCCCCTCAGCAGTTGCTTGGTCTAATTGTCCATTAGAATTAGCTACAAGAGCTGCAGCCGCACCAGAAGCCAATGCATTTCTGGTACCATATGCAACTACATATGGATGGTTTGCCGGTAATCCTGTCAAGTCAATAGCACCAGCATCAACGCCAGCTCCTATTTGTCCTAATTGACCTAGATTCACAAGAGCACCCAATATATTTTCATCACCATATAAGTTAATACCGTTAAAATCAGCAGAGTTAACCTCACTTCTATTTTTAAAGGTTTTCAAATCGGTGTCATAGTCATTTGCCAACCAATCTGTGGCTCTAAAGTAGGACCCTGTCACTTTGAAACCGAATTTACCCCAAGAATTACCATAGCGGATATCTGTACCGCTCAAAGGATTGGCTTTGTCATTGTCTGCTTTTGTGAAACCTACTTTTTGAGAAACAGAAAATCCTTTGTAATCAAACGGATTCTTAGAGGTCATCATCATAATACCGTTGAAGGCGTTTGGACCGTAAAGTGCAGATGCCGCACCTGGTACCAATTCTATATTAGCAATATCCAATTCACTGAGACCTATCAAGTTACCCATAGGGAAGTTTAATAAAGGAGCTGCATTATCAACTCCGTCCACTAACTGGACGAATCTCGTATTGGCAATACCTCCAAAACCTCTTGTGTTGATAGCGTTAAAGGTTAAAGAACCTGATGCGTTGGTTACACCTTTTAACTTTGTCATCTGATCATAGTAATCCGCTGATGCAGAGGATTTTATTGTCTGTAAGTCCAGCTTTTCTATTGAAACCGGAGATTCCAATAGTTTTTCTTCCACTCTCGAAGCAGAAACAACCACCTCTTGCAAGATGGAACTTTCTTCTGAAAGTACAATGTTTAAGTTGGATTGGCTACTGTTTACCTGCACTTCTTGATTGGTAAACCCGACATAAGAAAATACCAAAGTAAAAGGTGTAGATTCGTTAACTGTAAGTTGATAATTTCCGTCAATATCGGATACCGTCCCGACAGTAGAACCTTTCACGACGACACTTGCTCCAATCAGAGCTTCGTGAGAATCATCAGTAATTTTACCGGAGACTTTTGTCTGGGCAAACAGTGTACTCAGACTGAAAAAACCTGCAACTAAAAGCAAATAGTGTTTCATAGATAAAAAATTTTAGACTAAAATAACTAAAATTTAAAGAGTTAAAAACTTTTAATAAACAATTTATTAATCTTATGCATTTTAAAGAGCTTTTTTGTACAAAAAGTAGCCTTGGTTTTCATCTTATCACTTATTTCGATAAATTATAAATTTATCTCATCAGTTTTTCTATATTGCTCAATTCACCAAACAGAACCAATACGTCACCTGATTCCATCACAAACTCCGGTGGCAAAACACCCAAGACGACTGACTCGGATTTATTGATACCCAATATATTTTTATGAGTGTCTTTCCTAATAATTGTCAATAAGGTGACTTTGTGTCTTTCTTTAAATTCCACCTTTTTAATCGTTTCTCCAATGAATCTGTCAGGCACATCAATCTCCATGATTCTAAATCTTTCAGAAATCTGAAAGGAGTCCAATACGCCTTTTATATCCAAACTACTTGCCATTCTTTCGGCTGTTTCTCTTTCCGGATCTACAAATTCATTTATTTCCATTGCCTCTAAGACTGTCTTTTGCAGCGGAGAAGTGACACGCCCAATAATCCGTTTGACTTTTTGCCTTTTTAGCATGGCCACTGTCATGATACCCGCGCCCTCGTCTTCATTACCTATTGCCACTATGACTGCATCGGCATCACTCAATGGCAAGCCACTGACGGCAGCCATATCGGTAGCATCCAAGCAGAGTGTATGAGAGATTTCATCTTTGTAAGATTCTACTCTGTCAATATTTTTATCGACACCCAAAACCTCGTGTCCCATACTGGTGAGTTTGGTGGACAAAGAATGTCCGAAATGTCCTAAACCGAAAATAATAAATTTCATAACTTATATTTTTAAAATATAATATCCTGATTGGGATATTTGATTAATTCTATTTCTTTTTTATACATAAATGCCGTAAATAAAGTCAAAATATTTACACGACCTATAAACATGGCACAAGTTAAGAGTATTTTACTCTCCGGAGTATATTGTTCAGTGCCGACCAAGCTCATACCTATATTATTAAAACTTGAGAATACTTCAAAGACTACATTCTGTAATCCTAAATTTTCACCGTCAAAACTAAAAATTAAAAAAGTAAAAAATCCCATCATAATAATAGAAAGTGATATTGTGGCGTAAGCTCTTCTGATAGACTTTTGTTCTATTTCTCTTCCAAAAATCACCGTGGAACTTCTCCCTTTGATAACACTCCATATATTTAAAAGTGCAACAGCAAAAGTAGTTGTTCTCAAACCACCACCTGTACCGCCCGGGGATGCCCCTATCCACATCAACAACATAAACAGCATAATGGTCGGATGTGTCAAATTAGTCATTTCAACCACATTGCCACCAGTACCTCTTGGTGCGGTAGCGGAATAAAACACACCGACAATTTTACCCCACAGATTTCTATGTCCCAAAGAATTTTCCCATTCAAATGCGGCAAATGCAATAATACTGACAATAATAATGATGGAAGTTGTCCATAAAATCAGTCGGACATTCACATTCAAAACCCTATCTGTCCTTTCCATCCTTTTGTTTTTAAATATTTTCATCAAGATGGCAATAATCCTATTTTTAGTTCTTGCGTAATAAATAAAGATAACCGAAAATCCGATTCCTCCGATAATAAACAAGAAAGATGTCAATAATTGCAATGAATAATTAGATTCCATATAAGGATCCATCATTCCTCCTTCTGTCAACGTAAATCCCGTGTTACTGAAAGATGAAACACTATAATAGATACAAAAAAACAATCTGTCTTCCAAATCGGCAAATGGGTAGTCTAAAGTTGTAAAATAGACGCCTATTGTTCCTGACGCTTCTACCAGAAAAGTAATAAAAAGAATTTTGTACATAATATTCATTACTTCGCCCATTCTGTCGTTGAGGAAAGCGTTGCTCAATATGATTCTGTTTTTAAATGAAACATTGGCCGTAAACATTTTTCCAAATAAACCTGCAAATGCCATAATTCCCAGCCCGCCCAATTGCATTAAAATTAGCAATACCATGTGTCCAAATCTTGTAAATTCCACTGCGGTATCTACGACAGATGCACCGGACAAACTGACGGCACTCACCGCCGTGAAGAGGGCATCTATGAAACCAATCCCTTCTTTGGTAGATCTTGGTAAAAGGATGGCAATTGTTCCTAAACTACTTAATATAAAATAAGTAAATACTAAAAAGAAAGTCGGACTGAAATCCCTGTTATAAAAGTTAGCGATATTTTTTGATACCGCATGAAAAAAGGACATGAAAAATATCAGAAATGTAAATATCCTGAAATGGGGATGTAGAAAATCTGTAGAACTCAAAGTAGTTTTTGGGGAATAAAAAACAAGAACTACCGAGAATAAAATCAATAACAACAGTTCTATCCATTTTTCTTTTTTTGATTTTTCTTTGTTGATAAAATTCAATATCACTCTGATACCGCTTATCATTACATAAAATTTGATATAAGAAAAGTAAATAGATGGCAGCACTTTGTGATATTGGGCTTCCAAACCAAAGCCTAAATCATATACTATCAGAAGAATAAAAATAATAGCAGAAAAAAGAATAATTCTGTCAATGACTATGGTGCCGATTTTAATCCACGGAAAATACTTGTCTATCCACTTGTTTATCCAATCAGTTGATCTCATATAATTCTATTTGCTGTTTTGGATATTTTATACGCTCGGAATGAAAATCAAAAAAGAATGCTGAAAAGGTTGCAATAACTCCTACCCTTCCTACTAACATCAAAATCATAAGTACTACTTTACTTCCCGCAGACAAATTAGGCGTAATTCCCATCGTAAGACCGGTGGTACTAAACGCCGAAAAAGCTTCAAACACTATTTCTTCCATTGAAAATCCCGGGTCAAATGACAGAATCAAAGTCACCGATAAACCAATGACCAATATAGAACTCATTACAATAGCAAACGATTTATTAATAGATGCAACAGAAATTTCTCTCCGGTCTATAAGCAGTCTTTCTTTCCCTTTTGCAAGTGAGATAAAGTTTGTCACCATAATAGCAAAAGTCGTAGTCTTAATACCACCTCCGGTACCTCCCGGTGAAGCTCCTACCCACATCAGCAAAACAATTAGGATATAAGTAGGAAAATTAACATCACCAAAATTAAATGCATTAAATCCTGCCGTCCTTGAGGTAGCTGACGTAAAAAAGGAAACGGCTAATTTTTCTCCAAAGCTAAACTCACGCAAGGTATTGTTATATTCAAAAATAAAAACAAAAACAAAGCCTATCAAAAGTAGAATACCTGTCGTATAAAGGATGATTCTGGAATTTAGATTGATTAAATAAGGCACATGTTGAAATCTCTTCTTATGAACCAAAAGATTCCAAACATTAACAATCTGCTTTTTCAGATAGTCATAAAAATTGAGGATAATTGGGAATCCTATTCCACCAATAATAATCAAAAAGCTAATATTTAACAATAAAAACGGCTCGAATCTCAAGTTTACATTTTGAAGTCCACCAGGGTAATTAGAAAGACCGGAATTACAGAATGCGGCTACACTATGAAAGATAGAGAAAAAAATCTTATCAAACAGATTATCAAATAGATTATTCGGGGCAACCTTGTAAATTCCAACTGCTCCAATGAATTCTACAATAATCATGATTAAAACGACCTTATATATAATACGAGCCACTTCGTTGATTCTTTTACCAATGGACATTTCTCTTTGTAAGATTCTTTGCTGGAATGAAACTTCACTTCCTGAAAACATAAACCCTATAAAGCTCGTAAATGTCATAATTCCCAAACCGCCAATTTGAATCAACATCAGTACAATGATTTGCCCCGTCAATGTCAAATCTTTAGACACATCTATTACTCCCAACCCTGTCACACACACTGCACTGACAGAAGTAAAGAAAATATCTATGGTAGAAATATGCCGGGTAGTCGAATTGGGCAATGAAAGCAAAATTCCACCAATAAAGATAACGATTAAGAAACTAAGTAATAAGATTAAAAAAGGGTTCAACCTCTTCGTATAAAAGCTTACCGCATTTCGAGAATATTCTACGATAAAGATAAAAGAAAATAAAGGGATAAATGTGTGTTTAAAAGAAGGTAGTAAGTGAATATACTTATACAAGAAGAAAGTTTCGGTATGTATTATGTACAAAGAAAACAAAGAGAGTAAAATAAACAAATCCAATATTTTTACCCTGAGGAGTTTATTTCTATTAAAAATATTTAGAAAGTTCCTCGTACCAAAACAAATGACAAGTATCCATTTCGTCAAATGATAAAAAAGGTTAATATACTTTTCTTCGCCGGGACTTTGGTCAAACCCAAAATCATAAATAAACACCAAAAAGAAGAAAATGGCAAGATAGAGAATAATACCACTGACCTGCTTAGATATCTTCTTACGAGCAAATAAAGTTTTACGCCAAAATCGATTATAAATATCCTTTATCATCTATGCAGCTCGACAAATTAAGGTCAAATATAATTATATGGAATTAAAACGGTGTATTTTTAGATGTCTAACAAACACTATACTATAAAGTTGAAAGCCTCTTTTACAATTTTCACCTGCATCGGACTATAGCCTATAAATTCTCCATCCATATCTATCGGCATTTTCCCGTCATTGACTTTGATATTTATCTCCTCCGTTTCTTGATATAATAAATCAGGATGCTGTACCGGCAAGCATTTTTTTACATCATTGAGCTTTTTTAAATAATCCAACATGGAAATATTGCCAAGGATGACAATAGAAAGCCTACCATTAGAAGGTTCTGCATAAGGAGCTATACCCAGACCACTACCGAAATATTTACCTTTAGCTATGACGAGGCTCATTACTTTGCCTTTGTAGTTAAAATCATCACCAGTCGCTACCACTTCCTTTTTTCTATAAGAAAACAAAGAGCTAACGATTGCTTTTTGATAAGTCAGATTAGGTCCTAACCATCTGGAAGAAGTACTTAGTTTTTCTACTACAATACCACCAATACCGATATCTACGATATTGACAAAATATCTTTCACAATTTTCACCTTTTGTAGAAACAAAGTTGACTAATCCCAAGTCTATTGTTTTATAGGTATCTGATGTAATAGATTTTTTTAAACCTGCCACCGTCATTGGAGAGCCTATCGTTTTGATATAATCATTAGCGGTGCCGATGGGAATCACTCCTATCCTCAACGATTTTCTTTCTTTCTCATTTAAAGCTTTTATAGCCTGCATCACTCCATTGGCAGTTTCATTGATAGTGCCATCTCCGCCTGCACAAATAATTTTTTTAAAACCCTCTTTTACACCTTGAAAAGCTAATTCTTTGGCATGACCAACTCTTTCAGTGAGAACAATATCAAACTCCTTTTTATCAAAATAATCTTTGATGTGAGAGATAATTGAAGATGAATTTTTATTTGCACCGTTGATAATAAATAAGATAGTTTTCATATTATGAGGTTTTTAAAAAATCAGGATGGTTATCCTTCCATTTTAATGAATAATCAGCTATTTGGGCATTTATCCAAGTTTCATCTTTATTCAATTTTTCGGCCATGAACTGAGCCAATCTGAGGATAAAATCTTCATTTATTTTCGTCATGGAAAAGGTAATATAAGTTCTTCTACTACAAATATCTTCCAAAGTCTGTGCAAAAAGCGTGGTGATAAAGAACTCCATTTCAGCTATCGTATATTTAAAAGACGAGTGAAAAACCTGCTCTTTTTCAGGGTTTTGTCGAATCATCTCTTCTATCTCAGCTCCTAAAAGACCATATTGTTCTTTCCATTTTTTGGACACTTTAGGTAAAAAGTTTTTAACCCCGTTTGTACCCGGCTCTAATCTTTCTTCCGCCATTTGCATACAGTGAATACCCATAGACAAGAAAGATGTCAACTTCCCTCCGGCAATCGTCAAAGTATTTTTATTGTTCCACCATATCTTATACTCCCGGGAGCGTTCTGTACTTTGCAAGTCTTTTTTAGAAGATAAAATAGGTCGTAGACCGGCATATACTGCCACTATATCCTCATAGTTCAAATGTAAATCAGGAAATTTCTTGTTAAAAACCTGAACGATATAATCCACATCCTGACGTTCGGTAATAACTGTTTCAGGATGATTTTTATATTCAGTGTCTGTGGTCCCCAAAATAGTCAAATTGTTGTCCCAAGGGAGGTTATAGATAAATCTATCATCACTACCTGTATTGATAACCGCTACTATATCGGATGGAAATTTATTTGAAGATATTAATACATGAGCACCCTTACTCGGTTGCATCACATCTTCTTCCTCTAAGTGTATTTTTTGCAATAACTCATCTGTCCAAACTCCGGTAGCACTGATATAGATTTTGGATTGGATAGAAAATAAAGTATCGCCGATTTCATCGTGACAAGTCAGACTTTCCACTTTGTCAGTCTTTTTAACGGCATCAACAGCTTTGCAGTAGTTGATAGCCATCCCACCTTTTTCTACCGTGTTTGCAATAGATTCCAAGACCAATCTGGCATCATTTGTTTTGGCATCCCAATATCTAATACCACCTTTCAGATTTTTAGTATTGATTTTCGGGAAATATTTTAAAACTTCTTTTTGACTAATATTCTGATGTTTGGGCATCTGTGAATCTCCGGAAAGTTTGTCGTACAAAGAAAGTCCTATTTCTAATTTTATCTTCTCAAACGTTGAACCATAAATCGGAATAATGTACTGTATGGGTTTCACCAAGTGAGGAAAAAGTTTGAGTAAATGCTCTCTTTCCAATAATGCTTCTCTCACCAGACCCACTTGTAGATTTTTTAAATATCTGAGGCCTCCGTGTATCATTTTTGAAGAGCGGCTACTCGTACCCGAAGCAAAATCTCCCTTATCTATCAAAATCGTTTTATAGCCTTTCTCAACGGCATGATGAAAAATTCCGGCACCGGTAATTCCACCGCCTATGATACAGATATCAAAAGATTCTGATTGTGCTTTTTCTATGGATTGTATTCTATTCATCAAATAATTTTCCCGGATTTAAGATACCGTTAGGATCTAAAGTATTTTTTACTGCTTTTAAAATTTTGATAGTGACTTCATCCGTTTTTTGCAAATACCATTTTTGATGATCGTGTCCCACACTATGATGGTGAGAGACTGCACCACCAAACTCGACAATGGTATCAGTCACTATATTTTTTATTTCCGTCCATTGTTCAAATGCTTGTTCTCTATCCATTTTGGTAATCACAGTAAAATAAATACTGCTGGCAGATGCATAAATATGTGACAGGTGTGCAAGTAAGACTCCTTTTTCTCCACCATAAGCCTCGGAGTTTTCCAGTCTTGCCTTTAATTCCCGTTTCATCGGTTCTATTTTATTCCAAGGTAAAACTGTTTCCATCGTATCGACTACCAAACCTCTTTCTAACATATCGTCCCTCATATAGGGCAATCCATATCTCGACTCTTCCCATTTTTTACCTAAACCTTCACCGGTCATAAAACCTTTGTGATTTTTTACCAATTTGGTCGCAAATTTCACTTTGATATCGACATCCGGTTTTTCACCATCAAAACGTATCATCAAAATATTAGGTTTAGACATCCCTTTTAAATTGAGAAAAGCTTTTGCCCCATATTCCAAAGTGTCAGTGATAAGAGACGGTTTGGTAATGGTGTACATAATCATAAATGCCGTCTCCTCTTCATCCGAATATCTGACCACTGAAGGTGAATATTCATTTTGTGCTAATTGCTTCAATACATTTGCACCATCTTCAAAGGTCGGAAAAATAGCAGTAAGCCATTTTTTTGTTTTGGGTTTTCGATGAATTTTCACCTTTACTTCGGTGATTACACCTAAGATACCTTCCGATCCAATAAAAAGCGATTTTAAATTAATACCTTCTGCATCACCCTCATACATACTCGTATTCACAATTCCGGCAGGTGTCATCACTTTTAGAGAAATAACAATATCGTCAATCTTACCATAATGAGAGGATTCCTGACCGGCAGAACGAGTGGCCGCCCATCCTCCTATGGTAGAAAATTCAAAGGACTGCGGAAAGTGTCCCATCGTAAACCCTCTGTCATTGAGGAGCTTTTCCAACTCGGGACCATACATACCACCTTCAAAAGTGGCAGTAAAGGCTTCCTCATTGATTTCTACTACACGATTGAGTTTTGACAAGTCCAAAACAAAACGTCCCGTCATTCCATCTTTCAATAAAAATGCCCCCACGACATTACTTCCACCACCAAAGGGTACAAGTATCGTTTTGTTTTTATCTGCCCAAGAAATAATTTGCTGCAATTCTTCTTGGTCTTTGGGACAAACCACTGCTTGAGGGATATCTAATTTTTCGTGATGAAATGCAAAAAGTAAATCATGGTAACTTTTACCGATAGATTTCAATAATTTTTGGGCGATATCTGTCTGTATAATAATGTGTGGTAGTTCTTTTTTAAAATTTTTTACGACACTACTTTCTTCTTCTGTTTCTAATTCAAAAGTGGGAGCAGATTGTACATCATCCAAATTTGTTTGAAGCTTTCCTTCTAAAAACTGTTTCAGTTTAGGATATTCAGCCAATTTTTTTCTATTGGTCGCCGCTCCCCACTTCCACCAATCTTCAGCTATCTCTATTTTATTTTTCATAGCTTTAATTTACCTAAAACATAAATGCATTGTATCAAAAGTAAAGTTAAATTTTGAAATTGTTGATATAGTACTCTCTGAATGAAAAAGATAATGTCTATTTTCGTTTATATGTCAGCTCGTCTGAGAAAAATTTTTGCTCTATTTTTGTTATTGTTGTTTGTATTCCCAACAGTAACAACATTTGTACATGATTATTTTCATAAAGATGATATTCATTGTGCGGATACAAGTTTGCACTTACACAAAGCTGAACATCATTGTACAATAGATAACTTTGTTTCTTATGTCTATGACAGGCTGTCTGCTCAGCCATCTATTTATTTTATACTCCCATTAGTATCTGAATATATATCTTTTTACGAGACAGGTTTTTTTTCAAAAAACTCCATATATCATTTTTCGTTAAGAGCACCTCCGACAGTAGTTTGATTTTTAAGTTATCTCATATTGCAATAATATGAATTTGAATGTCTCTTTGACAAAAGATTAAACAACTCATCTCTCAAAATTAGAAAAATGAAAAAGATCATTTTAATAATGGTTGTATTAGGAACAACTATATTAGATATATATGCTCAAAATAACGCATACTTAAACGGTAAAATAATAGATCAAAAGAGTGGAGAAGCCTTATCCGGCGTTTCAGTGTATTTCCCTGACTTAAAAACAGGGAGCATTACCGACTCGATAGGAAATTATAAAATTTTTAACTTGCCCAAAATAAAGTTATTAGTAGAAGTCGCTTATTTAGGATACCAACAAATCGTGCAACAGATAGACCTATCCGTTACGACAAAAAAAGATTTTGAATTAAAAGAAGCTGTCACCGAAACGGGAGAAATCGTCATTACCGGTCTGTCAAGCGCTGTCGAACAAAATCATACTCCGTCACCGATTTCTGTGATTACACCCACACAACTCAAACAATCTTCTGCGACAAATATTATAGATGCATTAACGACAATACCCGGCATCTCTCAAGTAACGACAGGCGCCGGAATCTCAAAACCTATTATAAGAGGTTTGGGGTATAATCGGGTTGTAGTCATAAATGACGGAATTCGTCAAGAAGGGCAACAATGGGGAGATGAGCATGGGCTTGAAATAGACGAATATGGCGTAAATCGTGTAGAAATTTTGAAAGGTCCGGCCAGCTTGACTTATGGAAGTGATGCAATCGCCGGAGTCATCAATTTACTACCTCCGCCCACTTTACCCGAAGGCGTCATTAAAGGAAATTTATTGATGAACTACCAAACAAATAACGGATTAATCGGAACATCTTTGGAGATGGGAGGAAATCAAAAAGGTTTTATCTGGGATTTTCGTTTCAGTCAAAAATATGCACACTCTTATACAAATAAATATGACGGCTATGTCTTCAATTCGGGTTTTAGAGAAAATAATATTGGAGGAACAATAGGAGTCAATAAATCATGGGGATATTCACATTTGAGCTTTAGCTCTTATCGTTTTCAACCCGGAATCATTGAGGGAGAAAGAGATTCTACGACAGGGGTGTTTACAAAACCTATCGCAATAAATGACAGCATAACGGATGAAGCTATTGCAGAAAATTCTGATTTTAAATCTTATCAAACTTCCGTTCCCTATCAAAAGATACATCATCACAAAATTGTATCCAGCAACAATATTTACCTTAGAAACGGCTCCTTAAAAGCAACGTTGGGATGGCAACAAAATAAGCGACAAGAATATGAAGAGATATCAAATCCAAAAGAATACGGCTTATATTTATATATGAATACCCTCAACTATGATTTTCGATATCATTATCCAAGTCAAAAAAACAGAGAGTTTTCATTGGGTGTAAATGGAATGTATCAAAATTCTAAAAATAAAGGTATCGAGTTTTTAATTCCGGATTATAGCTTATTTGATTTCGGCATTTTTACAACAATTAGAAAGTCATGGGAAAAGTGGACTTTAAGTGGAGGAGTCAGATATGATATTAGGACTGAAAGCGGAAAGAATCTATGGTTAGATGAAAACGAGGAAAGAATTTTTACGCCGGACACTCATTCTGATCATCTGTTTTCAGATTTTCATTTGAACTTTCAAGGTATATCAGGAAGTATTGGGACGACCTATCGTATCAACAAGGTGCTTTATACAAAGTTAAATTTATCAAAAGGTTTTAGAGCGCCTAATATCGCCGAAATATCAGCAAATGGTGTACATGAGGGCAGCGCCCAGTACTTATTGGGTTCACATATTCTAAAACCGGAAAACAACTATCAAATTGATTACATACTGGGTGGCAATTCTAAGCATATCACCTTTGAGGCTGACCTATTTTATAATCGTATCAACAATTATATTTTTTTAGAAAAACTCCAAAACTCTTTAGGAACAGACTCGCTCACAGCCGGCTATCAGACGTTTGAATATACGCAAGGAAATGCACATTTGTTTGGCGGAGAAATAACGATAGACATACACCCGCATCCATTGGACTGGCTTCACTTTGAAAACAGCTTTTCCTATGTACAATCCGTACAAGACAATCAACCGGATAGTATGAAGTATTTACCTTTTACCCCGACTCCCAAACTACATTCAGAACTGCGTGCGGATATTAAAAAATTAGGAAATAATCTTGCTAATGCTTATTTCAAAATAGGAGTGGATAAGTATTTTAGACAAAATCATTTTTATGCTGCCTATAATACGGAAACTGCTACTTCAGGTTATACTTTATTGAATGCCGGTATCGGTACAGACATTTTAGCAAAAGACAAAACTATTCTATCCATCTATTTTAATGCCGACAACTTGACCAATTTTGCCTATCAAAGTCATTTGAGCAGATTAAAGTATCTTGATGTCAATAATGCTACCGGGCGTACCGGCGTATATAATATGGGCAGAAACTTTAGCTTTAAAGTTGTTTTACCTATTGGAGTGAAATAAGGGTTAATCTAGATTCAACAATGGGGTCTTTATAACTTCAAAGCGTTGATTGTCAGACAGATTATATCAAAATACTCTAACGCTAAGCATTAGAGTATTTTGATATAAAAACCCTGATAACTCTATAATTGAAATCAAATTATTTTTCTATTGCTAAATCCGGGCTAATGATAAAAAACCATCGAAAGTAAGTTAAGATTTATATAGATTTTTAAGTTTATTAGGAAGTATATTATACTGTTTCTTGAAGGCAGCAGTAAAATGCTGTGGGTTTTGATAGCCTACGTTATACGATATTTCTTTGATACTCATTTCACCTTTCATTATCAGTCCATGTGCTATTTTTAATCTATGCTCTCTCCAAAATTCAAAGACTGTCGTACCAAAGAGTTTTTTGAAATACTTTTTCAGCGTAAAATCATTAGTCCCTACTATCTGGGCAAGTTCATAAAGTGTATAGTTTTTTTCATAATTCTGGATAATAAAGTCTTTTACTTTATAAATTTTATCTATTTCAGTTGCTTTTATATTATCTAAAATATCCGGTTGTTTAAAATAATCCAATTGAATGAGGAGGAGTTCTGATATTTTAGCTTCTAAAAAAAGCCTTTTGAGTTCAACACTACAAGTACAAGTATTCATCTGTTCGATTATCTCAGACATATTTAAGGTGATTCTTCCGTGTCTATCTTTTATCAAAGCAGATTTTTTGTTTTTTATATGGTAAACAAAAGTATCTATTACAGCATTTCGTCCCATGAGGAATTTTTCAATAAAGTTTGTATCTAAAGATATTTCATAAAGAAGAAATTCTCCTTCTTTACAATTGATTATGCAACGAGGTTGATTACCATAAATTAGGTTATGCTGGTTAGAGGATAATATGCATTCTTTATTAATTAGATTAGAGATGTCTATCATGCCTTGCTTAATAAATACCATATTTACGAACTCTTTATTACAATTGACTCGTAGAGATGTAGATTCAGTAAAGTTTAACTTCCATTTTCTTATTTTAAACAAACAACAACACTTTTCGCAAACACTCCCTCTTACCGTTTTTTCATTTATTTTAAATTCTTTCTCATAAAAATCTTTTTGTTTATCAGACATTGCTTTGTAATGCTGATGATGAATAACAGACTCAATACTTGCTAACTCCATAATTGTCAATAATTTGTCAGGTTTAACATATTCCTTAAAACTGCATTTTTATTCCGTTTAAAGTATTTTTAGGATATGTTGGCTATTTACTTTTGCAAACACAAATCTATTTATAATTAGTCTTAATAAAAACAAAATGAAAAACAAATTTCTAAAAATGATGATTTTGGGGGCTTTGATAGTCTCGACTGTAAGCTGCAAAAAGGATAAAAATGAAAATCCTATAGATCCACCACCTCTAACAAACGAGCTACAATTAGAAGGGAAATGGGTTTTTGAGTCTCTAGAATTTTTAAATACCTCTGAAGTCTCATGGAAAGAAGGCTTAGAAGTAAACACCGAAAACACTTTCGGGTATGCTCCTGTCATGTTTTCAGACATGATGGGTTTTGACTTTCAGACTAAGGCTATTGAAAGTGGAAAGGGGAATAAATTTAATTTTATCAATGATGGAGATAGAAATCAAGATGAGACCAAAGAATATTGGTATTGGAATTATTTAAATGAAAAGCAAAGCTTTGAAATAGGTCAGATTAATTCACAATTACCTCCTTATGACTTTGGAATACATAATATTAAAAATATAGTTTTAAATAATGATGGCAATACAATCGACTTCGACGCAGAGTTAACTTCAAGAGTTGTAGGAGGTAAACTTACTGAGACAATTGAGACACCGGTACACATAGTAATTAAGCGAGGTGAATCAAATAATAAAGTCAATGTTACAATAGGTGGTACACCTTTAGAGCAAATATTAGATGAGTTCCAAAATAATGAGGATAATAAAACCAATGCAGAAAAGATGATCGGAACTTCTTGGAAGTTAAGTTCCGGTTCCACATTATATAATCCGGGATTATCAGATGTTGACGATCCTGACCAAGCATACCTGAAGATTATAGCCCTTTCATTAGACAGTGACAATAACCTATTATATAGATATTCTTATCCACTCGGTGTAGTCGCCGCTAAAACCTATCCTCAAGAGCAAACTGACCTTGATCAAGACATCATAAACATCAGAATGGGAGATGGGAATAGGACACCCTATTCTTTTATAAAATGGAAAATACAGGCTATAAATGTCGAAAGTGGTACCATACAATTCGAAGATATTGAGACCGGCACAGTAAGAGATTTTGTGAAAATCGATAATATCAATATTGACTTTGACAAGGAGGAGTATAACCAAATAAAGTAATTCTTGGTTTTTTTTCATATCGACGTGGAGGTATATTAAAATAATATGCCTCCTTTTATTACTCGGATATAATCATTTATTCTTTCAAGAACGTACAATATTTTTTGATGCAAAGATTAGCTCTTTTTATATTATTCTGCTTTTTTATAAACTTTTCTACATTCGGGCAGGTCTCTATTTGTGGTTACATCAAAATTAATGGAATAGCTCGCCCTAATGCATCAGTAAAGCTATTGAATACTAATAAATCAATCCTATCGGAAGAAAACGGATACTTCTGTTTCTATAATCTGACAAAAGGTAATTATGAAATAGAGGCAGAGTTTCAAGGATTCAAATCTGAGATCAAAAGCTTAAACCTATCAGAAGATGTTCAAAATTTGGCTATTGAGATACTGCCTTTCATTTTAGACACCACAAATATAAAAGGTAAAGAGCATTCAGAATTAAGGAAAGAATATGCTATCAAAGCTGATGTGATAGACCTGAACAAAGAAGTTTATAAACCTGTATCTGTCGAACAGTTAATGAACAGATCCGTAGGTGTCAGAGTGCGAAATTCAGGAGGTCTGGGAGCTGAAGCAGATGTAGTAGTTGGAGGTTTTAATGGTAAGTCTATCAAATTTTTAATTGACGGCATTCCCATTGATTATCTCGGGTCAAGTATGGGGATTACCAAAATTTCCAATAACATAGTTGATTATATCGAAATATATAAAGGGATATTACCTACTGACATCGGAGTAGATGCTCTAGGAGGAGCAGTCAATATTGTAACCCATAGCTCCGATCAAACAAGGAATCGGCTGAGCTATGAAATAGGTTCTTTTGGTACGCATCAAGTAAACATTAACACTTTCATCAGGAAATCTGATAAACTATCTTTTGGGATAAACGCTTCTTTTAACTATTCAAAAAATAATTTCAAAGTCGATAATTTACCTATCGCTAATACGACAACAGGTAGAACGGAGTATATTAAAGCACAGCTCTTCCACAATTCATACCAACAATATAATGGAGAAGCTTTTATCAATATTCAAAATAGAAAGTGGGCAGATTTATTGCAATTCAAACTCAATACTTTTTATATAAATAGAGACATTCAAAACGATTTCGCCAGTAGAAGTCGCCCTTTTGGCAAAGTCTTCAGGAAAGAATATGCCTATGCGATTCCATCCATTCGATACAAAAAAAATTTCATAGATAACAAGCTTAGGACTGAGCAGTTTTTAGTTTACAGTCATATTCAAAACGAATTAATTGATACTGCAAAGAATGTTAAATATGACTGGCTTGGAAATGCTTATTCCACAGTATCAGGATCTGAAATGGGAAACGATTTGACCAATATCAAAAATTCTATCATCGAGACATCATTAGACAATATTACTTATCGATCACTTATTACCTATACATTCAATACCCAACATCGATTGATATTCAATGCTGTCAACAATCACTTTATCCGTGTGTCTGATGATTTGGAAAACTATGACAGCAAACGAAAGATTAAATATAATCGTCTCATAGTCGGTCTCGGCTATCAATACAATTTTATGGATGACAGAATATCTGCTCTAAGCCAGATTAAATTTTTGACCACTCATTCACAAGGTATCCTTAATAATCCTATCACCGGAGATTCTGAAAGTATGAAAAACAATTCAGGCTGGAGTTTTTCTCAATCACTCAAATACCATTCTTATAGTCACTGGCTACTCAGAGCATCTTTTGAAAATACTTATAGACTACCTGATCAGGCTGAAGTATTCGGTGATAATTCTTTGATATTACCCAATTTAGCACTCCGGCCCGAAAAGAGTTTGAATGTCAATCTCAGTGTCAAATATATGGGCTTAGAAAAATTCAACTTCGAAATCAGCACATATTACAGAAATGTAAAAGATATGATTCGATTACGCGAGATCAATCAATTTACCTCACAGTTTTTAAACTTAGACAAAGTCAAGGGCTATGGAGTGGAGCTTGAAGCATTATTAAAGCCTGTTAAAAATCTGGAAATCAATGCTAATCTGACCTACAACGAATTTAGATTAAATGGTTATAGTACCCTTTTAAATAACGAACATTTCGATAAAGCACGAGTCAGTAACATGCCATTCTATTTTGGAAATGCGATGGCTAAATACAAATTTGACAATCTGTTAGGTAATCGCTCTTTCATAGAGATTTACTGGTCTTATAGTTACGTGCATCAATTTTATTTGGATTTTATCGAAAAACAATATGAACCCGATGGCTTTTTGGGGCTATGGGGAAGCAGTAAGATATATACCGACAGAATCATTCCGGCACAAAATGTCCACTCTGCCGGTTTATTGTGGAACTTCAAGATGAAAGACAAAAAGATTTTTTCAATATCCACCGAGTTAGATAACATTTTTAATGAAAAAATATTCAACAATTTCAAACTCCAAAGTGCGGGCAGGGCATACTCCGCTAAAGTCACTTTTGAAATATAACCTATAAAAATTATGAAGAAAAGCAATTTTCTTAAACCTATATTCTTTCTCTTATTGCTGGGATTAGGTGCTTGCAAGATAGATAATTTAGATCGAGGTACTAAAACACCAAAATCTAACTTCACGACATTTAATTATGTAATGTCCACCGAAGATGCATCGGATGTAGATATTACTACATTTTTTTCTTTTAATCTACAAGATATCGATCCTCAAGAAGAATATGATCCTGTCGATCGAGGAGACATTTTTATCAATTCAAATCCATCTACCTCTTCCGGTCATATTTCTTTTAATCAATTTGTGTTTTCAATGGCAAAAGATAAGAAAGGCTACTCTTCCGCACCCGGGCTATATAGATTGACTTTAGATGAAGACAATCACATGTTTATAGACAATGAATTAAATATTTCCAGAGATAACCTTTTTCCTGCCAGACAACTCACTTTGGTCAATGATCATTTAGGATATTTTTATGATGAAGGAAAAGAATCCTATAAGATACAAATATTCGACCCCACTCAGATGATCTTAAAAGGGGCGATAGACTTAAAGCCTATCATCGAGAAATTTAATCCCAATACGCTATGGGTAGATGCAGAAAATAACAATATGGTGAGAACGGGTTCATTGGTTTTAGAAAATAATCAAGGAAGACTGTATGTAAGTATCGTTTTTTTAGAAAAGGCTGGTTTTAATTTGATAGCTGATTCTACTAATCATTTTTATTTAGCAGTAGTCGATATTAATTCCAATACCGTAGAGAAAATAATCTCCTATGAAGATGCCCAAACAGTTGGTTTTTTTGTTTCTGAAAATAAAGCAAGTTGTAAAGATGAAAGCGGGAATCTGTTTTTCGATTCTTGGGGTTGGAATCAGTTTAACGAACATAAACCATCTAAAATATTCAGAATAAAAAGCGGAGAGAGTGATTTCGATAAAGACTGGGAAATTAATGTCGATCAAATATTTGGAGTCAAAAGAATCGCTCAATCAATGATTGCCTACAATCATAAAATCTATCTTCATATTTCAGATACTCCATACCCTTTCTCTGACGATAGTCCCGAAGCGGTCAAAATGCATTATTACGAATTTGACATAGATCATCCGCAAAACTATAAGCTATTAGATATTCCTGCTTCAAACCCGTCTTCGAGAATGAATGTGTTTAATATCATTGATGACAAGCTATTCATTGCCGTACCGAATGCCCAGAAAGGAAACTTCAATGGATTTTATTCCATAGATAGAAACGGAGACTTAAAACAAGAAATACAAATCAGTAATAAATACAGACCCACACGACTTTATAAATTTCACAATTAATAAGTATAGAAATGAAACTAAGATCTATTCAAAAGAATTTGTTTTTAAAGCTCAAAAAGAAAGCTTTTTTCAAAATTCTATCTATTATCTTGCTGGTAGGCTTATCAGGATTGGTTTGGAAATTCTGGATATCTCCTACGAAAATCGCTTTATATAACTTTTCACCGCACCAAGTTTCAAATATAGCACTTTCCAATACTGACAAGTTCATCAAGTTCACCGAGGTAACTACGGATGAGATTGAAGAATTGAAAAAATATGATTTTATCCTGGGCAATGGGATGGGCTTAAAACTCAACGATGATCAATATCAAATGTTGGGAAGTATTACATCAAAGATCCCGACTCACTTTATAATGGCGTTTACCCCCAAAAATGAAATTTCTTCAATTTATGGGAAACAACTCCAAGAAATTGAGGAATACATGGACAATGGTAATCGTTTAAACTATCAGAATTTTGCAAGATATGTCAGAAAAAATATTGATAAGAAAAAACTTTTTGTTACAAAACCCGGGAAACCTGTCACAAGTAAACGAGATGTATTTTTCCATATAGACGAGAAAGTGGCTTTTGATAATATTTCCGCATACGAATCTTATTTAAAACAAAAAGGACTTTACATAGAAGGAGCCAAAAGAATTGCTATGGTAGCAGGGATTCACGATCCGTACAGCGGTGATAAACAATTCTTAGACAGCACTATCATCGCTTTCCAAAATAAAGGCTTCAATGTCTATCCGTTTACAAGTACTTTTAACAGAATCCAACTTTTAGATGAAATAAAACCGGATGCCGTCATTTATTTTCCTCACGGTCGCTTATTAATTTCTGAACCCGATAAAACTATTGATTGGTTAAAAGAGAAAAACATCCCTCTTTTCACACCTCTCACCATCAATCAAACTGACGAAGATTGGAATAAAAGTAAAATGGGAATGTTCGGTGGTTTTATGGGGCAGACTATTATACTTCCTGAATTAGACGGAGCACTGTATCCGTATGTATTATTTACTCAATATAAAACTAAAAACGGACTTTATCTACTGAAAGCAATTCCTTCAAGACTCAAGAAATTTACAGAAATAGTTTATAACTACGTTCATTTAAAATCCTTAGATAACAAAGATAAAAAAATAGCCATTTATTATTTTAAAGGATTGGGAGCGAATACCCTCAACGCTCAAGGACTTGAGGTGACTGCTTCTCTTTATAACGTCTTAAAACGTTTAAAATCCGAAGGATATAAAATAGATCATCTACCTAATTCTGAAAAAGAGTTAGAACAGTTGATCTTTCGACAAGGAAATATTTTTGATTCTAAAGCCGATGGGGCTTTTCAAGAATATTTTGACAAAGGAAATTCCATTTTGATAGATGCCCAAAAATATGACAATTGGTTGAAGTCAAGTTTGTCACCTCAAAATTATCAAGCCGTTATAAACAAATATGGAAAAGCACCCGGACACTTTATGACCGGAGAGAAAAATGGGAAAGAGTATATTGCCGTTTCCGGAATACAACTTGGAAATATAACACTCTTACCGCAACCTGCTGCTGCACTTATTGAAGATGAGTTTAAAATGACACATGGTGTCAATGAAGTTCCTCCTCACTCCTACCTGGCTTCCTATCTTTGGGTGCAAAACGAATTTAAGGCAGATGCTCTCCTACATTTTGGTACTCACGGAAGTTTGGAGTTTACACCCGGCAAACAAGTAGCATTGTCCGAAGAAGATTGGCCGGAATTATTGGTCGGTACCCTACCGCACTTTTATCTTTATACAATAGGAAATATTGGCGAGGCAATGATGGCCAAGCGTCGAACTTACGCCACGACCATTTCCTATCTAACTCCGGCATTTGTTGAAACAGATAGTAGAAAATATTTGAATAGCTTACAAAGTGCGATTGTTTCCTACTTTAAAGCAGAGGAAAGCAACAAGAGAAGTATTTCTCTACAAATCAAACGTTTAGCAATGGAATTGGGTATCCATCGCTATCTACGCTTAGACAGCAATTCCACTATCCCTTACACGACCAAAGAGATTGAGAAAATAGATAACTTCGCAGAAGAGATAGCCGGTGAAAAAATAAATGGCGAATATTACACCTTAGGGATTCCTTATTCAAATGACAAAATTAATTCCACCGTTCTCGCAATGAGTACAGATCCGATTGCTTATAGTTTGGCTGCTTTAGAAAAAATCAAAGGTTCGGTCACAGAACAGCAACTAAAAAACAAAAGATATTTTACAGAAAAATTTTTTACACCCAGTAAAGATTTAGTACAAAAAATTCTAAATGGTCAAGAAGTTAATGAGAGTATAGTCTTGACAACTGCCGGAATAAGTAAAGCTGAATTAGACGCAGCAAAAAAGATATTGGAAAAACCCAAGATACCGATAATGGATCTTAGTGATGACGGAGATAATAAAAGGAAATCCAAAATTCCTGATTTTGTTAAAGAAAAGCTTTTAGAAAAAGGGTATGATGTAGATAAAGATTTTATACCCGAGTCTGTCATTGATGAATTTAGAGAGGTATGGAAAAAAATTCCAAAGTTTGTTCAAAAGAAAATTGCTGAAAAATATGGGACTCAAGAAGAATTGATTGCAGCTATTCATGAAAGTAATAAAGGCAAAACACCCAAAAAGGATTCAATAAAAGTGAATGCTTTACCTAAAGACACCTTGCCTGCCATTTCACAACAAGACAAAATAAAAGCCAAAGCCATCTTGGATATTGAACACACTATTCATCAAGTTTCAGATTATAAAAAAGGATTAATAGAGAGTCCCGAATTGGAACTAAAATCACTTATAAACGGACTCAATGGCGGATACATCTCTCCATCTTCAGGTGGAGATGCGGTCGCCAATCCCGAAGGAGTTCCGACAGGACATAATTTATACTCTATCAATGCCGAAAATACTCCGTCAGAGTCAGCTTGGGAAATCGGAAAGCAATTAGCTCAAAACACAATTGACGAATATCTCGAGAAACACGGCAAATACCCTCAAAAGATTGCTTATACATTCTGGAGTAGTGAATTTATAGAAACCGATGGCGTATCAATAGCCCAAGCTTTATATATGCTCGGCGTAGAGCCGGTGAGAGATGATTTTGGAAGAGTTTTTGACATTCGTGTGATCCCGTCTAAAGAGTTGCAACGTCCCAGAATAGATATCGTCATTCAAACATCAGGTCAATTTAGGGACTTAGCAGCTTCAAGGATTTTCTTATTATCAAAAGCCATAGAGGAAGTGGCATTATTAAAAGATGACAACTTTGACAATTTTGTTAGAAACGGAACTTTAGAGACAGAAAAACAATTGATTCATCAAGGTTTTACACCTAAGAAAGCCAGAGAGTTATCCAAGAAAAGAGTTTTTGGCGGACTGAATGGTGCCTACGGAACCGGAATCCAAGAATATATCAAATCCGGAGATCAATGGTCTGATAATGCGGATATCGCAAAAGTGTATATAAATAATATGGGAGCAACTTATGACAGCGATAAAGATTGGGGCGAATTTAATGAAGGGCTTCTCAAAACAGCACTTGAAAACACTGATGTATTGATACAACCGCGACAAAATAATACTTGGGGAGCACTAAGTCTTGATCATGTTTATGAATTTATGGGAGGTCTGAATACTGCAATTAAGGAAGTGACAGGAAAAGATCCGGATGCCTATTTAGCAGATTATAGAAACCATAGAAATATGCGGATGCAGGAGCTTAAAGAAGCGATAGGCACAGAAGCACAGTCAACAATCTTTAACCCGACTTTCATTAAGGAAATGATGAAAGGAAAAGCATCTTCTGCAAGTCAGATAGCCGAAATCGTCACTAATATGTACGGATGGAACTCTACAAGACCTGAAGTCATAGATCATCAAATGTGGGATGAACTATACGATACGTATATACAAGACAAATATCAACTCGGTATCAACAATTTCTTCCAAAAAGAAAATCCGGCTGTCATCCAAACAACTACTGCCGTAATGTTAGAAACTGCGAGAAAAGGAATGTGGGATGCAACAACACAACAATTGGCAGTTTTGGCAAAAAAGCATTTAGAAGTTAGCAAAAGTATAGGCTCAGAGTCTTCAGAATTTACAATCGACAACAAGAAACTACAAGATTTTATTTCTAAAAACCTTTCTCAAGAAGATGCAAAATCTTATCAGGCTAATATCAGAAATGCAAAACAAGCATTAGATCAGCAATTAAAAAGTAGTAAAAAAGATGCAAAAGTTTTGAAAAAAGAAAGTTTAAGTCCTAAAGTTGAACAACAAGAAGTGAATTTTGAGAAAAACGGAGTTTTAGCGATAGTACTCTTACTGTTTTCACTGGTAGTTTTTCTTTTATATAGAAGACGGAAAGCCAACAAATAATTCTAACAAAGGTCCGCAATGTCAGCGATACTACAGATTGTCATTTTATTCATTTGTATGAATACCATTCTAAAGGTTAGTTTTTGGGATACAAAATATACTTTATTATTGGGGTTTAGTACTGCGTTATTTATCACATTTATCTATCCTTATTCAATAGAACAATCGCAAGTCAGTGTAAGAGCCCTTTTAAAGAATCAAGAAATAAAGAATGACATTGTAGTTTTATTGACCATAGAATCGTTAGTTTTTATGGGGTTCTGCTTTGTTAAGTATTCAAAGATATACGGACATCAATATAGACATGTTGTTTACAAAATGCTCAATACATATCCCGGAGTTTTGATATTTCCGGTTATTTTTTACTTGTTTATGCAGACTATATTTTCTGTACCGGGTTTGGAGTTCAGACAAACTGCCATCCTATTTGCATTTATCTTAATATTCGTAATACCATTGAGTGCCTTTGTGGTAAAAAAGCTTTTCAAAGATGAAGATTTCAGATTGGAAGTTTTGCTTATTACAAACATTACTGTCATTGTTTTAGGACTCATTTTCACGACAGATGGAACCTTAGTTTACAAAAACATTATGCATAATGCACCTCTTACACATACACTGATAGGCGTTTTGATCCTTATTTCTATTATCTGTATGGGTTTCTTTTGGGATAAAATTTTAGAATCATTTAAAAACAGATAAATACCATGTTCGAAATTTCAAAAATATTGTTTTGGATTGCTAATAGTCTTCTCATTCCTGACATTATCCTTTTAATATTACTCTTTTTGAGATCTTTACTTTATTTAGGAGCCTTTTATAACCAATTCACCACTCGATTAAAAATAAAAAAGAAAACAGATCCATTGCTTTGGCAATCGGGAGATATTGATTTAGAAGCTGTGAAAAGCATTTTGCCTTCCAAGGACAATTCTATTTACATCAAATATTTAAGAAAAATGACGGAAAGAGAGCTCAATGATGGATATATAGAATTTGTACTTTCTAATTTTGAAAATGAAGCAGAAAAAGATTTGATTACATCAAAGTTGCTTTCAAAATTAGGACCGGTGTTAGGTCTGATAGGAACTCTGATAGCGATGAGTCCTGCGCTCGTCGGATTATCTACCGGCGATATATCAGGTATGGCTTATAATATGCAGGTGGTTTTTGCTACCACGGTTGTGGGACTTATCGTCAGTGCTATCGGACTTTTTACACTTCATTTCAAAAAAAGATGGTATGCTAATGAAGTGAGTGACTTAGAGTATTTATCACAGCTATTGGCTCAAAAGCAAAAAATATCATGAGTAGGAAAAGGAGACAGTCAAGATTGAATATGGAAGAAGACAATGATCCATTAAGTGTTGTAGTCAACCTCTTTGATGTGGCAATGGTATTTGCAGTGGCTTTAATGGTAGCAAATGTCATGAATATGGGAATGACAGAGTATTTCACAAAAGATGATTTTACGATTGTCAAAAATCCGGGACAAGACAATATGGAAATCATTACCAGAGAGGGTGGTACCGTTTCTAAGTATTCTCTTTCAGATAAAAACACTGAAGATAATGAGAATAAACGGGGAAGGCGAGTCGGAATAGCTTACGAAATGGAAAATGGAGAAGTAATCTATGTACCGGAATAAGCGAACAACCATCCTCTTATCTACAATGGTTTTAAGAAAATTCACTAACCTTTTTTCAGTATTGTACTAAAACTAATATGTTTTGGTCATATTTTTGTCAATGACAATAATAAAATTGGCTCTGGACTTATTTTCTTCTTCTAATTGATTGACATTTTCTTGCTCTACAGAGGAAATGGTTATCACATTTAGATTTTTCTCCATTCGTTTTAAGTACCAATATATACCCTCAAAATTTTTACTGTGATAATCACCATTAAAATGTATAAATTGTTTATTTGTTTTTTTATAGTTTGTATAAATATGGTAAGCCATGGTTGCATCTCTAATTGCCTGTGCCTTAGGCAGATTAGAGTTAGCATGCGAAGTGTCTTTCATCATATTTAACATCCATTGATAGCCGGGAAGATTGGGGTCGTAGTCTATCGGTAAAGGAGCTATATAGTGGCGGTCGGATTCAGAAATAGTTTGGTATAATTTTTCTAATCCACTTGTATAAACATATCGTACAATCTTTTTGGGCGCATTGGTAGCTATAAAAGGAATTTGATTTTTTTTCGCAAACTCTACAAGTGGAAGATAGTCAGTCCTATAATTAGGCCACAAGGCTATAAGAGAATCTGGAATTTCTAAGCTGACCGTGCTTTTCAAATAATTGTTTAGATGGTTTTGATCTTTACTTTCAAACATTTCTGCCCCCACTATTATGTTGTTCTTTTGATGTAAGTGTTGAATCGTCTTTAATTCCAGCCAATGAGATATTGGATTGTTATGTAATTCACCAAATAAAATGACTTCAGCTTTCTGAAGTTTTTTCAACATTTTATTTGTTGAAGTTTTTTTACCTCTTTTATTATATACTTGATAGGAAGTAGTTTTTTGTGAATATCCGGTTTGTACTAATAACAGTACTATAAAAAGCAATGTATATTTTTTCACGTTAAACATAATGCAAAGTTAAGATTCCATTTTGAGTTCTAACCGTGGTGAAGTACAATTCAATCCAGATAGGAGTTTTATGACAGTTTTATGTCCTATTTCTATATCTACTCATTCAGTATTTATATTATTTATTGACAATTAGTTGATTATAAGCAAGTAATATGAATATAAAATTATGAATGATGTTTCTTTATATTAATAAAATTAGTTAGCCAATTTATTCTTTTTTACCTAATTATTACCCAATAAATATCAACATCTATTATTGTATAATTTTTATTAATACTATAGTTTTGTGTTATATTAAATTAGTCTAAATAAAAATAATAAAATGTATAAAACAATAATTCTAATTTTTACTATCCTCTATACACTGGTTTCATGTAAAAATAGTACAGATGTATCTACGAATAATATTATAAACGAATCTACTAGAGTAGTCTCTCTGAATGGAACATTCACTGAAATATTATGTGCTTTAGGATATGAAAAAAATTTAGTGGGTGTGGATATTACCAGTACCTATCCGGAATCAATTCAACATTTGTCTAAAACAGGACACACTCGAGATTTGTCAGCTGAAAGTATTATAGAGATGAATCCTCAACTGGTTTTTGCATTTAAAGATGAAATAAAGCCGGAAGTTCAAAATCAATTAGAAAGTGCCAAAATAAAATTGCTTTTAATGAATCACCCCAATAATGTCAAAGAAGCAAAAGAATTGATAAAGTCAGTAGCAGATACTTTGAATGTAATTGAAAGGGCAAAAAAAATTATAGACGACATAGATAAAAATCTTGATCTTGTGCAACCCATTCAACCAAGGCCCAAAGTATTATTTATTTATGCTAGAGGCGCAGGGACACTTTTAGTGGCCGGAGATAATACCCCAATAGGAAATATTATTCAGTCAGCCGGAGGAATGAATGCAGTCACAGGTTTCAATAATTTTAAACAACTTTCTTCTGAAATGCTGATTGAAATTAATCCGGATGCTGTTTTGGTTTTTGAAAGTGGACTGTCGAGTTTAAATGGTATAGAGGGCATGAAAAACATAACGGGAATGAGTAAAATCAATGCATATCTTAATAACGCATATATCAGTATGGACGGTCAATTTTTAAGTGGGATGGGACCTCGTATAGGTGAAGCTATACTAGAATTAAATAAGAAGTTGCAGAATATCAAAACTAATAAATAAGAAATTATGAAAACCACAACTGTTGTGTCTATTCTTTTTCTGAGTACTGTTTTTATTGTATTGTTGGCAATTTCTAAAGGTGCGGCAACTATAGGTTTTCCTGAATTGACCAAGTTATTCGCCTACAAGTTACACTTAGTCAATGAGCCGCCAAGTGTCAAGACCGAGGCAATTGTTTGGTCTATCCGCACACCACGCGTTTTACTTTGTCTAATGGTTGGTGCAGTCATGGGAATTTGCGGAGCAGCTATGCAGGGACTTTTTAGAAATCCGCTGGCCGATCCATACTTAGTTGGTATTTCAGCAGGTGCATCTCTTTCAGCCGCTCTTGTAATAGTTTTAGGTGTATCTTTTTTTTCAGAATGGAGTATTTATATGGAACTTTCAGTCTTGTCAATATCGACTTTCATAGGGGCTGTTTTAGCAACGCTTCTTATTTTTTCTCTCTCAGTCAGCAAAGGGAAAGCAGATGTAGCAACAATGCTTTTAGTAGGAATTGCAATCAACGCCTTTGCAATGGCATTTGTAGGTTTATTGACTTTTTTATCTACCGAACCTCAATTGAGAAGTCTGACTTTTTGGACAATGGGAAGCATGGGAGGAGCTACATGGACAAGTGTAGCTTTGATGACAATAGTCGCCTTAATTACAATTATAGGGCTGTATAGATTGTATAAAGCATTAAATCTTTTGTCACTAGGTGAAGACGAAGCAGGCTATATAGGAATATCGGTAGATAATTTGAAGAAAAAAATACTGATCTACACCGCTTTAGGTGTTGGAATATCTGTCGCTTTATGTGGAATGATAGGATTTATAGGATTAGTTATTCCTCATTTAGCAAGGGTTGTGCTTGGAGCTGACAACCGTCTCGTATTGCCGGTATCTGCACTCGGAGGTGCGTTTTTATTGTGTGGTGCGGACCTAATGGCGCGCGTTATTTTTCCTCCTTCAGAGGTTCCGATAGGAGTAATTACCGCTTTGATGGGAGCACCGTTCTTCATGTTTTTATTAAAACAAAAGGGTAAAGAAAAAACTATATATAACCCAATAATCGCAACGGCAACATTAAGGATACAATTTTCCT
>JAMLHH010000002.1 GCA_023957215.1 Chitinophagales bacterium
ATATATTATATATAAAACAATCGTTTGTAGCGAGGATAGGTGGGTTATGTACAAAACAGACAACAACCAAGACTTGAAATCCTTTTTGAAATAGCCGAGATATTAGGAGTTAACCCAAAAGACTTAATAAAAGATAAAGATGACAAGCATACAACAAAGAGCTGATTTACAAGCCAAAATATGGAAAATAGCCAACGATGTGCGTGGCTCTGTGGATGGATGGGATTTTAAGCAATTCGTATTGGGAACGCTTTTCTACCGTTTCATCAGTGAAAATTTTACGAATTACATAGAAGGGGGTGATGATAGCATTAACTATGCAGCACTATCGGATGATGTAATTACACCCGAAATTAAAGATGACGCCATCAAAACCAAAGGTTATTTTATCTATCCTTCCCAACTGTTTGTAAACATCGCTAAAAATGCTAATACCAACAGCAATCTAAATACAGACCTAAAAATCATTTTTGACGCTATCGAAAGTTCCGCCAACGGTTATCCATCCGAACAGGATATTAAAGGTTTGTTTGCCGATTTTGACACTACAAGCACGAGGTTGGGAAATACCGTTGAAAACAAAAACAGCCGTTTAGCTGCCGTGTTGAAAGGCGTGGAAGCATTAAATTTTGGCAATTTTGAAGACAATCAAATTGACCTTTTTGGTGATGCTTATGAGTTTTTGATTTCCAACTATGCCGCCAATGCAGGAAAATCAGGAGGTGAGTTTTTCACGCCTCAGCATGTTTCCAAACTCATTGCACAATTGGCGATGCACAAGCAAGACAAGGTAAACAAGATTTACGACCCTGCGGCTGGTTCAGGCTCGTTATTATTACAAGCCAAAAAGCATTTTGATAATCATATCATAGAAGAAGGTTTTTACGGACAAGAAGTAAACCATACCACATACAACCTTGCCCGTATGAATATGTTTTTGCATAATGTCAATTATGATAAATTTCATATCGAATTGGGCGACACACTTCTTCACCCTAAATTGGGCGATGAAAAACCTTTTGATGCCATTGTTTCCAATCCGCCTTACTCCATCAAATGGATTGGTAGTGATGACCCAACATTAATTAACGATGACCGTTTTGCACCTGCCGGTGTGTTGGCTCCTAAGTCAAAAGCTGATTTTGCCTTTGTGTTACACGCTTTGAGTTATCTTTCCAGTAAAGGAAGAGCGGCCATTGTATGTTTTCCCGGTATTTTTTATAGAGGTGGTGCGGAGCAGAAAATCAGAAAATATTTGGTGGACAACAACTTTGTGGAAACCGTGATTGCTTTGGCTCCCAATCTGTTTTTCGGAACGAGTATAGCGGTAAATATTTTGGTGCTGTCCAAACATAAAACCGAAAACAAAACCCAGTTTATTGATGCCAGTGGCGAAGATTTCTTTAAGAAAGTAACCAATAATAATATCTTAGAAGATGCACATATTGATAAGATAATGAAGCTTTTCGATAAAAAAGAAAACGTGGATTATCAAGCGGTAAATGTGGATAACAAAGCCATTGCCGAGAATGATTATAACCTTTCTGTGAGCTCGTATGTGGAAGCGAAAGATAATCGGGAGGTAATTGATATTGTGGAGCTGAATGCAGAAATTTCTAAAACGGTGGAGAAAATTGATAAATTGAGGGCTGATATTGATTTAATAGTTAAAGAGATTAGTGGTTAACCGATAGTGGTTAGTGGTTAGCCGTTAGTTATTAGAAGCGGTCAACTAAAAACTAATCACTGACAACTAAAAACTAAATGAATATGATAAAAGATTTTAAAGATTTAATTGTTTGGCAAAAGTCAATGGAGCTTGTTGCAGAAGTATATCGTTTGGTAAAAAAGCTGCCCAAAGAAGAACTTTTTGCTTTAAGCAACCAAATAAGACGTTCAGCGATTTCTATTCCAAGTAATATTGCTGAAGGACAGGGTAGAAACACAGCTAAAGAATTTAATCATTTTCTTGCTATTGCCAAAGGCTCAAAAGCCGAATTAGAAACCCAATTATTACTTTGTGTTAGAATCAATTATCTAAACAATTCAGAGATTGAAATAGCTATCAACTTAATTCAAGAAGTTGGAAAAATGCTAAACAGTCTCCAAAAGAAACTAATCGCTAACCACTAACTACTAACAACTAATGGAAAAAGATACTATCGTAAAACTAAACAAGCGTTTTGAAGAATACGCTTATGAGCAAGACGGAATTGAATATTGGCTGGCTCGCGAACTGCAAGAACTGTTAGAATATACCCAATGGCGGAATTTTGAAAACGTTATTGTGAAAGCAAAAATTTCTTGCGAAAACTCAGGAAACGCTATTTCCGATCATTTTGCTGATGTCAGCAAAACGATACAAATGCCGAAAGGGGCAACCAATGTTTTTAGAGTGCCAACTAATTGGATTTTAAATCACTGGGACACTTGGGACTTGTGCGAATATTTGTCGCCCGTGTCCCACAAGTCCCTAAAAACCGCATAATATGAGTAGCGACCAAAATAAAAACGGCTTTATACCCACCCACGGTGGATACAGAAACCTGATAAGCTACCAAAAGTCAGAGATTATCTATGACGGTACGGCGTATTTTACTAACAGGTTTTTTAGAAAATACGACAGAACTATTGACCAAATGGTGCAAGCCGCACGCAGTGGCAAACAAAATATTGCCGAAGCCAGTATGGCATCTGCCACTTCAAAAGAAACCGAAATAAAACTAACCAACGTGGCACGTGCTTCTTTGGAAGAACTTTTAATTGATTACGAAGATTTTTTAAGAACCAACAAACTGCCCATTTGGGACAAAGAACACAAATTAACAAAACGGTTAAGGGAACTTAACCAAACACCCAATGCCAATTACGAAACATTTAAGAAAGCAATAGAAAACGAAAGCCCCGAAATTTGTGCAAATGTATTAAGAGGCTTAATAATTATTACAACCTATTTGCTGAACAGACAACTAAAAACACTGGAGCAGGCATTTTTAAAAGAAGGCGGTTTGCGTGAACGAATGACAAAAGCAAGAATTGAAAGCAGAAACAATAAAAAATGAACTAAATAGAGTGGTTAGTGATTAGAAATGACCAACCCCAAACTAACAACTAACCACTAAAAACTAACAACTAACCACTAAAAACTAACAACTAACAACTAATATGACTTACGTAGATAAATTATTACAAGGCAAGGAAGTGCAGTGGAAAACGTTGGGGGAAGTAGCTGATTATGAACAGCCGACTAAATATTTAGTAAAATCAACTAATTATAATGATGGTTTTCCAACCCCTGTTTTAACTGCTGGAAAAACCTTTATTCTTGGATATACTGATGAAACAAACGGTATTTATAAAGCATCAGAAAATCCTGTTATAATTTTTGATGATTTTACGACTGCCAATAAATGGGTTGATTTTGATTTTAAAGCAAAATCTTCCGCAATGAAATTAATTACTTCAAAAGATGAGGAACAAGTTCCATTAAAATATATTTATTATTGGCTAAATACTTTACCAAGCGGATTAGTTGAAGGCGACCACAAACGACAATGGATTAGTAATTTCGCAAACAAAAAAATCCCAATCCCACCACTCTCCGTTCAAAAAGAAATAGTTCGTATCTTAGATAGTTTTACCGAGCTTACAGCGGAGCTTACAGCGGAGCTTACAGCGGAGCTTACAGCGAGAAAACAACAGTATGAATATTATAGAGAGCAGTTGTTAGGGGTTAGTGGTCAGTTGTTAGATGTTAGTGGTAATAATTCGCTAAGCACTAACCACTATCCACTAACCACTAATAAAGTGGAATGGAAAACGCTGGGGGAAGTAGGGGAATTTATTAGAGGAAGTGGTTTGCAAAAAAGTGATTTTAAGGAATCAGGCATTGGGTGTATTCACTATGGTCAAATACATACGTACTATGGTACTTTTACTGATAAAACTATATCTTATGTTTCTGAAGAATTTGCAAAAAAAGCACGTAAAGCTAAAACAGGAGATTTAGTTATAGCAACCACAAGCGAAGATGATAAAGATGTTTGCAAAGCAGTTGCTTGGCTAGGAAAAGATGAAGTCGCAGTAAGCAGTGATGCCTGTTTTTTCAGACATAGCCTATCACCTAAATACGTGGCTTATTTCTTTCAAACAAATGATTTTCAAAAACAAAAACAACCATATATTACTGGTGCGAAAGTAAGACGTGTAAATGCGGATAATTTGGCGAAAATAAAAATCCCCGTTCCACCCCTTTCCGAACAAGAACGCATTGTTAATATTTTGGATAAATTTGATACGCTTACCAATAGTATCAGCGAGGGTTTGCCGAAGGAAATAGAGCTGAGGCAACAGCAGTATGCGTATTACCGGGATAGGTTATTGACATTTCCCAAAACAGAAGTATAATGACACAATATAAAACCATAGCGGAATTTTATTTGAATTATCTACGAAATATTTCAAATTACCTAATTTTAAACATCATTCTTTTCTGCGATATTTTACAGATGACCAATTTAAGGAATGATTTAGATTATTACCGATTTAAGGAATAAATAAAATTATTCCCGATTTACAGAATATTTTTATATCTTTGTACTTCGCAGATTAAAACAATCAGTACATGATAGCCGTTATTACAGGTGATATTATCGCATCAAGAAAGTTGGTCAACCAAGAAAAATGGTTGTTACCGCTCAAAAACCTGTTGACAACATGGGGAAGCAGCCCCAAAGATTGGAAAATAGACAGGGGCGATTTTTTTCAGATAGAAATCACAAATGCGGAAGAAGCTCTAAAAAAGGCATTGGAAATAAAAGCCCTGATTAAAAAGGTAGAACCTCTTGATGAACGCAAAAAGATAAGTACCATAGACGTTCGCTTGGCTATTGGAGTAGGTGAAAAAACTTATTTGGGTGAAAGCATTTCCGAAAGTAATGGTACTGCTTTTATAAACTCGGGTGAAAAATTTGACTTATTGAGAAAAGACAACCTAACAATAGGTATAAAAACACCTTGGAAAGATATAGATGAAGAAATAAATCTATACCTGCGGTTAGTCGGTATTTTTATGGACAAATGGTCGGTGTCATCGGCAGAACTAATGCAAATCATTCTCAACAATCCAACCATAACACAAGAAGAAATAGGTAAAAAATTAGGTATTCAGCAAAGTGGTGTAAGTCGTAGATGGAACAGAGCCAATGTGAACGAACTATTGGAAGTTGAAAAAATATTCCGTAAAAAAATTAATATGCTAATCAAATGATACTACTCATTAAACTTATTTTAGCACATTTTATCGGAGATTTTCTGTTGCAACCCAAATCTTGGGTAGTAGAAAAAGAAAACCGTAAAGCGAAGTCCATAAAACTGTATCTTCACATACTCATTCATGGCCTGTTGGTTTTGCTTATCTTGTGGGATTGTAACCAATGGCTGTTGGCATTGTTACTCATGCTTGCACATGGTATAATTGATACACTAAAATTATATGCTCAAAAAGAAAACAACAAGTCTAAGTGGTTTTTAATAGACCAAGCATTGCACATCATCAGCATTTTAGTGCTTTGGATAGTATTCTTCAACCCCGCATTAAATTTTACAGCTTGGTATGACAATACAAGTCTTTGGATTTATGCTGCTGCCTTGCTTTTCATCACGGTTGTGTCAGGAATAATTATGCGGGAACTAATGTATAACTGGTCAAAAGCATTAAATGACGGTAATGATGAATCATTGAGCAATGCCGGTAAATACATTGGCATGTTAGAACGAATTTTTGTTTTCATTTTTGTGGTGACAGGAAACTGGGAAGGTATCGGGTTTTTATTGGCCGCAAAATCAGTATTTCGCTTTGGAGATTTAAAAGAATCAAAAGACAGAAAGCTGACCGAATATATTTTAATAGGAACATTATTGAGCTTTGGAATTGCTGTAGGTATAGGAATGTTGGTACTTAAATTAATTGAAAATGTATAAAACCATAGCAGAATCAAACAATTTCATCGTCCTCGACCGATACGATAAATTTTCAGTATTAAACGAACCTGCCGTTGGCTACCAAACGGAGTACGCTCTTGAGCGTGAATTTATCCAAGACCTCGAAAATCAAGGGTATGAATATGTACGAGAACTCAACACGCAACAAGCTATGCTTGCCAATGTAAGAGTGCAACTGCAAACGTTGAACAACACACAGTTTTCAGACAGCGAATGGACACGCTTTGTTGAGGAATATTTGGATAAACCAAGTGATAACCTCATTGAAAAAACAAGGAAGATACACGACAATTATATCTACGATTTTGTTTTTGACAAAGATAAAGACAGCAATAAGCCAACAAACATCTACTTAGTAGATAAAAAGAATATTGCACGCAATAAAGTGCAAGTTATCTCACAATTTGAACAAAAAGGCACACACGCCAATCGTTATGATGTAACCATTTTGGTCAATGGTTTACCATTGGTACAAGTAGAATTAAAAAAGCGTGGTGTTGCTATTCGTGAGGCTTTCAACCAAGTGCATCGCTATTCAAAAGAAAGTTTCAACAGCGACAATTCGCTTTTCAAATACTTGCAAATTTTTGTAATTTCCAACGGTACGGACAGTCGCTATTTTGCCAATACCGTAAAACGGGATAAAAACAGTTTCGATTTTACGATGAATTGGGCAAGGGCTGACAATTCGTTGATTAAAGACCTGAAAGATTTTACGGCTACATTTTTTCAGAAGAAAACGCTTTTAGAAGTTTTATTAAAATATTCCGTCTTTGATACAAGTGATACGCTTTTGATCATGCGGCCGTATCAGATTGCGGCAACCGAGAGAATGTTGTGGAAAATTGAAAGTTCGTATCTGTCAAAAAAGTGGTCTTCAACCGAAGGTGGTGGTTATATTTGGCATACCACGGGTTCGGGAAAAACATTGACCAGTTTTAAAGCCGCACGGTTAGCCACTCAATTGGATTTTATAGACAAAGTATTTTTTGTGGTGGACCGTAAAGATTTGGACTTTCAAACCATGAAAGAATACCAGCGTTTTTCGCCCGATAGTGTGAACGGCTCGGACAGTACAGCAGGTTTAAAAAGGAATATCGAAAAAGACGATAACAAGATTATTGTTACCACCATTCAGAAGCTGAACAACTTGATGAAAACGGAGCATGATTTAGAAATCTATCAAAAACAAGTGGTTTTCATCTTTGATGAAGCGCATCGTTCGCAATTTGGCGAAGCTCAAAAAAATCTGACTAAGAAATTTAAGAAATATTATCAATTCGGATTTACCGGAACGCCTATTTTTCCACAAAATGCTTTAGGCTCAGAAACTACAGCAAGTGTTTTTGGTCGTGAACTGCACTCTTATGTAATTACAGATGCCATTCGTGATGAAAAAGTGCTAAAATTCAAAGTGGATTATAATGATGTTCGACCTCAGTTTAAGAGCATAGAAACTGAAATAGATGAGAAAAAATTAAGTGCAGCAGAAAACAAAGCCGCTTTGCTCCACCCTGCTCGTATCAAAGAAATTTCACAATATATCTTGAATAATTTCAGGATAAAAACACATAGAAACCAAGGAAGCGACAAAGGCTTTAATGCCATGTTTGCAGTGAGCAGTGTGGATGCAGCAAAGTGTTATTATGAGGAATTAAACAATCTTCAAAACATAGAGACGGATGGCAATCCGTCTAACCGAAAACGTTTAAAGATTGCGACAATTTTCTCTTTTGCAGCCAACGAAGAACAAAATGCCATCGGTGAAATTCCGGATGAAACTTTCGAGCCAACGGCAATGGACAGCAGTGCCAAAGAATTTTTAAGCAAAGCCATCAATGATTACAACGCACTGTTTAAAACAAGTTATGGTGTGGATAGCAAAGAGTTTCAGAATTATTACCGAGATCTAGCCAAACGTGTAAAAAGCAAAGAAGTAGATTTAATTATTGTGGTTGGAATGTTCCTTACAGGGTTTGATGCTCCTACACTCAACACCTTGTTTGTTGACAAGAATTTACGCTATCACGGTTTAATGCAAGCTTTTTCTCGTACCAACCGAATTTATGATGCGACCAAAACCTTTGGTAATATCATTACTTTCCGTGATTTAGAACAAGCAACCATTGATGCCATTACTTTATTTGGAGATAAAAACACCAAAAACGTAGTTCTTGAAAAAAGTTACAAAGAATATTTGGAAGGCTTTACAGATATTGCCACAGGCGAAGCAAGAAGAGGTTATATAGATGTGGTAAAAGAACTCAACGAACGCTTTCCTAATCCTGATGAAATCATTAAAGAAAAAGACAAAAAAGATTTTGTGAAGCTCTTTGGAGAATATTTGCGTGTAGAAAATATCTTGCAGAATTACGATGAGTTTACCCACCTCAAAGCCTTGCAAAACATTGACATCAACAATGCAGAAGAGGTAGAGCAGTTTAAAGAGATTCATTTTGTTACAGATGAGGACATTACAGCAATGCAAGGCATAGAATTGCTAGCAGAACGAACTGCTCAAGATTATCGCTCTACTTACAACGACATTCGTGAGTGGTTAAGACAGCAAAAAAAAGGAAATGAAGCCGAAGAATCTACCATTGACTGGGACGATGTGGTGTTTGAGGTGGATCTGTTAAAATCACAAGAAATAAACTTGGACTACATTCTTGAATTGATTTTTGAGCATAACAAAAAGACCAAAGACAAAGCGAGTTTGATAGATGAAATTCGTAGGGTGATACGTGCAAGCATCGGCAACAGAGCAAAAGAAAGTTTGGTGGTGGATTTCATCAATGAAACTGACCTTGACACGCTACAAGACAAAGCGAATGTGATAGAATCATTTTTTGTATTTGCTCAAAACAAACAGAAAGCTGAAGCCTTGGAATTAATCACAGAAGAAAATCTGAATGAAGAAGCAGCAAAACGATACATTACAGCTTCTTTAAAACGGGAATATGCCAGTGAAAACGGAACAGAATTGAATGCTCTTTTGCCAAAAATGAGTCCGTTAAATCCGCAATACTTAACGAAAAAACAAAGTGTTTTTCAAAAAATCGTAGCTTTTGTAGAAAAGTTTAAAGGAGTGGGAGGACAACTATAAATAACAACTATAATGATAAAAATGGACATCGCAACGAGTTACCACTTGCTTGCAAGAGAGCGATTCATCATTTCGTTTTGGGGGTTGGTTGCACGTTAAAGGAGATTTATCTGAGTGTCTAAAATTTGCTCCGATACAAAACGGCTGACTGTTCACTCAAAACTTCAACTTCAAAGTTTCTACAGTTACAATTTTAAACAAAAATGAAACGATGATACTTGCAATACCGATAATCATCAGTGCAAAGAGCCAAAAAATGGAGCTTAGACTTAAAAGGTAAGCAAGTACGGATATTACAGTTGCAAAAGCGATGGATGATAGCAGTATTTGTACACTAAAAGGCAATCTGAAAATCTTAAAACAAGCAATGACATATATCACCAAAACACTCAACTGTGTCCCAAAAGTGGTAATAGCAGCACCCAAAGCACCTAAACGAGGTATCAATAGATAATTGGTGATAATATTTAAAATTGTAGTGACAAGTAATGCAGGTATCATCAACGAAAAATTCTTGTTGGCAGTCAAAAGTGTTCCAAAAACGTAAAGCATACCGATGGAGATAAAGTTAAATGTCAACACCATAAAAACCTGACTGCTTTGTACTGTCGTATGACCTGCATACAACGTTTCCATGATGTCATTGGCAAAAAATACACCTCCGATTACAATAGGAATGATAATCGTCAACATCAAAGAGTAAGCGTGCTTTAGTACTTGATGAACACTTTCTTTTTGACCGATACGGTACGCAAAAAGTGGTAGAAGTATGCCTGCAATGACATATCCCATATTGTTAATAGATTCGATGATACGATAGCTTTGAGCATAAATTCCGGCTTGAGTAGCTCCTTGGTTTCCCAAAATCTGTTCTATCATCACGGTATCTATCCGATTACTGACACTCATCAAAAAATAAATGGTTGCAAAAGGGATGGATTCTAAAATAACTTTTTTGATTATAGACAAATCTATTTTCCACACCAAATGAGGAGATAACTTTAGATTGAATAAAATACATACCGCACTCGTTATCAGCAACGCAAGTGTCTGCACTTTTACAAAATTCATGATGGACAAATCAAGTATTTGTATAGCAGGTATCAACATAAATAAAGCACCGATAATCATCAAAATCTTATCTATGACAGATAAAAAAGCATCTCGTATAAAAAGCTGATGCGCACTGACATTGGTACGCAAAAGAATATTAAACGAAAGCAAAATTTGATTGAGTAAAATCCAGTAAAAGAATTTATATTTTGTATAGCCTAAAAAATGAGCGACCAGTGTAGAAACCAAAATATAAATAATAATAAGTATGATTTTAGCGAAAACCGTATTAGCAAACATCCTTGGGAAATTGAGTCGGTCTTTTGAAATTTCGGTCTGATTGTAATTTTGCAAACCAAAATCCAATAAAATCTGAAATAAATAAGTGAAATTGAAAATTGCAAAGTACAAGCCATACTCATTACTCCCCAAATCATTTTGCACGGTACGGTCTATTCCAAATACCCAAATAGGCTTGACGATAAAGTTAACGCCCAGCATAAACAAGATATTGAAAATAAAAGACCTCTTTAAATTCACACGACGATTTTATGATGGATATACTTCATCCAAAGCTGCTAAAATTTGACCACAAGCCCAATTGATTTCATCCTCTGTAATAATTAAAGGCGGTGCCAAACGCATGGCCTCGGACTCAAACAAAAACCAGTCTGTCAAGATACCTTTTTGAAGTCCGGCTTGAATCACTTTTTTCAGATTTTCAAAATTATCCAAGTGTACCGCCATCATCAAACCTTTGTGATTGATTTTTCGAATAGCCGGATGTTTTAATCTCTCCAAAAACAAAGCTTCTTTTTTCGCTACATCTTGAATATATGTTCCTTCTAAAAGTTCTTTCAAATGCGCAAGTGCAGCCGCACAACTGACCGGATTTCCTCCAAAAGTTGTAATATGTCCAAGGATAGGATTGTCGATGAGTACATTCATCATCTCTTGTGAAGATATAAACGCACCGAGTGGCAGACCACCTCCAAAACCTTTTGCCAATAACAAAATATCCGGTACGATATCTAATTGTTCAAAGTTAAACATTGTACCGGTACGTCCCATACCGGTTTGTATTTCATCCAAAATCAATAAAGCACCCGTTTCATCACATTTTTTTCGCAATGCCTGCATATACTCCTTAGTAGGTACGGTGACACCACTTTCAGCCTGTACCGGATCCAGAATGACAGCTGCGGTATGTGTAGAGATTTGCCCTAAATCCGCTAATTGACCATAGTGTAGTCTTCTGATACCGGGTAATAAAGGTCTAAATTTATTTCTCCAATATTCATCACCCAATAAACTCAACGCACCCTGTGTACTTCCATGATAAGCATTGTGAAAACCGACTATTTCAGGTCTGCCGGTATATCTTTTGGCTAACTTCATCGCTCCTTCCACCGCTTCTGCACCCGAATTGGTATAATATACTTGTTGTAATTGCGCCGGCAAGATACTTGTAAGTAATTGTGCCAATTGTGTTTGTGGAGACATGATTAATTCACCATACACCAATGTATGCATGAAAGTTTCAGCTTGTTTTTGAACAGCTTTTACAATTTTAGGATGGCAATGTCCCAAAGTACTGACATTGATTCCGGCAATCAAATCCATCCACTTTTCTCCATTTTTACCATAAAGCCACATACCTGATGCACTTTTAACTTCCAAAAGAAGCGGACTATCACTCGTCTGAGCTATATGTTGAAGAAAAACTTGCCTTTCTGATAACATAAACACTAAGGTAGTGAGAATAGAATATAGATGATTGTACAAAAGCTATTTTTTGATACAAAAGAGAAACATTGTTCACTTTGCCGTATTTTTGTACAAAATTTTAATAATGGAAGGACAAGCCAATAACTTTTTGGAGGATATTATTGAAAAACACCTTGAGGAAGGAAAGTACGATAGCATACAGACTCGTTTCCCTCCCGAGCCAAATGGTTATTTACACATTGGTCATGCGGCTTCCATCTGTCTCAACTTTGGTTTGGCAAAGAAATATGGCGGAAAATGCAATTTGAGATTTGATGATACCAACCCTTTAGCGGAAGAAACCGAATACGTAGAAAGTATTCAGGAAGATGTCAAATGGTTAGGATTCCAATGGGATCAACTTTTTTTTACTTCGGATTATTTTGAAACTTTATACGGTTATGCTGTGGATCTCATCAAAAAAGGACTGGCTTATGTAGATGATTTATCGGCAGAAGAAATTGCAGCTACAAAAGGCAATATGGAAAAGCCGGGTGTCGAAAGTCCTCATAGAAACAGAAGTATAGAAGAAAACCTACAACTTTTTGCTAACATGAGAGCCGGCAAATATCAGGATGGTGAAAAGGTTTTACGTGCTAAAATAGATATGTCGCACCCCAACTTACTGATGCGCGACCCTTTGTTGTACAGAATCAAGCATGCCCATCATCATCGTACCGGAGATAAATGGTGTATCTACCCAATGTACGATTTTGCACATGGACAAAGTGATAGTATCGAAAAAGTCACCCATTCTATCTGTACTTTGGAATTTATACATCATAGACCATTATATGATTGGTTGATAGACAAATTAGAAATCTATCCATCTCATCAATATGAGTTTGCACGTAGAAACTTGGATTATACCGTGATGAGTAAAAGAAGACTCTTACAATTAGTCAATGAAAAGCACGTCAGCGGTTGGGATGATCCCCGAATGCCTACCGTGAGTGGGTTGAGAAGACGAGGTTATACTCCGAAAAGTATCCGTGATTTCGTCGCTTCTATGGGAATCAGCAAGCGCGAAAACAGTGTCGATATGGGATTATTGGAATCCTGTCTGCGCAATGACCTCAACAAAGAAGCTTTGAGAAGAATGGCAGTTTTAGATCCGGTAAAATTGATTATCACTAATCTTCCTGACGGGCAAAATGAAATGGTCTCTTCTGAAAATAATCCCGAAAAACCGGAAACCGGAGATAGAAAAATTCCTTTTGGTAGAGAGGTTTGGATAGAACGTGAAGATTTTATGGAAGAACCACCTAAAAAATATTTTCGATTAGGTCCTGACAGAGTGGTCAGATTAAAAAGTGCGGGTATCATCCGTTGTACAGGATTTAAGAAAGATGAAAAAGGTGAAATTGAAGAAATCTATTGCGAGTTGCTAACAGACGAACAAGTCGGAGAGGTAAAAGTAAAAGGGACTATCCATTGGGTCAATGTATCCACTGCAAAAACTGCTGAAATCAGATTGTATGACAGACTTTTTACGGTAGCAGATCCTGCCAAACAAGAAGGCGATTTTAAAGAGTATATCAACCCTGATTCGTTAGTGACTATTCACACAGCTTACATCGAGCCCTGCCTTGCAGAAGCCCAAGTCGGAGATAGTTTTCAGTTTTTGAGAAAAGGATATTTTTGTGTTGACAAAGATAGCTCTGAAAAGAAACTTATCTTCAATAGAAGTGTAGGATTAAAAGATGCTTGGGTCAATAAATAAAGTGTTTATTGTCTCATAGAAATCTTAGATTTAGTTGTCTAATTTGATGTAGTATTCAAAATCTATATCTCCTTTTTCCTGTTCTATTTCTTGAAAGGTATCTATCAATCCTTCAAAGGTGACTAATTGTTGTAAATTCAAGTTTGTAAACTGAATTAAAATGGGTGTTTGTACGTGACCGGTCAGACTATCATAAAGGGCATCTAAATTGTTGCCGAAATATTCAGGTAAATCAAGTTTTGTGGCTAAATCTTTATAAAAATCTTCTATTGTTTTGATATGTTCAAAGTTGATGATGATTTGTCGCTTACTGTCCATAATTATTGTTTCTGAAAGGTCTGATAATGATCTTTGGTAATAAAAATAAGGTTGTCATTGCTGAAAACAAGTCTATCTGCATTTCTTGTTCCACAGTTGTAATTGATATCTGCTTCAAAATATTTTCGACCGGATTGCATCGGTAATAATCGTTCTCTATTGCCAAAAGTATCACCTCCGATAGCTCTTCCGGGTAATACTTCACAAAGATTTCCACTACTCGCTATCCAACCTCTCTTTTGAGCTTCACTTTTAGTGATATAATAATCAGGAAGGCGATGATGCTCTTTGAGATAAGCTACTACGATTTCTTCTTTTGTCAATTCAAGAATTTCGTCGTTGATTGTTTCGTTTTTAACAATTTGACCAACTTTGGAATCAGATGCTTTTGATTTATCAATATGAGTTGTCACTTCAACAGGCTGTGTCGTCGGTGTTTCTTTTATACGTGAATCGTAAATCTTATACCCGATGACTAAAAGGAGTAAGAGGAGTAAAACAAGGTTGTTCTTTTTGGCTTTTTGGTTCATATAGACACAAAGATAAGGTCAAAGCTGGCAGCTTTTGGGACTTCATTTTGAAAAAAGTTTCTTTCTTCAAGAAAACTATTGGATAATCAGATATCTTTAGGTAATAATTAGAATAAAATGAAAGACACCTACAAATCGCTTCTATCTATGTTAGTCGGTTGGTGTCTTTTGTCATTTATTACGAAGATAGAATGGATTTCGTATATCGCCGTTGCGCTTGCTTTTGGAGGTTTGATTTCTGAAAGATTTGCAGAAAAGTTCATGAAAATCGTACATAAAATTATCCATCTTGTTTTTAATTCTATACAAAAGATTTTATTGGCGATTGTCTATTATCTTGTTATTACGCCCATTGCATTGATGAAAAAAAATGAAACCAAGGAGGGAAATTTTTGGCACATTCATAAAAATACTACATCCGAACAATTAAAAAAACTTTGGTAATGATACCTTTTGTCGATTTAGAATATATACATACACCATTACAAGCAGATTTTAGGAAAGTACAAGAGACTTGCATAAATACATCCGATTTTGTCACAACCGGTCAAATGGTGAAAAATTTTGAAAATGCATTTGCCCAATATTGTGAAGTCAAGTATTGTGTGGGAGTCAGTAGCGGTACTGCCGCCTTGTTTCTAACTCTAAAAGCGATGGGAATACAAGAAGGCGATGAGGTGATTGTCCCATCACATACATTTATTGCCACTGCAATGGCAGTCAGTCATTGTGGGGCAAAGCCTGTTTTTGTCGATGTAGATTCAGAAACATGGAATATCAGATGGTCTGATATCCAACCAAAAGTCAATGAAAAAACCAAAGCCATTATAGCTGTTCATATTTACGGCAATCCTGTAGATTTGGAAGAGATTGTCACAAATGCACATGCTTTATCTATACCGGTGATTGAAGATGCATGTCAGGCACACGGAGCTATTTATCAAGGTAAAAAAGTAGGCTCATTAGCGGATGCTGCCTGTTTTAGTTTTTATCCAAGTAAGAACTTAGGTGCTTTGGGTGAAGGTGGAGCAATTACCACAAACAATGAAGAACTCACTCAAAAAATATTAAAACTCAGAAACTATGGACGTTCTGATAAATACAAACACGATTTTGTAGGTTACAATCTCAGATTACAAGCGATACAGGCAGGTTTTCTTTCCGTCAAATTACCTTTTTTGGATGGATGGAACCAAGAGAGAAGAAGATTAGTAAGTGTGTACCGGCATTTTTTAAAAGACACTGATTATCAACTTCAGAAAGTGGTAACAAATGCCCAATCTGTCTATCATCTTTGTGTGATTAAATGTAAAAACAGAGAGAACGTCATACAACACTTTACAAAAAATGAAATCGGGTTTGGTGTACATTATCCTTTGACATGCCATCAGCAACCCGCCTATCCCGACGATTTTAACTTGTCGCTACAAATATCAGAACATTTAACGCAATCAGTCATCTCTCTCCCACTCTATGTAGGTCTGAAAGACGAACAAGTGGAGAGAGTATGCAGAATATTGCAGAAAGTTTAGTTGAGCTTACTAATATACCCTTCCGGATCTTCTTGGAAGTCGTGTTTACATTTCGCACTGCAAAATCCATATAAATCACCTTCATGATTGAGTGTATCTCCCATATATTTAGGCATTTCCATTCCACAGACCGGATCAATATTATTGACAATCTCTGCATCAATTTTTACCTTCTCTGCCATTCCGTCCTCGTGTGATGTCTCGGAATTGTTTTGACAGGAGCATAGTGACAATGCCATGATGATGCTAAAAAGAATAGAAGTAACTTTCATAAAATAAGTTTTCAGAATGAATCAATTATTCTATACAAAGATAGAAATTATCCTCCTCAAAGAAAAAAGATTATTATTAAGAATATGCTAATAGAAGAATGAGTCAATTAGGAAGTATAGCAGCAATACATTGGTACATTGATACATCGGTACATTGGTACATTGGTACATTGGTACATTGGTACATCGGTACATCGGTACATTGGTACATTGGTACATTAAAATTATTAACAATAATAAAACAGACAAAAAAGTCTTATTTAGACTCGTTTTATATATCTTCGTCCCAATTTTATACTCATTTATTAAAAGTAAAGTATGGATATTCAAAAAGAATCAATTATTGGAGATGTTGTAGCACACGATTACAGGGCTGCATCTGTATTTAAAAAATTCGGAATAGATTTCTGCTGTAATGGCAACCGTTCGATAGGCGATGCTTGTGCAGATAAAAATATTGATGATAGTGAAATTATAAATGCAGTCAACAATGTTTTATCCAACAATACAGGTCAAGGCGGAATAGACTTTACAAGTTGGCCTTTAGATTTATTAGCTGATTATATCGAAAAGAAACATCATAGATATGTAGATAGTAAAATCGAAGACATCCTCCCTTATTTACAAAAGATTGCCAGAGTCCACGGAGGCAGACATTCGGAATTGTTAGAAGTCGAACAACTCTTCTCAGCTTCTGCTAAAGAATTGACCTCTCACATGAGAGAAGAAGAAGCTGTCATTTTTCCGAAAATAAGAAGCTTGGTAAATGGCAACACAAATGATGAGGAAACACTTGACCAATCTATTGCCGAGCTGATGCATCAACATGATCAGGAAGGGGAAAGATTTAGAAGAATAGACGCTTTGACAAATGGTTACACAACTCCAGAAGACGGATGTAATACATATAGAGTTACCTTAGCAATGCTTAAAGAGTTTGAGGAAGATTTACATCTACATATACACTTAGAAAACAACATTTTATTTCCAAAAGCCTTGGAAATAGAGCATAAGACCGTCAATGCTTAGGATATATTATAAACGTAAATTTAATATACATCTAAAACGGAAACAGACAATTAATTTAACAATATGGTGTAAATTTGCATCTTAAATAAAGTTTGAAATTAAAAATAATTATAAAAAACCTTTTTAACTAAAAAACAAATCAAATGAAAAAATCATTAATCGCTTTCACCGCTATGGCTTTCTTATTTACAGCTTGCGGTAACAATGAATCAACTACAACTGAAGACAACAGCGCTACAACTGAAGAAGTGGCACCATCAGAAAATGATGCTACAGAAGCAGACACTGCCGCAGCTGATGATAGCGAAGTTGCAGAATTGACTATCGAAGGTAACGATGCTATGCAATACAATGTGAAAACTTTGGAAGCTAAAGCCGGACAAAAAGTAAAATTAACTTTGGTACACACCGGCAAAGCTCCTAAATCTGCAATGGGTCATAACGTAGTTATCGTAAAACAAGGAGTTGATGTAGATGCATTTGCTAATGCAGCTATCGCAGCTCAAGCTAACGATTACATCCCTGCTGACAAAGAAGGTGATATCATCGCTCATACTGCTTTAATTGGTGGTGGTGAAACTACATCTGTAGAATTTACTGCACCCGCTGCCGGTATATATGATTTCTTCTGTTCATTCCCTGGTCACCACGGTATGATGAAAGGCAAATTTATCGTTGAATAACTTATCAAACAACATAAATAAAAAAACCGACATCTAACGATGCCGGTTTTTTTATTTATAAAATCGGATTCTCGTCCTTGTTTACACCAAAAGCTTTATCTTAGATATCAGTAAAGAATGAATTCTAAAGAGCAATATCGTCATTGGGTCAAGAATCACAACTTACCACTTTATCTACAACCTGACTGGTTAGACGTGGTGACAAAAAATTCTTCACAATGGGATACTGTATTTTCTTATAATGATAAAGACGAAATTCAGGGATTTTGGGTTTACGTTTTTAAGCAACAAGGGTTTTGGAGTAAATTGACGATGCCACCTTTTACACCCTATATGGGACCGCGACTACTCTATCCCCATCCACTCAATGAATATCAACGTATCAGTTTTGAAAACAAAGTGTTAGAAGATTTGATACAGCAATTGCCCCATTTTTCAGATATACAATTCAAATGGACAGCGGGTTATGAAAACTGGCTGGCATTTTATTGGAAAGGTTACAGCCAACAGACTGCATATACTTATATACTTGGCGATTTGTCAAATTTAGATTTCATTTTTGAAAATTTTAAAGACAGTCTGAAAAGGCAGATACGAAAAGCTGAAAATTCAGTAAAAGTAGTATTGGACGGAAAGGTGGAAAATGCAATTCAAATGCTTAAAACAAGCCTAAGCGCCGATTCTCAATATCTCGCTGATGAAGTTCTTTTAAACAATCTCCATCAGGTAATGAGACCATCTAACCAGCCTATCATCTTAGAAGCAAGAGATGACAGTAATCAACTTTTAGCAGCCATTTATTTGATACGGGATAAGGAGGAAATGCTGTATTTATACGGTGGTTACGATAAAAAATATAGTAATAGTGGTGCAATGGCTTTGCTTTTTTGGGAAGCCATCAAGCTGGCTCACGAAAAAGAGTTAAGTTTTAATTTTGAAGGTAGCATGTTGAATGGTGTTGAGCGTTTTTTCAGAAGTTTTGGTGCAAAACTTGTTCCCGTTTTTACACTTTCTAAAAGCAAGTTTCCTTATAAACAGATAAGAGCTTTACGATAAAACTATGCTGTCCAAGCCACCTGTATGCTTCGCGGTCCTTTGAAAGGCATTCTACCGTGAGAAGTCGAGAAATTATCAACAACAATAACATCGCCTTTTTTCCATTTGAGAAAATAGAGATGCTTCCAAATTAAATCTTGGATATGTTGTACGTACTTTTTATGAATTTCAGTTCCATCAGCAAACTGCACATGCATAGAATGGTTGATAGGGTTTTCTGTCAGTCGTTTATACATCGTAAGTACTTGCAAATAAAGATTCAGTCCCCAAGAATTAATTGTTTTTTGTCTGCGGGCAATCTTTTGATATTCTATTGCTGCCGCATCAGTATGAAAAACCTGTAAGTGATTAAACCATGCCTCTTCTCCGGTTTCAGGATGTATCTTGAAAGCATCATGTTTGCTGATTAATCTCAGTGCATCATCTTTTAGCCATTCTACCTGAATATCATTAACTGCACATTTCTGTTCTACAACCGTTTTATCGGTAGATTGAAACATCTCTACCCAAGGTTTGAGTTGGAACGAATTTTTCTCTTCTTTACCCGGAGCACAATAGTTTCTGATGACCAAAAGTCCTTTATCCTTAAATTCCTGTTTGATTTTTGGATTCATATCGGCAGCTACCTTTCTAAAGTCACAAATGGGTGTTTCTCCTCCTATCTTTGGCTCTACGAAACAATAAAACATAATGCGACGTGGTGCGGTAGGTAAAAAACTCATCTCACAATGTTGCATAATCGGATAATATGGAGGCAATTCACTTGCAGAGAAAACATACTTTGTACCATTTACAATATTTCTTGGCGAAGTGCCGAGATAGTCATTCTTTAAATCACTATCTACTTGCAATGCAATTTTTTCAAAATCTGAGGCTTCATGTACATTAAAACCTCTAAAAAGTATCGCTCCGCTGGATAATAATTGTCTATGTAATCCGGATTTATTTTCTTCAATATACCGATTGAGTGTATCTACATTTTGACTCTTCACGACATCCGGTGTGATGATATATGGTTGTGTGGACATTTCGTAATGTGTTTGAGTTTAAATTTAATCAATTTTACTCTAATTTAATAGCACATTATTGCTTTAATTTACCAATGTAGTAATGTAGTAATGTATTGTCATTACACTTCCCAATTTACACATTTACACATTTACACATTTACACATTTACTCATTAGCTAATTGACTCATTCTTCTACCGGCATAGGGATTTCGGAGCGTATACGTTTTTTGATTTCATCGTTGTAATTTTCCAAGAGCCATTTGAAATAATTCCTTGTCGTTTTTGCCATACAATTAGTATAAACATTGAGACGGTATTCTATTTCATCTTGCAGGATATTGAGTAAATCAATGGCATCAAACATATCTTCTGCATTTTCCTTGATTCTCTCATAATGATCGTCAATAGACAAATCTATGGCGGCAGTAGTTTTTTGTGCTTTAGAAAGAAGTTTGTAGTATTCTTCTTCCATATCAAAATTAAAATCGTCTGTCTTGGGAAATTTCTCTTTGATAATATCCGGCAATGTGTACATCAAACCTTTTTGTAATTTATCTTCTCTTTCTACAAGGTGTTCCAAAAACTTATCGGGATGTATAAAAACATCCTGCCAATCTATATAATCCTGCCAAAGTCCTAATCTTTTGGCATTGTTACCCAAATCAATAATCGTAAAATGGTCTTTATTTTCAAGTCTTCTACTTCCTCGTCCTATCATCTGATGATACAAAGTCAAAGATCTTGTTGCACGATTGAGAATAATTGTTTCGACAGTAGGTTCATCAAAACCTGTCGTTAAAATACCCACAGAAGTAATAATAGAGCCGGGTGTATTTTTAAACCATTCCAAGGTTTCATTTCTTTCTTGCTTATTATTGGAACTATCCAAGTGACGGATATCAAATCCGGCATCTTGAAACAACAAATATACTTGTCTCGACATAGCAATACTACTATTAAAAATAAGCGTTTTACTTCCGAGCGCTTTTGCTTTATATGCATCTAACAGTCTTTCCTGCATTTCGTAGGCACTGTAAATTCTATCCAAAGAACTGACAGTATAATCACCATCCATTCCTATTTTCAATCCGCCTAGACGAACATCGTAAGTATAAGTGATAGCTTTACTAAGATATCCGTTTTCTATAAGTTCTTTGATAGAGTCACCTATTATTAGTTTGGAATAGTTATCCCGAAGTGGCAATTGCTGATTAGAACTGAGAGGTGTAGCCGTTACACCCAGAATTGTAGCATTTTTAAAATAGTGGAAAATTTTTCTGAAAGAATTGTAATGTGCTTCATCTACTATGACCAAGTTGATATTGTCAATATATAATTGGTCAGTTTTTAATCTGTTGTTCAAAGTTTCCACCATTGCGAGAAAGCAAGTAAATTCATCTTGATTATCAAAATCCCCTACCTCGCTGACTATCAATTTTGAATTTACATTCGCCTCTTGCAACGCTTTTGCAGTCTGCTTTAGCAATTCAATTCTATGTGTCAATATCAATACTCTACCATTCGTTTTATGGATATATCTTCGAACGATTTCAGAAAAAATGATTGTCTTTCCTCCACCTGTGGGCAATTGAAATAAAATATTACCTTTTCGATTTTCATCTATTAGTTCGTTATAAATCTTTTCAATGTAAACCTCTTGGTATGGGTATAGTTTTCTAACTACATCAGTTTGGACATCATCAATCATCTTTTTCTCCTATATACAATTTAATATGTTATCAATTCTTTCTTTATTATCCTATACGATAGCCGCTAATCTTGCTGCCTGGTCAATAGCTCTTTTTGCATCTAATTCTGCAGCGATGTGAGCACCACCTATTAAGTGTACAGGCTTCTTTAATTGTAACAAAGGCTGTTGCAAATTTTTCAATGAAATCTGACCGGCACAAATCACTACATTTTCACATTTAAATACTTTGATAGAGTTATCAGCATCACGATAATGTAAACCTTCATCATCAATTTTGAGATAATCAACACCATCTATCATTTTTACGTTCTTTCTCTTTAGTGTAGAACGATGTATCCATCCAGTTGTTTTACCCAATTTAGAACCCATTTTACCTTTTGTTCTTTGAAACATGGCAATTTCTCTCGGGGATGGTGGTATTTGTGCTTTCACACCTTCTATACCACCACGGGCTTCATTTTTAGGGTCAATGCCCCATTCCGCCAACCATTCCTGTACACTTGGCAAATGTTCAGGATCTTTCACCGATAAAAATTCTGATACATCAAATCCTATTCCACCGGCACCAATTACTGCTACCGATTTACCCATTTTTTTAGTACCGTTGATGACATCTATATAACTGACTACTTTGGGATGATTAAATCCTTCTATATTTACTTCCCTTGTTGTAATGCCCGTCGCCAGTATAACTTCATCAAAATTTTCCAAATCGTCTATTTGGGCTTCTTTGTTTAAAATAAGTTTTACACCGGTCAGTTCTATTTGTCGGGCGTAATATTTTACGGTTTCCCCATACTCCTCCTTGCCAGGAATTTTTTTTGCCAAATTAAATTGTCCACCTATTTCTTTATCTTTTTCATAAAGAGTCACATCATGACCTCTTTGTGCTGCTATTGTAGCAAATGTCATTCCCGCCGGGCCGGAACCTATCACAGCTAATTTTTTTGGCTTGGAAGTCGGAAAGTAATTCAAATCTGTTTCATGTCCTGCCCTCGGATTGACCAAGCAAGATGCTGTCTTATTGCTAAAAGTATGATCCAGACAAGCTTGGTTACATGCAATACAGGTATTGATTTCATCAGAACGACCAGTAGCAGCTTTCAAAACAAGCTGTGGGTCTGCAAGCATAGGTCTTGCCATAGATACCAAATCAGCACAACCGTCTGCCAATACTTTTTCGGCAGTTTCAGGTCTGTTGATTCTATTGCTGGTGCAAACCGGTATATCGATTTCACCTTTCAATTTCTTTGTCACCCATGAAAAAGCGGCTCTCGGAACAGATGTAGCGATAGTCGGGATTCGTGCTTCATGCCAACCTATCCCCGAGTTAATAATATTTGCGCCTGCATTCTCGATTGCTTTTGCTAATTGTACCACTTCTTCCCATGAACTTCCTTCGTCCACCAGGTCAATTAACGACAATCTATATATGATGATAAAATCATCTCCGACAGCTTCCCTGACTCTCTTTACTATCTCTATTGGGAATCTGATTCTATTATCATAAGAACCGCCCCAATCATCCGTACGCTGATTAGTGTGTTTTACGATAAACTGATTGATTAGATAACCTTCAGAACCCATTATTTCTACACCATCATAACCGGCTTCTTTTGCCAACCGAGCCGCATTAGCAAAATCTCGTATTGTGCGTTTAATATCCCAAGTAGTCATTTGTCTTGGTCCGAAAGGGGTAATAGGTGATTTTACTCTGGACGGAGCTACACTCATAGGATGATAGGCATATCTTCCGGTGTGTAGAATCTGCATGGCAATTTTACCACCTGCTTCATGCACTGCTTTTGTGACAATCTTATGCTCTTTTACATGACTTTTATCGGTCATTTTAGCGGCAAAAGGCTTTACCCATCCCTCCCAATTGGGAGCAATTCCTCCGGTAATAATCAATCCTACACCTCCATTTGCTCTTTCAGCATAAAATTTAGCTAATTTATGAAATCCACCTTTCACTTCTTCGAGTCCGGTATGCATGGAACCCATGATGACTCTGTTTTTAAGAGTAGTAAATCCAAGATCTAATGGTTTTAGTAAATTTATATATTGTTCTGAAGACATAGTTTAAAAATTGACATGGCAATTTAACAAATTATATTCTTAGAAAGACTTTATTTTTAAAATAAGCTTTCAAAAAAACTATAATTATTCTTAATCTAAATAAAAAACATTTTTATTGTCTGAAATAATAGCTTTTACGGTCATCCCAACTTTTAAGGTACTGGATCATAACCGTGTCCACCCCAAGGATGACAAGACAAAATTCTCTTGATAGCATAAAATCCACCTTTCAGCAACCCGTGCTTTTTGAGTGCTTCGACAGCATAGTTAGAACAAGTCGGCTGGTATCTGCATTTATTGGGGCCCAACATAGGTGAAATAAACAATTGATAAGTCTTTATCAATAGCAGAAGAGGAAAAATCAATATTTTTCTAATTGTTTTCACGAATTGATTTCCAAGTTAAGAACAATGATTCTAAAGTTTCAAATATATCGGTGGTTTTTGGAATCTTTCTACCGACATAAGTGATGGCAAAAATATATTTTTCACCCTTTGTGATGGTCTCCTCCTCAATAATATGCCTCTTGTGCCTAACTGCTTCTCTTATTTTCCGCTTGATAAGATTCCGATCGACAGCACGCCTAAATATCCTTTTGGATACACTTACCATCCACTGAAAAGAGGAATCTGTATCTTTTAAAATAGAGCAGTAATAAAGTCTTATTCCGTTTTTATAGACAAAAGCCCTCTTACTAAAAAGTAAGTCTATTTCTTTTTTACTTTTTAGTCGAACGCTTTTTGGAAAATAATATCTTTTATTCTCTTGAGGTATTAAGATAATTACTTCAATTTTATCTCGTCAGAGACGCTGAGTTTTTTTCGCCCATTTCTCCTACGAGCGTTAAGTATGGCTCTTCCCGCTTTAGTTTTCATTCTTGATCTAAATCCGTGTTTGTTTTTTCTTTTACGTATAGAAGGTTGAAAAGTCCTTTTCATAATTCAAATTTTTCAAGGTTGCAAAGGTACGTATTTTTTATATCTTACAAACCTTATCTGTTTAATATTCTATTATCTATTCATTGTAATGAGAAATTCCTCATTATTTTTTGTTCCTCTCATCTGTTGCAGTATAAACTGGATGGCTTCATCAGAGTTCATATCTGCCAAATGATTCCTCAATATCCATATTTTTTGTTGCATTTCTTTACTCAACAACAAATCATCCCGTCTTGTAGAAGATGCAATGATATCAACAGCAGGGAATATTCTTCTATTGGCAATTTTTCTATCCAATGAAAGCTCCATATTACCTGTCCCTTTAAACTCTTCAAAAATGACTTCGTCCATTTTGGAACCTGTATCCACCAAAGCCGTGGCAACGATAGTCAAAGAGCCACCATTTTCGATGTTTCTCGCAGCTCCAAAGAATTGTTTCGGTTTGTGCAAAGCATTTGCTTCCACACCACCTGACAAGACTTTACCACTTGATGGAGCTGTCGTATTGTAGGCTCTTGCTAATCTGGTGATAGAGTCCAAAAGTATCACGACGTCATGCCCGCACTCTACCAATCTTTTGGCTTTTTGAAGAACGATGCTGGAAACTTTTACATGTCGGTCTGCCGGTTCGTCAAAAGTTGAAGCAACAACTTCCGCATTGACACTCCGTTGCATATCTGTGACCTCTTCCGGTCTTTCGTCAATCAATAATACAATCAAATAAACTTCTGGATGATTTTTTGCAATGGCATTGGCAATGGATTTAAGTAACATTGTCTTACCTACTTTCGGTTGTGCCACTATCATTCCTCTTTGTCCCTTGCCTATTGGTGCAAATAAATCTACGACTCTTGTGGAATATTCGTTAGAATCCAAAAAGAGGTTTAATTTCTCTTCCGGGAAAAGTGGTGTTAAATAATCAAAAGGTATTCTATCTCTGATTTGTTCAGGGAACTGATTGTTGATTCTTATTACTTTTTGAAGAGAAAAATATTTCTCATTCTCTCTCGGTGGACGGATGGAACATGAGATGGTGTCACCGGTTTTTAATCCTAAACTCTTAATATGTGATGGTGACACATATATATCATCAGGAGAGGATAAATAATTATAGTCGGACGATCTCAAAAATCCGTATCCATCAGAAATAATTTCCAATACTCCCTCTGCTCTGATTTCTGTATCCAAATCGGCAAAGACATCTACGCTTTTTTTCTTTTCTTCCGGAGACTTGCTGTTATTTTTCTCATTAGATCCGTTTCTATTTTGAGAATGATCGGCATTTTGTCTATTGTCGGGTCTTTGCGGTCTTTCTTTGTGATAGGTTTTTTCTTTTGTGGGCCGGTTTCCAGTAGCACTGTTTTCATTAGAGTCGGTTTTATCCTGTTTATCTTCTTCTTTTTCAACAACTGCCACCTCATTTTCTATATTATCAAAATCAATCTCTGCCTGATTACTCTTAGAAGGAACTACCGAAGACTTGTCTGGATAGTTATCTGACTCAGCAACAGCTTCAACAACTTTTTCAGTCGTAGATGGAATAAACTCCGGCTCTATCGAAGTCGTTACTCTTTTGTGAATCCTTGCTCTTTTCTTTTTTTCTGTCGGAGCATCGTCCATCGAATTATTTTCAGCAGTTTCAGGCTCTTTTTCATCTACAATCACATCGCTGTCATTTTCTACAGACAAAATTGCTGTAATAGCATTCACTAATTCTTGTTTTTTTGCTTTTGAAATCTCCTTCTTGTCGAGACCCAGCTCCTCGCCGATTTCTCTAAGTTCGGGTAATAATTTACCCTTTATATCTTCAATTTTATACATAAGGTATAGTATGGTCTTTCAACTTTATCACTTGCTTGTTTAAATAAATATTAGGAAGTGTTTTAGAAATTATGTTTAGTAATCAAACAGAGTACAAAGAAATAATTATTTTAGTAAGAATGCAACAAACAGGCTTTTTTTCTGATTTTGTTTTTAGTATTTTGAATTACTGTGAGAACATTTGATAAAGCTCTCAGCGTATTTTAACCACAATGTAAATCATTTTTCTCTACAAAGAAGATAGATAATATTAAAATGAATGTAAATATACTTAAAAAATGTTTTTATAAGCAAAACAAATCTTTCTGTTATGGACGGAGTACAATCTTACCAAACACCTTGGTATTTTTGATTCTGTCAAAAGCTTCAACTGCTCGTTCTAACGGAAAGACTTTGTCTATGATAGTTTTGATTTGATATTTTTCTACGAGTTGAACCATATTGACAAAATCTTGGTCACTGCCCATAGTACTTCCTAAAATAGCTAGTTGGTTCCAGAAAATATTGCGTAAATTCAAAGTACTCGGCAATCCTTTTGTAGCTCCATAAAGCACATATCTACCATTAGGAGCAAGTGATTTTAAAAGTGTGTCTATACCTTCTCCACCGGCACTATCAATGATGGTATCAAATCCCTTAATACTTTTGCTTAGAGCAACGATTTCACTATGTTCTTTGTAAGAAACACCGCCTTTTGCACCCATTTCGACACATTTATCTATCACATCTTGCTTGCTAGAAGTCACCCAAACTTGTGCACCGATAGCGATGGCAAACTGCATAGCAAACTGCGCCACACCACCACCGACACCTGAAATCAATATCTTTTTATCTGCACTTGCTTGGCCTTTATTCATCAAGGCATTATAAGCAGTAACGCCACCCAAAGGAAGTGCACCTGCTTCTTCATCTGTCAAAAACTTGGGAGCTTCCACCAATCTATCCACAGGCACTGAAATATATTCTGCAAAAGTACCTTTAGTAGGCATACCTAAAATATGGTAAGATCTCGCTTGCACATTAGGATTATCGCCCCAATCGTTATTTGGATTGATGACAACTCTTTTATTGAGCCATTTTTTATCCTGCTCATCTCCTACTTCTTGTACCACTCCACAACCATCAGAACCAGGTAAAACAGGTAATTCTATCTTTGGATATAAACCTTCTCTTATCCACTGGTCTCTTCTATTGAGTGCCGCAGCAGATATTTTAACAATAGCTCTACCCACCTCTACTTGTGGCTTTTCTACATCTTTTACTTGTAAACCATCCTCATCAATAATAACAGCTTTCATATTTTAAGTTTTCTTTTTTAAATGAATAAAATAAGATTCAAAGTATTTATAACTGATTTCAGCAACAATAACCAATACGACAAGGTAGAACAAATACATCAAAAGTTCCGCTCCGAAATTACCGATGTATTTTTGATAACCACCGATAATAGGACGAAGCAAACCTCCTGCTAATAGTAAAGCAAAATAATGCCAGACATAAATTCCATAAGATATTTTACCAAGATGAATAAAGAGCTTATTGTTAAAAATCCGGGTGATAAAAGTTCGATTGACAACCGCAGCTACAAACAATCCACACATAAAATTAGTCAAGGTAAAATAGATGGTATAATTCAGATGATAGTTCATAAACTCATATCGTTTGATTGCTGCATGAATATTAGGTGCGTAACCGTCCTTTACTATAAAATGCGCACTGACAAAGGTATAGATTACCCATATAGTGAAGACGAATAAGAACCATTCACCCAAACGCTTGACTTTAGCCGTATCAAATAATGCCACTGCCATACCATAGGCTAAAGTATCCATTTGAAAAATTGTATTTCTGACAACTATCAGACCTAACCATTCCGCATCTGGATTGATATATTTGAGCCATGCATAAGCAAAAAACCGAATCAAAGGAGCAAGCACAATAAAAGCAACAACTACTCTTTTAATATTTTTGAAAGACAAAAAAGTGATGGCAAAAGGTATCACCAAATAAAACTGCTCCTCCAAGGATAAAGACCATAAATGCGAAAACAAAGCAGTAGGTATGTAATCTATCCCTCTAAAATGATTGACAATTTCAGTAAAATTGTAAGTATAGGTAAATAAAAAGCCCCAATTTTCTTTAAAATAAATCAAATCTCTATTTTCTGCACCAGCCGCAGTAGTGCCGGCTAATAGCAGTAAACCACCCATCAATGCAACATATAAGAAGTACAGCGGAAAAATTCTTAATGCTCTTCTCTGATAAAATCTTTTGAAAAGAGCTTTGGTCTCCATCTTAGTTTTATCATACAATAATATACGGGTGATCAAGTAGGAAGACATCATAAAAAACACCTGTAAGAGCCACCACATAAAAGTAAAAGGACCTTGTAGATAAGGCATGACCCAATGATGGGAAATAATCATAATACAGAAGATTCCCCGTACACCGTCAAATGCTGGAAAGTATTTTAATGGTTTTATTTCTACTGACATTTTTAGTTTTTATTTTTTACTACATGACAAAAATAGAATCCCTTGATAAACAGCAAATTAACTGTTAAACTATTTGCATAATAGACTGATATTCAGTATCTTAGAAGAATAATTTCAACATTTTTCTATGGATAAGAATATCAGTCGTGAGAGTAAAAGTAATCAACTTTGTGAAGTTTTAAGTAGAAATATCGAAAAAAATGATTCTATGATAAATAAAGCAAGGATAAAGTTAATAGCCCAAGTAATCTTAGCACTTTGTAAAGTACAAACAGTGAGTTTTCATAAATTAGCTTTAGCTTTTGACAATGAGAGTAAAGCGGATTCATCCCTTCGAAGGATTCAACGCTTTATGTCCGGATTCTGTTTATGTAGTGACTTAATTGCTAAGCTAATCTTTGCATTACTTCCTGAAAAAGAAAATCTTAGGATAACCATTGACAGAACCAACTGGAAGTTCGGAGAACAAAACATCAATATATTTATGTTAGGTATTGCCTATAAAAACATAGCCTTCCCTCTGCTTTTCACGATGTTGGACAAGAGAGGCAACTCAAATAGCCGGGAAAGAATCATGTTAATTCAAAGATTTATCCGTCTTTTCGGAAAAGATTGTATTGGTTTTATTGTTGCTGACCGTGAGTTTGTCGGAGAAGAATGGATGGGTTATTTGAATAGAGAAAATTTGAGATATCACATTCGAATACGCAATAATTTTAAAGTTTATCTACCTCATAAAGATAAAGAAATTCCTGTTAAATGGTTGTTCTCAGGGTTAAAATATGGAGAGATGAAGCATTATCATAAGATTGTAAAGATCAATGGAGAATATTGTTATTTATCAGCCACATTAGGTCGAACAAGAGACAACGCACCTGAATACGTCATCATTATAAGTTATAGCAAAGACACACAAGCATTGGTAAATTATAAAGATAGATGGCAGATTGAAACGTGCTTCAAAGCTATGAAATCCAGTGGGTTTGATATCGAAAATACACATTTACAAGACATTGAAAGGATTGAAAAGCTAATTTGTCTTGTTATGATTGCCTTTTTATGGTGTTACAAAGTTGGTGATTACTTGAACAACGAAGTAAAGCCCATTATTATTAAAAAACACGGGCATAGAGCAAAATCTATCTTCAAATATGGATTAGAATATATCACAAATATTTTGTTAAACCCTCAAAAACAAGGATTTGAGATTGTTTTATCAAAAATTGTCATGTAGTGAACTTTTATTTATCAATGATTGAAAATAGTTTAAATGTGCTGTTGCTGACTTTTCCCAACTGAAATCTTGTGCTTTGTCAATACCTCTTTTGTGTAACTCATTCCATAAGTTTTTATTTGACATGATTTGTTCCATTGCAATTTTCCAATCTTCCATCTGATGTGGACGACACAAAATAGCAACATCTTTTGAAATTTCTTCAGTAGCAGAGCCATAAGATGTTATTATTGGAGTACCACATGCCATAGCTTCTATCAATGGCAAACCGAAACTTTCTCTAAATGAAGGAAGTATAAAAGCTTTGGCGTTTTGCATATATTTTGCCACTTCCTGCTGACTGATAGGATGATCAATGAGTTGCACTCCCGAAATATTTGCATCACCTTTAAATCCGGGTACTATTAAGACCAAAGGCAATTTATTTTCTATGCTGATTTCTCGGTAAGCTTTGAGAAGTGTATCTATATTTTTTATAGGTTGAAAGACAGAAACGTGCAGTAAAAAATCATTGGAGCGTTTCTCAAGAGGTCGGAATAAGGTCTTGTCGTAAGAATGGTAAATGACTTTTATTTTATCGGCATTCAAATTTAATTCACGGACAATTTCTTCTTTAGCAAAATGAGAAACCGTGATAATCCCTTCAATGTTATTTCTAAACAGATTCCAAAAGAGTTTGCGCTGAAAATTAATCCAATAGCCTTTGACTTGTTGCATCCATCCGTAGTAAGTATAATGATGCGGTAAGGCAAAATTAGAAGCACCGTGAACTGTTGCAACCAATGGTTTTTTCCTATTAAGAAATCTCCTATTGGGATTTTTACCTCCTGTGCAAGTGGGATCCCAATACAAATCTACCTCATCAGGCAAGCTGTCATTTTTATTAAAAGGAAAAATTTGGACATCTTTTTTAGTTAAAATATTAGAAACTTGTTCGTAGTAAATATGAACACTATTCAAATATTTATCAGGTATCCAAACACCTATTTTCATTTTATAATCTTAAAGTTTTTATTCAAATTGATAAAAGGCAAATAAGCGATATAGTAACCAAATTTTCGTTTAATATAAAGAGACCCCACTATATTCCAGACTGCCATACTAATGGCATTAGCCACTGCGGCTCCATTGATACCCCATTTAGGTATCAGAATAAAAATGAGAATCAAATTGATAAAAGCACCTAAGAGTGAAATATTTCTAAACTGCTTGTGATATCCTGTGACATTGAGTAATTGGGCGACCGGACCACATCCCACATTGAATATTTGACCTATGGATACGAGACTCAATGCCAAAGCTCCCGGCACAAATGCTTTTCCATAAGCCAATAATATCATGTATTTCGATCCAAAGATAATCAGTCCAAAAATGGGAATATTGAGTAAAAAGATTAAACGTGCAAATTTCACACAGAGTTTCATCACTTCTTCATGTTTTCCTTGATAATACAGTTGGCTGATTTTAGGTTGTATCGTGGTATTCATTGCCACCAAGCCCATCGCTGCTATTGAGGCTACATTGGCACAGGTTTTATAAATACCTACCATTTCGGGTCCTGTATAAAAAGGCAACATAAAAGCATCTGCAAAGTTGTTGATGAAAAAACCCAAATAGGTGAACAACATAGGAAATGCAACAGATAAAATCACTGAATAATTAATATCTGCGTGAGCAGGTATTTCTTGACCAAGACTTGGTTTTCGAAAATGTTTGTTAATGGAAATCTGTGAAATCAACCATGCTAAGAAACAACCTGAAATGAATTGCAGGTAAAGTGGATTATATCTGTCAAAGTAAAGAGCTGTCAGGAGAATGATGACAGTCACTCGCGTTGCCAAGGTAGCCACATTGTTATAATTAGCAACTTTTATTTTTAATATGGAGCGCAACACAAAGTTGTTGTACTCAGACAATAGTAAGAAGATAAGAAAAAATCCTGACCATCTGAAAAAAGTTTTCAAATGAGGGACGCCCCATTTTACAGCTAACCATCCGGCAAGAAAGTACATGACTATCATGGACAACACCCAAAAAAATGCTAAAAGATGCAAGCTCTTTTTATAGACCAACCATGCTGTGCCAATATTATATTTTTCTTTGTATTCGGGAATCAATTTGAGCATCGCATCTTTTATTCCAAAATTTCCAAGTATAATAAACGCCGCCATGAATGTGGTAAGATTAGTCAACCAACCTGACACCTCAGGTCCGTACCATCGTGCTATAATCACACCCGAAATAAATCTCATCACATAAATAGCCCCCATCGAAGCGAGAGTATGGATACTCCTTTGTGCTACAAACGAAAAGTTAGGATCTTGTAAAGCTTTATTTACTTTTTCTCTGACTGTGGTGATAATAGACATAAATTGATAGACTTGTCTTTTTCAAGATTCTATGGATTCCATGATTTCACTATATGCATCTACTGCTCCACACCCTGCACTTTGCTCATCTATTGCAGGAAGCTCTATACCGATTTCATCAAACATACTTATCTTTTTTTTGAAGGTATTGATATTCTCGGGCAAGCTAAGAAACACTTTACTATTTTTTTGAAGATTTTGAACTTTTAGCAAATCCCTCTCACTAAATCCATGCTCACTTTTTATGATAAAGGCATAAGGTTTTTGATTCAAAAGCAATGCTTTGTCTATCTGATGATTATCAAGTCTGACAAAAGCCAAAGGAAGAAAATTTTCATCTTGAATTAAATCATGCTCTATAGAGATAGAGGCAAATTGGGAAAAAGTTTCTTTCATGGTATCGAAGATGTATTTTTCAGATTGGTGAAGTCCGAAAGCAGCCAATAATTTAGGTTCGAATAACCATTCACTGATAGCATTAGCCTGCTCGACAGAAATATATCTTTCATTTTCTCCATCAAAAACAAACTCTATCCATGCATCATCCAAAGCATTGAGAAATCGCGCATCAGGAAGATTATTGACACCGGATACTTTCCAATAAATTTTCTTCATGGCACAAATGTATAGACTAAGAACGGCTTCCCACTCATAAAACCATTAATTTTATTGTTTCTTTCATAAATCAAATGAGTAGATTTTCTTATGTTTGAATATATTATACATATTTATAAATAGATAGTACTTACATTTGCCATTTAATTAAGATAGGTAAATTAATTGGTTATAATTTAATTATTTTTGATTTGAGAATGAAGCATTTTTGTCTTTTAACTTGGATATTTTTACTCAATGCAACTGTTTATGCTCAAGATTTTATAGGCATGCAATTGGGAAATTATGCCGGCGTGTTCGGATTAAATATCAATCCTGCCGTCAATGTCAATGGTCCCAATCAATTTGATGTCAATTTTTTTGCTTTGGGCTTTTCTTATGAATCAAATTATATCTATCTCGAAAAGTCCAACATTTTTCTTGCCGGATTGAAAGCTGCCAAATTACGCCCCAATCCCAACATACAAAAAAAAGCCAAAAGAAACATCTCAAATCCTTTGTACTATAATTTTTTTGATAGAAGAAATACGACTTATCAGTTTTATGGAAACGGCTTTCTCAACTTACCAAGTGGTTATGTAAATATCAGAAACCACTCTTTGGGTATCACCATTCGGGATCGTTTCTTAGGCTATGCCAATAGAATATCTCCTGATTATGGGTATTATTACTATCAAGATAGTGCGACTACTGAAATGTGGTTAGACCCTATGAAATTGGGTTTACTCCATTATGGTGAAATAGCATTCAATTATGCGACAGGCATTTCTACTTCGGGTGAAGTAGATGTCAATATCGGAGCGACTGTCAAATATATCATACCTTGGGATGGCATCTTTTTAAGAAACAATGTCACCAAAGAATCTATCAAAATTGACAATGGTGTAAAAATACCTGAAGGAGCAGATGTCGATTTTGATTGGTTTTCCGGATATAAATACGATTACGATAATGACAGAGCGATATACAATCTACGGAAAGCAGGAAATGGATTGGCACTCGACTTCGGCTTTACCATCGTTAATGCAATGGTTGGAGATGATGGAAATGCCAGTAAATGGAAAGTCGGCGTGGCTATCAGTGATGTGGGAAAAATTTTTATAAAAAAAGGAGAAGTCAATCGTTTCCAGACAATAGATACTGTCGTTTATAGAGATGAATATTTTTCTGAGGTGAAAGATTTAAAAAGATTCAGGGAAATAGCGAATGCCTATGCTTTTACAAATGACTCTACTAATTCAGTAGTAGGCTCATCCTTTTCAGCATGGATGCCGGCCTCGGTCACTGCTTTTGCAGATTTTAATGTAGCCAATGACTGGTATTTATCAGTTCACAGTATATTAAGACTTCCAATGAAAGCAATCGGTTTGGAAAAAAGTAATACGATTGCATTGACCGCGAGGATTGAAAGACCTACATTTGAATTGGCAATTCCGGTCATACTACACGATTTTAAATATCCCCGAGTCGGCCTGTTTTTTAGAAAAGGCATATTCTTTATAGGTTCTGATAATATGACCGCTTGGTTAGTTCCCCAAAAACTCAAAGGTATCGAACTTTATACCGGTCTGAGATGGTCAGGAAATATTTCATACCGAACCAAAAGAAAGAATCCTAAGAGAATCACTTTAAAATGTCCGGTTTGGTAAAACATTCTCACCCTACTTTTATTTAACTTTAGTAAACTTTAGTTTTTAATTATGAGGTATTTATCTCTTCTTTTATGTTTTTTTATGGCAATCTCTAATGTTTCAGCTCAGTCAAAAATGACCACGGAGCTTTTATGGAAACTCGGACGACTCTCGTCCACACAAATTACAAGTGACGGACAAATTTTTTATGGTGTAAAAAATGAAGATGTCGAAAAAGCAAGTAGCAAGACACAAACTTTTACCATCTTACCCAATTCTCAAAAGGCAAAAACTTTCTTTCAGGCAAGCAAAAGTCAAAGCATTGTCCAAATTCTGGATGACAATACCATCATTTTCGTAAAAGACAATCAAATTTGGAGCGTACAACCTGATGGAAAGGACAAAAAACAATTGACTGACGGAAAGGACAAATACAGCAATATCAAATTCTCACCCAAAGGCGACTATATCATCTTTTCAAAAAAGGTCAAATTAAAAGATGTCTATGGTAAAGATTTTTATCCCGAACTCAAAAAATCCAATGTCCAAATTTATGACGATTTGATGTACAGGCACTGGGATCAATGGGCAGATGGAGAGTTTAGCCATGTTTTTTATGCGTCTTTTAATCTGAAAAACGGAAAAATAGGTAAGGCGACCGATATTATGAAAGACGAACCTTATCACTGTCCACAATTGCCTTTTGGCGGATCAGAAGATTATATTTGGAATAAAACAGGTGATAAAATTATTTATACATGTAAAAAGAAATACGGAAAAGAAGATGCTATCAGCACCAACACACATTTGTATGAATATGATTTGAAAACAAAAACCACTACTGTACTGACGGAAGGTCTAAATGGATACAATACACAATCATCATTCAGTCCTGACGGACAAAAATTAGCATGGTGCAGTATGGCACATGATGGCTATGAATCTGATAAAAATGATATCTATATCGCAGATGCAGATGGTCAAAATAAAATCAACCTTACTGCCGGCTGGGACAATTCTGTCAACAATTACAAATGGAGTAAAGACGGCAAAACGATTTATTTTACAGCTACTATCCGTGCTACCAAACAAATTTTTGAAATCAAACTCAATCAAGACTTATCACAAGGAGACATCATTGTCACCCAACTCACAGAAGGAGATTTTGACATTACTTCTATTGCAGGACAAATAGGTGATACATTAATTGTAGGCAGACAAGACATGAACCATGCTTCCGAACTGTATGAGTTTTCACTTTCCGATAAAAACCTATCACAACTGACTCATATCAACACAAAGATTTATGATCAAATCCAACTCAGTCAGATAGACAAATATTGGGTGAAAACAACCGATGGTAAAGAAGAATTGGTATGGGTAATATTACCACCTGACTTTGATTCCACCAAAAAATATCCTACACTCTTATATTGCCAAGGTGGACCTCAATCTCCTGTTTCACAATTTTATTCATATAGATGGAACTTTCAATTGATGGCGGCTAACGGTTATATCGTGGTTGCCCCCAATAGAAGAGGTTTGCCCGGATTTGGTACTGAGTGGAATGAAGCCATTAGTAAAGATTGGGGTGGTCAAGCGATGAAAGACTACTTATCTGCAATAGATTCTATTTCTAATTTACCTTATGTTGACAAAGACAGATTGGGCTGTGTAGGTGCGAGTTATGGCGGATATTCCACTTTCATGTTGGCAGGTATTCACGAAAACAGATTTAAAACTTTCATTGCACATGACGGGCTGTTTGATTTGAGAAGTTGGTACGGTACAACAGAAGAACTATGGTTTGCTAATTGGGATTTGGGGGGGGCGTATTGGCAAAAGGACAATCAGGCTGCACAAAACAGCTTTAGCAAATTTAGCCCGAGTGATTATGTTGATAATTGGAATCAACCGATTTTGATTATACAGGGTGGCATGGATTTCAGAGTGCCTATCGAGCAAGGTTTACAAGCTTTTCAAGCGGCACAGCTCAAAGGTATCAAAAGCAAAATCTTGTACTTTCCGGAAGAAAACCATTGGATTTTACAATCCCAGAATGCTGTCGTTTGGCAGACAGAATTTTTTAAGTGGTTGAAAGAGACTTTGTAAAAACTTTTTCCCGTGAGAGCTGTCATTCAAAGAGTCACTGAAGCACAAGTCATTTCCGATGGCATTTTGACCGGAAAGATTGAAAAAGGTTTGGCTGTATTGCTGGGTATTCATGCTGAGGATACTGATGCAGATATCCAGTGGCTTGTAAAAAAGATAAGTCAGATGCGTATCTTTTCCGATGAGGATGATAAGATGAATCTTTCTCTCTCCGATATCAAAGGTTCGATTTTATTGCTTAGTCAGTTTACATTATATGCAAGTACCAAAAAAGGGAATCGTCCGAGTTTTATAACGGCAGCTCCTCCGATAACAGCGATACCTTTATATGAAAGATTTGTAGAGATGCTAAAAGCGACTGATATTAAAGTAGAAACGGGAGTTTTCGGTGCAGATATGCAGTTACAACTTGTCAATGACGGTCCGGTCACTATCATTATAGATTCCAAAAATCCGGAATAGTGCTTATCTTTAATTTGAAATGACTACAAAGTATCCCAATATTTCTATCTGGTTGGAGCAAAACAAGAAAGCTTACTTTGCTTCCGATTTTCATTTTGGTGCGTATAAAGATAAAAATATAGCCAAAGAAAAAGTTTTGGTAGCTTGGTTAGATGAAATCAAATCTGAAACCGGCGTTCTCTTTTTAGTGGGAGATTTATTTGATTTTTGGTTCGAATATAAGCACGTTGTACCAAAAGGAACTGTCAGATTTCTCTCTAAAATCAGTGAGTTTGTAGATAAAGATATTCCCGTTTATGTTTTTACCGGCAATCACGATATTTGGATGTTTGATTATTTGGAAAAAGAAATCGGTGTAAAGATTTTAAGACATCCTGCTGTTTTTGACATTCAGGGCAAAAAGTTTTTTGTCGGACATGGAGATGGATTGGGACCGGGTGATAATAAGTTTAAATTTTTAAAGAAAATTTTTACATCACCTGTTTTACAATGGATGTTTAAATGGGTACATCCCGATATAGGAATAGGTATTGCTCAAGCATGGTCTAATCACAGCCGCACCCGTCCCGAAGATGAAAGGTTTATGGGTGAAGAGAAAGAAAGGTTGGTTACATACTCAAAAAGGCAATTAGAAATTTATCATGCACAGTATTTTGTATTCGGACATAGACATTTGCCTTTGAGTATTGACATTGGTCAGGGAGCAACCTATTTCAATCTGGGAGACTGGATCGTCAATAACACCTATTTGGAATTTGATGGTACAGTTGTTGAACTAAAAAAATACAGATGAGAAATATTGTCGTCATTTTAGTTTGCATACTCCAATTTTATGCGGTTTCGGGTCAAGATTTGAACGACAAAACACTGGTAGATAAAAATGTAGTCACTGCATCTATTGATCCTTTGGGACAAATCTTCTATATTAATCAATCCAAACAATTGATAAAATTATCCAAACTTCAAGAGTCACCTTATATCTATTCGGATTTGACAATTAACAGGAATTCCCGTTTGATTACAGACAATACTTTTAAAACCATTTTGTACAAAAAAGATATCGGTGATTTTCTATTATTAGACAACCGTTTAAAGTTACTTTCAAAATCCAATTTTTACGATTTAGGTTTTTTTGCGGTAGATGCTTTGGCTATTTCTAACGACCAGAAAAATATTTGGATTTTTGACAGTCAAAGACAGCAACTCATACAACTCAACCAGCAATACGATATTTCTTATCAAAGCAATAATTTCACACAGTATCTATCGCAGCAATTACAGGCAGTACAAATCACCGAAGAGAAACAACATGTCTATCTTTTGGATAAAATACATGGTCTGTATGTCTTTGACAATACTGCTGTTTTTGTCAAAAGGTTGCCGATAGAGAATGCTGACAGATTTTGGCTTATCAACAACCAAATCTATTTTTACAGAGAAAATACCCTTTGGAAATATGATACTCTATTGTTTGAAGAAACTCCGGTTTTACAACTCGACAAAATCTATACTTCAATAGATATCAACAGAGATTATCTGATTGCACTTACCGAAAACGGCGATTTATACCGCTTTCCAATACGTTAGTTTTTACTCAGAATTTTTTCATAAGCTCTCCTCGGACTTCCTCGGAAGTAAACCTCACCACAATAAGTATATCCCATCTTGTCAAAAAGTTTGAGCATGGGAGTATTGTCAAAATTTGTATCCGCCTTGATACTATAAATCTGATGGCTGAGAGCAAAATCTTCCACTATCTGAAAAAAATGATGGGCTAAACCTTTACCAACCCTTTTATCTGCTAAAGCAACACGATGAAAAACCACAAAATCATCTTGTGTCAGCCATTTGCCCTTCAGATGGGCATATTCGGGTTCGTCATTGATAAAAATAGCAATGTAACCAATGATTTCTTTTCCATTTACCAAAACAAAAGCAGCATCTTTTTCAATATCTCTTTGTATGATTTGAGGATTTGGATAACCGTCCTGCCATTGATTGCTTCCATCTGCTTTTCTACGTGCGATAGCCTGTTGCAAAATATCCCATACGATGAAAATATCAGACGAATGTGCTTTTCTAAAGGTCATCTTCGGCATTTGTTTTACTCAAATTATTAGTATCACTCAATTTAAGAATTATTAGAATTTATTATGGATAGAATGTAGTAATATTCGGAGATGAAAAATATTTTTTACGGAATAACTTGTTTCCTATTGCTACAAATCTGCTTGCCAACAGTCATGGCCAAAGAAAAAGCTGTAGAATTAATAGATAGAAATACTTTTTTTAGTGAACCTGCACTCAGTCAATTCCAAGCAAGTCCCGATGGTCAATATTTGACATACGTCAAGACAGAAAATGATATCGAAGATATCTATTTGGTCATGGCACAAAATAAAAAAGTAGTCAAACTGACCGATTCAAGACAAAATAAAATCATGTATTACCAATGGTCTAAAAATGGAGATAAGATTATTTTTGTTACAAAAGCTTTGAATCAATACGAAGTCAAGCTTTTGAAACTTGATGATAAGTCTTTTACTAATTTAAAAGTTGAGACAATGACTTATTCATCCGCCGTTCCCAGGTTTTTGCACTTTTCAAATACCTCCGGCAATGATTTTTTTATAGGCTTGAAAAATCAATACGGCAGTAATTATAACTTTTATAAATGCTCTGTCAATGGAGCGATGAATATTGTGAGAGAAGATTATTTTGCCATAGAAGACTATATTTTGGATAGCAAAGATAAAATAAGAGTCCTTCAAGTTTTTGATTCTAAAACAATGAAAGAAAGTATTGTGAAGACAACAGGAAGATTCGTTTCCGATACGGTTTTTTCTTCACCAATGGGTGAAAAAATTCAAATATTAGGTTGGAATACCGATGACTCCCGACTGTTTATTTCAGTGAATCGGGAGGGTAAGTTTAAAAACCTATACGCATTAAATATTGACAGTAATTTCTATCAGACTGTAAAAAGTGATGAAAAATTGACTGACATAAAAAATGTATTTTTCAATACCTCAAAAGAACGTCTTTTAGGCTATCAATTAGATGATGAACGCAATTCTTATTGGTGGAAAGACAATACGTTGTCGAAAATTTATGACACCATTGGACAAATTTTACCTGCAAAAAATATTGAATATTTACACTTTGACACCAATGCTGAAAATATCTTTTTAAAGGTAAGTTCGGATAAGATAATCGGAGATTATTACGCCTTTCATATCAAAGATTCAAAGTTAACTTATCTTTTGTCAAGTGTAGAATCTTTAAAACAAGTCGAAGATAAACTGAATGTGAGTGAAAAAATCACTTTTAAGAGTGGTGGTAAAAACATAGATGCCAAAATCACTTATCCCAACGGAAAGAAAAAGCACCTACCATTAGTGGTCTTTTTACAAGATTTTCAGGAAGAATTTAAGGACAACACATTTGATCGGGAAGTCCAATTTTTATCCAATCGTGGTTACGCTGTTTTTCAAATTCAATATCAAAAAGATTTGAAAGATGATTTTATTAAAGACATTGCCCAAAAAATAAAAGAGGGTGTCGAAGTCGTACTCAAACAGAATACAGTTGACACAAAGAGAATAGCAATCATGGGCAATGGCTTTGGCGGATTTATGGCGATGGTGACAAGCAACCTGTATCCACAGCTTTTTGCTTCTACTATCAGCCTTTCAGCGTACAATCAACTTTGGAATTTTATCAATCATGTCCCCGACCAATGGACATATCTAAAATATAAGACCTTGCACACTTTTGGGGAAAGAAATGCAGAACAACTGCAAGAGCTTTCTGATACTTATAGTCCTTTTTTCCATACCGAAAATATAGAACATCCCGTCTTGGTCATTTATGGAGAAAATGAATCAGAAATCGATACCAAAGATTGGAAAACTACCTTTAAAAATCTTTCTGACAAAGGTGCAAATATTGAAGTTCTCAGGATAAAAGATGAAGGGAAACACTTTTTACTCAATATCAGTAAGACCATTAAATACTCTGAAATAGAACGGTTTTTAAATCAGACTTTGGGAGGAAATTTTCAACAGACAAGTTCTGCTTCTTTTAACGATTTGGTCAACAATACAAAATTAAAGATGTCAGATATAGAAGCTACAAATGCTTTTATCAGTGCAGATTCTCTTCCCAAAATAAGAAGAAATATTTATAGCTCGTGGAATTCAAAAACGATTTACCGCACATTGATATATCACCAAGACACGATACCGCAGCAATTAAACATATCTTTGGTACTGAGAGGTGACAGATGGGAAATAGAAAATTCCTATCAGGACAATCAGTCTAATGAAATAGGAAAGGAAAAAGTATACATGAATCTTGATTTTTTACCGACTTATATAGAGACGAATATTGATGGATTTACCAAACAAATCACATTTACCAAAGATACGATTTATACTCTTTATCATGGGAAAACTGAAAAGACACCCGTCTTTTATCCTTACTTGGTAGATGTAGGAGGATTGGAGCTTTTTTTGGGTGCTTTGCCTCTAAAAAAAGATTTCTCGTTGAATATACCTTTATATGATTACACTTTAGAAAATGGTTTCAAACGAGCTCAAATCAAAGTGATAGGTGAAGAAACCATACAGTATAGAGATTACTATATCGTCAGTATGATCAATGTGGATGACACCGACGATAAAACTATCTATTGGCTAGGAAAAGAAAATGGAGTCATGCTGAAAGCTGTCAAAACCATTCCTTCAAAAGGTCATTTGAAGATAGAAAGCAAAGCGAGCAATTGATTCAAAACTTTGTTTTCATATTCTTGTTGATACAATTAAACATAAAGATTACTTACACTCTAACAAGATAATACTATCTATTGCTAATTTTGCAGACTGAATGAATTCGCTTCGTACACTAAACAAATATTTTTACAAGTATAAATATCTTTTGATTTTGGGGATGATTTTTGTTATCAGCTCCAATATTTTTGCACTTTTTCTTCCCCAACTTATCAGAATCGGGATAGAGCAAATACAGGTGTATCTGCCTTTTACTTATAATTTTAAAGGATTAGGTATCAGTAGTCTTTATATAGATTGGGTGATTCTTTTACTGGCTGTAATCAGTGCTTTGATAGTCATTACCACTTTAATTAGAGGCGCTTTGATGTTTGCTATGAGACAAACCCTCATCGTGATGTCAAGACACATAGAATACGACCAAAAGAATGAGCTGTACAATCACTACCAAAATCTGACTTCTTCTTTTTTTAAAAGAAATTCCACCGGTGATATGATGTCGAGAATTTCTGAGGATGTTTCCAGAGTGAGAATGTATGTGGGACCTTCTATCATGTACGTTTCAAGCTTTATCACCACTTTCGTTTTGGTGATATATTCCATGCTGGTTATCAATCCATATCTAACCTTTTGGACCTTGATACCTTTACCGCTGCTGGTCTATTCTATCTATACTCTGAGTAGAATTGTAAATGTAAAAAGTGAAAAAATTCAGAAGATTTTATCAGATTTGACGACGAGTGCGCAAGAAGCATACTCGGGTATCCGAATAGTAAAAGGTTATGCAAGAGATGAACAAATACAACAAGAATTTGAAGAGTTAGCCGCAGATTACAGAGTGAAATCGTTGAGTTTGGCAAGAATGGAATCCTTTTTTAGACCATTGATGCTGTTTTTGATAGGAACGAGTACACTGTTAGCTATTTATATCGGTGGATTAGAAGTTGCAAAAGGTAGATTTACAGCGGGAAACATAGCCGAGTTTGTGGTTTATATCAATATGTTGACTTGGCCGGTTTATTCTTTGGGTTATGTGGTCTCATTGGTTCAAAGAGCGGCCGCTTCCCAGAAAAGAATAGATGAATTTTTGAAAATACATCCGGATATCGTCAGTGGGAAAAGATATAAAATAGATACTATTGAATCTATTCGTTTTGAAAATGTCACATTGACTTATGAAGACACCGGCATCACGGCATTAAAAGATGTTTCTTTTGAAATCAAGCAAGGAGAAAAAGTAGCCATCGTCGGGAAAACAGGTTCGGGGAAAAGTACGATTTGCGAATTGTTGATTAGAAACTATGATCCTACTTCCGGTAAAATTTTTATCAATGGACATCCATTGGATGAAATCGAAAGTATCTCATTTAGGGCAATGTACGGATATGTGCCGCAAGAGGTCTTTTTGTTTTCTGACAGTGTAAAGAACAATATCCGGTTTGGACGACCCACTGCAAGCGATGAAGAGGTGATTTACTATGCCAAAGCTGCAAGCGTACATGAAGATATCGAATCCTTACCAAGAAAATATGATACAATAGTAGGTGAAAGAGGAGTCATGCTTTCGGGTGGTCAAAAGCAGAGAATCAGTATAGCCAGAGCTTTAATCAAAGATCCTTCTGCATTGGTTTTTGATGACTGTCTTTCGGCAGTAGATGCAAAAACCGAACACCATATTTTATCCAATTTTGAAAAGGAATGGAAAAATCGGACAGTCATATCTATCACCCATCGACTTTTTACAGTCAGAGATTTTGATAAGATATTGGTCTTTGAAGGAGGTCGTTTGGTAGAGCAAGGCAAACATCAAGATTTGTATGATAAGGGTGCACATTATTTCGACCTATACCAATTGCAAATTCACGAAGAGGTAGAATAAAAACCGATAAAACTTTTTTTAATGGTTGTTTTTTGCTTTTTTTACATTGAATTAAATCATTATTATCAGTGGAGAATGAATATAAGCAGCGAAATGACGTCCATTCTGTTACCTTGAGGGCAGGAAAGAAAAGAACTTATTTTTTTGATGTCAGAACGACAAAAAATAATGATTACTTTCTCACTATTACAGAGAGCAAAAGAGTGGCAGATGATGAAGGTTATGAGCGACACAAAATTTTCTTGTATAAAGAAGATTTCGTAAAATTTGTAGAAGCACTTCAAGAGACAGTCGATTATGTAAAAACCGAGCTGTTACCGGATTATGATTTTGACAATCCGAAATACAGAGATGATGAGGATACCGATTACAATAATCGTGACGGTGAATAATCAATACACAAGGCTGTCTGATTAGCCTGAAAATATACTTTCTATGAAAGTGATTCTCAATTATTTTAAGTCATATTGGGAAGAACAAAACAAATGGCATCTTCTATTTGTGGGTGTTTTTCTCACAATTTCCATTGTTCTCAACTATAAATACGACATTGAAAATACCGTCATCGACAGTCATTCAGAAACATCCATTCATTTTTATCTCTACTTTTTACTTTATGCCGTCAGTTTCATAGGTATTTATTTATCCTATATCTATGATCGGCAAGGTCGTAATATGCTCAAGCAATCCGGTCTTTGGCTACGGATTTTTATCGCATTGTCCATCTTTTCTTACTACTGTTATTTTTATCAATATAGAGCATGGATAGACGATTTGCATGACGATTATTATACCTCGCAAATTCTGAAAATATGTGGTGATCAGTTTTTTCAGGCTATCGTTATGTTCCTTTTGATAGTACTATTTTGGTGGATTTTTGATAGAAAAGAACAGAGATTATATGGTTTTAAGCTAAAAGATTCTTATACAAAGGTTTATCTTTTCATGCTCTTGTTGATGATACCTTTGGTGATAGTGGCTTCTTTCAATATTGATTTTAGGGAATATTATCCTACTGTGAGAAGAATATTGAGATATACCTCAGAGACTGGTCATACCGCATGGTATGTGGCATTGTATGAGTTTTGTTACGGACAAGAATTTTTTCATACCGAATTTTTCTTCAGAGGGTTTTTAATCTTAGCTTTTGTAAGATATGCAGGAAGTAGAGCCATCTTGCCGGCCGCCGTATTTTACTTTTTTATTCATTTTGGAAAACCCGTAGGTGAATGTATCAGTTCTTTCTTTGGTGGTCTCATTTTGGGCATATTGAGTTATCGCACCCAATCTATCAGTGCCGGCGTGATGATACATCTCGGGATTGCCTATCTCATGGAAATTGTAGCGGGATTTTGGTATTGGCAATCGTGAACCGTCAAATTCAAAGTTTTTAATTCGGTATAAAATTTGATAGATTTATAAAGTAAATCTTTTAACAAAATTTTCATATTTTACACAACGAAACAATTCTATGAAGCTTTTTGTTAGTGAGTTAGTTTATCTTTATTTAATAAGTATATGTCAGAATCTCTTGTCGTCTATCCAAATTTCAAAAAATGGATTTTTCTTGAAGCAGATGCTGACGAAGTAAAACAATTACAAGAAACTACCGGTCTTCACTCCATCATCTGTCAGCTTTTAGTTTTAAGAAATATCAAAACTAAAGCAGATACAGAAGCTTTCTTTCATCCCTCTTTACTACATTTACACAATCCTTTTCTGATGAAAGATATGGATAAGGCGGTAGAAAGACTGCATCTCGCCATCCAAAACAATGAGAAGATTCTTATATACGGAGACTATGATGTGGATGGCATCACGTCTGTATCATTGCTATATCTTTATTTTAAATCTTTCTATGACTCTATTGGCTTTTATATACCTGATAGGATAAAAGAAGGATGTGGTATATCATCCGAAGGTGTACAATATGCAGAAGAAAATGACTATTCGGTAGTTATCGCTTTGGATTGTGGGATGAAAAACCATACAGAAGTTAATGAAGGAAAAAGTAAGCAAATAGATTTTATCATCTGTGAACACCATCTACCCGGAGATGATTTACCGGATGCTTTGGCAGTCCTGAATCCCAAAAGAGCAGACTGTGATTATCCTTTTAAAGAATTGAGTGGATGTGGAGTAGGTTTTAAATTGATACAGGCATATACCGAAAAATACAACAAGGACAAAGACTTCTTGTATAGTCTGTTAGATTTTGTGGCTGTCAGTATAGCGGCAGACAACGTAGCAGTCAACGGGGAAAACCGGATTTTGGCATATTTCGGCATGGAACTTATTAATAAACGCTCACGGGTAGGATTTAAAGCTATTTTGGATATTTTAGGAACTCGTAGGGAATTAGAGTTAATGGATTTGGTATTTACGGTCAGTCCTCGTCTCAATGCGATGGGTAGAATTTCTCACGCTTCCCACGCAGTTGATTTATTGATAGAAACGGACAAAAGAAAAGCAAAGGAAAAAGCTTATGTTCTTCAAGATATGAACAATGAAAGACGGGAATTGGACAAAAGGGCCACTGAGCAAGCTTTGGATTTTATTGAAAAAAAGAATTTTGAGGACGAAAAAGCGATCGTACTATTTCAAAAAGATTGGCATCAAGGAGTCATCGCCATTGTTTCGGCAAGACTTGCAGATAAATTTCACCGGCCGACTATTATTTTCACTGAAACAGACGGCATGATAGTAGGCTCAGCCCGCTCTATTCGTGGATTTGACGTGTACAGCGCTATCCAATCTTGTAACCATCTGATTACTCAATTTGGTGGTCATAAATATGCGGCGGGTTTGTCTTTGGAGAAAGAAAACTTACAAGCTTTTATTCAAGCCTTTAAAAAATATGTAGAAGAAAATCTCAACGAAACCGATTTAGAACCTAAAATAGAAGTAGATGCCGTCATTGAATTGACTGATATCAATCAAGATTTTTATGATATGGTAGAAAAGATGACACCTTTTGGAAGTGGAAATCATCGACCTACTTTTGTGACAAAAGAAGTCATAGATACAGGAAATAATGGATTTGTCGGGAAATCTCATTTGAAAATCCACGTCAAAAAACCGGGTCAGGAAGCAAAATACGGAATAGGTTTTAATATGTGGGATTATATTCCCTATCTTAGAAGTATAGACAGTTTTGATATTTGTTATCAATTGCATGTCAACAATTGGAAAAATAAGAAGTTTATAGAAATTAAACTAAAAGATTTGAAGTGATTCTAAAATCTGAACAGCTTGTAAAAAAATACAGTAGAAGGATTGTCGTCAATGAAGTTTCCGTCGAAGTCAACCAAGGTGAGATTGTAGGACTTTTAGGACCCAATGGTGCAGGAAAGACGACTACTTTTTACATGATCACAGGTTTATTGAGACCCGACGATGGAAAGGTATTTCTCGATGACAAAGAAATTTCCGGTCTGCCGATGTACAAAAGAGCCAAACTCGGAATCGGTTACTTACCACAAGAAAATTCGGTTTTTAGAAACCTGAGTGTCGAAGACAATCTCAAAGCAATATTAGAGTTTACACCGCTCAGTAAAGCGCAGCAGAAAGTGAAGTTAGAACAACTTTTAGAAGAATTTAGTCTGACACACGTCAGAAAAAGTTTGGGCAAACTTTTATCCGGAGGTGAAAGAAGAAGGACAGAGATTGCAAGAGCATTAGCGCCTGATCCCAAGTTTATTCTTTTAGACGAACCTTTTGCAGGTATAGACCCTATTGCAGTGGAAGATATTCAATCTATTGTAGCAGATTTAAAAAATAGAAACATCGGTATTCTCATTACAGATCACAATGTACAAGAGACATTATCTATCACGGACAGAGCCTATCTACTTTTCGAGGGTAAAATATTGATGCAAGGTACAGCTGATGAATTAGCTGCCAATCCTACGGTGAGAAAAGTATATCTCGGTGAAAATTTTGAACTGAGAAAGAAAAAGATCAAAGCATTCGGCGAATAATCGTCTCAATAAGTATAATTTTACCTTCTTGAAGGCACTTAATCACAAACATCTTATTTACAATAGCTTAATAGAGTTTTCTATTCTAAAAAATATTATCAAACTTCAAATTATCAGGATATTTTGAATATATACTTCAAATTATCAAGACATTATTAAGTGCTATTTTAATTATTTATATATCTTTGTACATAAACGAAGATATGTGCTAGAGAGATTACAACATTTTGAAGATGCTGGAAATGAAAGTTTTTTTCTTTGGGGAGCGAGACAGACAGGTAAAAGTACACTTCTAAAATCTCTATTTCCTCACTCTTTGTTGTTTGATTTACTTTTGTCTGAAGAATTTGAACGATTAAAAAGTAATCCTAAAGTCTTTTGTGAAATTATTTTAGCTGATACTGAAAAAAGAATAGTCATTATAGATGAAATCCAACGTATTCCCGAATTGCTCAATGAAGTACATTGGCTCATTGTGAATCAGGGTACACGTTTCATCTTGAGTGGATCAAGTCCGAGAAGAATATTAAGAAGTGAGACCAATCTATTGGGAGGAAGAGCATTGCGCTATGAATTATTCCCTTTAGTAAGTGCGGAGATTCCAGACTTTGATTTAATCAAGGCATTGAATAGTGGATTGCTTCCCAAACATTATTTATCAACCAATTACAAACGTCTATTGGCGGCTTATATTGGTAATTATCTAAAAGATGAATTAGTAAGAGAAGCACAACTGCGTAGCTTGTCGATCTTTACAAGATTTTTAGAAGCAGCCGCATTTTCCAACGGTGAAATGGTCAATTATTCCAACATTGCTACAGATACCGGAGTGAGTTCTAATACTATCAAATCGTACTTCCAAATTTTAGAACAAACTTTATTAGGACGTTTTGTACCAGTATTTCAGAAAAGACCAAAACGTAGAGTCATTCAGGCTCCTAAGTTTTATTTCTTTGATGTGGGAATAGTCAATCATCTCCTTAAAAGAGGAACAATAGAATACAAAAGCGAAAGTTTTGGACTTGCCTTTGAGCACTTCATATATCAAGAACTATATGCACATAGTCATTATTCTGGAAAGGATTATTTAATCAGCTACTGGCGTACGGCTTCACAACTTGAAGTGGACTTCGTTTTAGGCATACATGAAGTTATTATAGAAGTAAAAGCATCTGACAGAATCAGCAGCAGACATTACGGTGGTTTAAAAGCTTTTATGGAAGAGTATAAGGTAAAAAAAGCAATTATTGTTTGTACTGAAATCAGACCAAGAAAAGTCGGAGATATTTGGGTATTACCTTGGAAAAACTTTCTAGAACAGCTTTGGTCTAATCAGTTAATTTAGAATCCACAAAACAATAAACTTCAAATTATCAGGATATTTTGAAACACTATAATAGTTCAAAAACAACCAATTTATCATCTTGATACTTTATTCTGAAATATTTATAAAATACAGGTTGGGTATTTATCAGTTCTGAAAATTCTTTTTGATTACACAATCCAATCTTCAGATGATGCTTTTTAAAAAATGTAGAAAGTACTGCAAAATTCCTACGCCAATATCTTCCTTTAATAACATATCCTTTTCTATCAAAATATAGTAAAGCCAAATTAGGAGCATCTTCTTGTATTACTCCTATTTTTTCATCCAAATTTATTTGAAGGCGATTCAATTTAAGATATCCGTCTTCCATCCAAGAAGTCCTATAATATTCAGAAAACCCGGGATAGTCAGGCGAAATCCTATCTTGAAATCTTTGATAAGTACCTATCAGAAAAAACATAAAGAGAGCAATCAAAACCAGATGAAAAAAACGATTGAGAAATAGCGCTTGGTGATGAATAGCAAACCAAAAGAAGGAAAGATAAATCCACGGAAAGAAAATGGCTATCACATAATAATCATGATCAATAAATTGAGCTCCCATCAAATAGGACACAATGAAAACTCCAATCAATAAAATAACACAAAGCGGCAAATAAATTTTTAGAGAGAGTTTCGACTTTTTAAAATAAGATAAAACGACAACAAGGATGATAAACCAGTATGAATGATAAAAAAAGTATTCTTGTAGTAAGACATTTGGGAGTCTGTCATTCAAAAGATATAAAAGCATGTCCTTTGTAGGAAGAAGAATATGAAGAAGAAAGAGATTGCTATCATAAGTTATATTCAAATAGTCATTGTAAAAGAAATATCCTACGATTAGCGCAAATCCTGTAAATACTATTAAAAAATATTTTCTTTCCTTTTTAAAAGAGCCTTTCTTTTCAAAAAAGAATCTCAGTAAATCATAAAAAACAAAACCAATAAAATAAAGGGTAGATGAAGTCTTGATTAATGCGGCAAAGGTGAAAATGATTGCCCCAAAATACTTTCGTTTATATTTCCCTAACATCCATGCTTGAAGAAATAGAGTCATGGCCACCATTACCCAAATAGCTGAAACAGAATCGGCTAAATAGTTACAGGTATAAAACAAAAATACAGGAGAAAACAACAAAAATGAAAGCGGGAAAATTGAAGAAAGTGTATTATTCGTAAATTCTCTAATAAGAGAAAACAAAAGAATTATACCACTTAAAACAAGTGAGATATTCAGCGACTTAAAAACAATACTCAGGGCATCTCTTCCAATAAATTTAGAAAGGAGAGCAGTTAAATAAGCTTGAATAGGAAATTCTACCCCTGTGACTCCATCTTTAGAAAATTGGGAAAAAGTCGTGGGTTTGAAGAAGTTCATTCCATTGTCGTAATATCCATAAGCCAAAGCAAGTCTATCCGCTTGAGCCCATTCGTGTATTCCGTTTGGCATTTGAAAAAAAACATCTCTAAATAAAAGGATGAAATAAATAACCAAACAAGATATAAGGATATAGTCACATTTATTCTTCATGAATATTTGATACTAAATGTAAATATAATACAGACCTTGATAATCACGACATTTCCTCAATTCAAATGCAAAGAAGCCGGTTTTAACAAAACGAAATAAAGAAACTTACAAGATGACGTAAGATTCGATTACTTTTAAGAAGTAAATAAGAAAGCCGTATCTTTCTATCAGCAAAAATAATGGGAAGATTATAAAGATTTAAAGGTTTTTAGAGTTTTTACTATTCAGCAGGAGCTTGTTCTGCCGGAGCAGGAGCAGGTGTCGTAAGCGGTATTGTATTCTCTTGTGGAGTGGCAGGCGTAGTAGATTGTATGCCCATCTCAATTTTAGATTGTGTATCTATATTTTTCTTAGGTAAGAAAAAAGCAGAACCCAAAGATAAAACCAATAGTAAGATTGCAGCCCCCCAAGTCAAACGCTCTAAAGTATCTCCGGCTCTTTGTACTCCGATGATGTTAGAAGCAGCACTACCAAAAGCAGTTCCCAATGAACCGCCACCTTTCGGATTTTGTACCAATACAATTGCTAATATGAATAAACTTACTAAAATCAGTAAGACAGTGAATACAACGTACATGAATTATTTAATTTTTTTGATTTTCGATGCAAAGTAAGTGCTTTTTTTCGGATATTTCTCCATTAATTGTTGATAAATATATATTGCCTGTTCTTTTTTGCCTTGAATCTCATATAGTTTGGCCAAAGTTTCAGTCACCATATCATCTTTGAAAGAAATACTTTCATTAGCAATTTTCTTGACAGTTTGTTCATCTATCTCTATTGTTTCAGGTTTTTCAGTTGAATTTCCTTTCTCTGCAACAATTTTTTCTTCATCTTTTAAAATATTTGGAACCGGCAAATCAAAAATAGGCGCATCTTCATCTCCGCGTTTCTTTTGTTCCAAAATATTCAGCCACTCATCAAAAGAATGTGAACCATCCGTACTCACCCCTTTTTCTTCTTGGTTTTTGACAGTATAAATTTTTTCAGTGGATATTTGTCCTCCTTTATCTTCAAGCTTTTCTTTTTCCTGAATGACTTCATTTGGGACTTGCCTCGCCACTGTTTCAGAAGCAACTTCAACTTTCTTTGCCTCTTGATTTGAAGTTGAGGCACTAAAGTCCACATCAAAATCTTCTATCCAAGGTAAAAGCCAATCAATATCCGTATTGACGATTTCAACCTTTTGGGTATTAATGACTCCATCGCCAACACTTGAATTTGTTTCTGATTCAATAGTTTCAGGAATGCTTAGTTCTACTTCTTCTTTTCCTTGTGTAAAAGTTGCTTCGATTGATTCTTCTTTGACAGTTGCTCCTGTCTCATTGACTTTAGATATAGACTCAAGTTTCTCGATTTCTATGGATTGGGAGACCTCTGCTACCTCTACCGTTTCTTTCAGGTCATTTTCTTCTTCTTTTTCAACCGCAATGATAGTGTCTGTCTTTTCACTTTCAGTCGTTATCTTCTCCTGCCAAAATCTCAACAGCTTTTTAAACCGTTTCCTATCTTGCACATAAAATGCCGCTTCACGAATATACTTTTCTACTTCATCACTATTTTCAGTCTGGTATTTGACCGCTAACAAAACTCTATAAATCGGAACATACGGATAAGCATTGACCCAATTGTGAAACACCTCTTTATCCATCTCTGCAATCAAATGCGGATGGTCTAAAAGATGAGTATAATCAGGCATTACTGTCATTTTACCAATTTGAAAAAGCTCTGTTAAAAATCGTTTGAACAATTTTATCCAAAACCAAAGGCGCTATTTTATCATCGACCTCATTTGAAGACATTTCTGATGGATAGACCTCCAATTCTCTAAAAGTAGTGCTAAAATTATTCTCAGGCTGTATTTTACTTGTAAAATCTATCTTTACACTGATAGTCAATCTGTTTTGAGCGACAGTTTCAGTATTTGTAATAGCGACAGGATCAATGAAGTAATTGGTAATCACTCCATTGATTTCTATATCTCCATCATTTTGTACCATTTTCAGATTGGTCTCTTTGAGAAACTTATCTTGCAATTTTTCAACTAATAAAGGTGAAATGCTTGGCACTTGGATAGATGCCATATTGGGAATATTGTTAATAGTAACCGATTTGATATTGGGATTGACACTTGCATCTGTAAAACGATAAATCTTACAAGCACTCAAACTTGTCAAGATGAAAATCAGAAATAAAGTCTGAACAACATTACGCATTGATATCATATTCCTTGATTTTTCTGTACAAAGTTCTTTCGGAAATTCCGAGATCCAAAGCTGCATCTCTGCGTTTGCCATTGTGTTTTTGCAAAGCTTTTTCTATCAATTTTTTTTCCATATCTGCTAAAGATAGAGAATCCTCGATAATACCCTCTTCATAATCTTGGTGAACGGCAGTGGAATGAATGGTCGGCGCGCTGTTATCTATCGGGCTGACGATTTTAATATTTGGATTTTCAGTGATATTACTTCCTTCACTTGAGAAGTTTTTTACCGTCGTGTCTCTATATGCAGACGGCAAATTATTTTTGATATACTCCAAATTTGCAGCATCGTGTTCAGCTCCGCCCTGTGTCGCATTCCAAACAAATCTTTTGAGTTCGTTGAGATCATTTCTCATGTCAAACATCATTTTGTACAAGATTTCTCTGTCGCTCATCAAATTATCGCTTTGACTATCTACTACCACCGGCAGACTCGTGGACATACCGCCTTTTGGTAAAAAACCGGCCAACTCATTGACATCCACCAATTTTTGAATGGACAAAACGGATGCTTGTTCAGCGACGTTTTTAAGTTGTCTGACATTTCCGGGCCAGTCATAACTCACCAATAATTGTCTGGCATCATCTGTCAACTGTATCGGCGAAGTTTTATACCTCTCTGAAAAATCCACGCAGAATTTTCTAAATAAAACAGGTATATCTTCTTTTCGCTCCCTCAACGGTGGAACGATAATCGGGACAGTATTTAGACGGTAATACAAATCCTCTCTAAACTTACCTTTTTGTACCAATCTCGGAAGATTGACATTGGTAGCAGCCAATACTCTGACATCCGTCTTTTGCACCAAAGAAGAACCTACCTTAATATATTCGCCGGATTCTAACACTCTCAAAAGTCGGGCTTGTGTACCTATTGGCAGTTCGCCGATTTCATCCAAAAAGATAGTTCCTCCATTGACTGTCTCGAAGTAGCCTTTCCTCTTTTCGTGTGCACCTGTAAACGAGCCTTTCTCATGACCAAACAACTCCGAATCTATCGTTCCTTCGGGAATCGCTCCACAGTTGACAGCAATAAAGTTTTCATGTTTCCTCGCACTGAGTTGGTGGATGATCTGTGAAAAAGCTTCTTTCCCGACTCCACTTTCTCCGGTAATCAAAACACTCAAATCTGTAGAGGCTACTCTGATTGCTACTTCTAAGGCGTGATTCAGTTTTGCCGATTGACCAATGATGCCAAAACGCTGTTTGATAGGTTGTAAGTCTTTGGGAGTCATTATAATTCTTCTACTTTTTCGATAATTGTTCCAATCAGTGTAGCCCCGGTCACTTTATCGACCAGTACTTTTACGTAATCACCGGCTTTATAATCTTTGATGGGGAAAACGACCATTTTATTTTGGTCATTCCTACCGCAATATTCGTCTTTATTTCTTTTGGATGGTTTTTCTATCAGTACGATATGTTCCTTGTTGACATCTGCTTCATTGCTTTCAAGTGAAAGATCATTTTGCAAGTAAATAATCTCTTGCAGACGAGCTTTTTTCACCTCCAAAGGCACATCGTCTTCAAATTTTCTCGCTGCCAAAGTTCCAGAACGCTCAGAGTAGTAAAACATATACGACATATCATATTTCACAATTTTCATCAGTGAAAGTGTGTCTTGATGCTCTTCTTCCGTCTCACCACAAAAACCTGAAATAATATCTGACGAAATACCACAACCCGGTATGATTCTTTTAATAGCTTCCACGCGATTGAGATACCATTCACGGTCATAAGTTCTGTTCATTCTTTTCAGCACGGTAGAACTACCTGATTGCACCGGCAAGTGGATATATTTACAAATATTGTTGTGCTTTGCCATTGTGTAAAGGACATCATCTGTAATATCTTTCGGATGTGAAGTCGAAAAACGCACTCTTAACATCGGATGGACAGAAGCCACTTCTTCCAATAGTTGCGCAAAATTCATTTTGATTTCACCGGTCTCATTTTTCCATTTATAAGAGTCCACATTTTGACCGAGCAATGTCACTTCTCTATATCCTTTTGCATACAAATCTTTTGCTTCCTGTATGATAGAATGAGGATCACGACTTCTCTCACGACCTCTCGTAAAAGGTACGACACAGAAGGTACACATATTGTCACAGCCTCTCATAATCGAAATAAAAGCGGTCACTCCACTTTTATCCAATCTCACCGGCATGATATCCGCATAAGTTTCCTCACGTGAAAGTATCACATTCACCGCTTTTTGACCGGATTCTGCTTCACTGATGAGCTTGGGCAAAGTACGGTATCCATCCGGTCCCACCACGATATCCACAATCTTCTCCTCTTCCAAAAGATTTTTTTTCAATCGTTCCGCCATACACCCCAAAAGTCCCACCAATACATCCGGCTTAATAGATTTTAGCTTGTTAAACTCCGTCAACCTTTTGCGTATCGTCTCTTCTGCCTTTTGACGTACCGAGCAAGTATTCAAAAAAATCAAATCTGCCTGACTAAAATCGTCCGTCAGACTATAACCACTGTCAAATAAAATAGAAGCGACAATCTCACTATCGCTAAAATTCATCTGACAACCATAACTCTCTATATAAAAGGTCTTGGATCCCGGTGCTACCACCACGGGCATATCCATTTCCAAAGCTTCGCCCTGCCTACTTTCATCATGGTGTTTCGTCAAAAGATTGGACAATGCATCACTCATGTTACTCAATTTTAATTTAGGCTGTAAAGATACGTCATTCATATAGAAAGTGCCAAATTGTCAGACAGCTTTTCCACATTAATAACAGTTTTAGGGCACATTCCGTTGTTTTCTACCAATGAATAGAATTTCTAGAGACCTTTTCAGCAGCAATAATTTGGATAATACCAAAGATAAAGCACCAAATGTTGATGAATACATTTAAGATAGCATCAACAATTCCTATCGTGTACATGCCATTTAAAATATTAAAACTAAAGTCACAAAGCGAAAGAAATATCATTGCACCGGCGGCAATATTCGTAAATTTTTTCCAACGGTAATTGGTTCTGTTGAAAAATGCAGCCATCAGCATGATGACCAAAAATGTATCCGGTAAAGGAAAACTATGTTCAAAATAAGTGTAATAACTCGGATAATTGGGGTTTTCAAAACCAACTAGAAAAAACACTAACCAGAAAACAGTTATTCCGATTGCGCTTACAAGTTGAAGGATGGATACCATTCTGTTATTCATAACTATTCTTTTTGTGAAGAATTCAATTCAAGTTATGACAAGTTTATAAAAATGACAAGCTTTTTAATCTGTCATATTTAAAAAGCATGTATTTATCAAAAGAGATTAAGGTTAGTGGGAAGTGAAAGGCGTACATGCTTCACAAGCTATTTTACTTCAAATCATAGTGACCTTTAACAGAATAAATAACAGCTACTTTTTCTAACACTTGATAAATCAATCGATGTTATCGATTAATTCTACGTGACCATAATCTAGACAGCGAATGTCTGAGAGCCTCAGGTTTTCCCGTCCCTATATATGGATGCTCTGTAAGTTCATTTAATAGAACAGATTGATTACCGGATTTCTTATGATATAAAATATCTGCTTGTGCTTGCCTAGTAAAATCTAAACGATCACTCATTCAAGACCTAATAGCTTATTAATATCCTTTTTCTCAACACTTATAAACTCACCTTTTTCATATTGATTTCTACTTTCTTCTACCTTATCTACAAAATCAGAATCATAAGCCTCATCGGTATCTTCTGATAATTCATACTTAATTTCCAAAGCTTCTAAAAAAGCTTGTAGAGCTGTCCACTTTTTTGTCTTTAGGACGTTGGATAGTAATTGTAGCTAATATGTTTGTATGAGCAGCCATTATTGTGAATTTATATTAAAGGTACGAAAATGAATGAATAGTTGTTTAGATAGTAAGTATTAAAAAAGCTTTTATAGTAGTTGATAAAATGTTTGATAAACCCATTAGGGTATAAACATTTTAAAATACAAATATTTTATACCCGATAGGTGTCAATCTTAGATATTTACTTATATTTATACCCGATAAGTAACATTTAAAATGGGAATAGCAGATTTTATAAAGCAAAAACGTCAAGAACTCAAGCTTACACAGAAAGATTTAGCTTTGAATGCAGGAGTTGGATTACGTTTTGTCAGAGAATTAGAACAAGGGAAAAAGACCGTCCGCTTGGATAAGGTCAATGATGTTCTCGCTTTATTTGGAAAAGAGGTAGGTGTAGTTGAATCAATTGAAATAGATGAGTAATGGGATTATCAACATGGTAGATGTTTAGATAAAATAAACTTTTAAGTAACTTTACAAAATGGAGTATTGGACAGAGATAAATAATAAGTTGAAACCATGGGTTGACACAGAGTTAAATAAAACTGTCGTTGATTTATTCGCAGGTTGTGGAGGACTTTCACTTGGTTTTGAAGCAAATGGATTCAAAACAATTGGTTATGAAATGTTGGATTGTGCGACTGAGACTTATAATAAAAATCTATTGGGTAATTGTTTTATAGAAGAGCTAACTCCAAGTTTTACATATCCCAAAGCAGACATTGTTATTGGAGGTCCTCCTTGCCAACCATTTAGTGTAGGAGGAAAACAACTTGGCTTGAAAGATTCAAGAGATGGGTTTCCTGTTTTTATTGCTGCCGTTAAACAATTAAATCCTGAAATATTTATGTTTGAAAATGTACGTGGAATTCTATATAAAAACAAATGGTACCTTGATGAGGTAGTCGCTGAACTTCAATCATTAGGCTATCAAATTAGTTATGCTCTACTTAATGCTGTTAATTATGAAGTTCCACAAAACAGAGAGAGGGTAATTGTTATAGGGGCAAAAAACAAAATAGAACTTCCTTCTCCTATTCCTAGAAAAGTCACTGCGGGAGAAGCATTAGGAGAATTAGCTTATCAACATAATAAAGATTCTAAGTTCTTCACTAAATCAATGGATAAATATGTAGCAAACTATGAGAAGGCTTCAAAATGTATCAATCCTAGAGATTTATATTTACATAGACCGGCTAGAACACTAACATGTAGAAATTTGGCAGGTGCTACAGGAGATATGCATAGGGTACGTTTTAAAGATGGAAGAAGAAGAAGAATTACAGTAAGAGAAGCAGCAAGATTACAAAGTTTTCCTGATTGGTTTGAATTTCAAGGCACTGAAACACAACAGTTTAATCAGATAGGAAATGCAGTTCCTCCATACTTATCTTATCATTTAGCTAGAAAAGTGAAAGAATACTTTATTGATGGATACTCCGATGAATATTCTCAAACAGAAGTTAAACAACTAACCCTATTCGATGATGAAGAAGTATATTGACCCAAATAAATCTGAGACTTTTAAAGAAAAAGAAAAGCCGATTCAGGATTTAATCAACTTAACTCTCTATTTTCTTGAAGTTTTTGGGATACCAGTTAATAATACTCCTAGAAGATTAGAACGAATGGCTATTGTCTTTCTTGCATGTGGAGATGTAAAATCCATAGACCAAATTCAAAATATTAAAGACTTAAATAGCGGATATGCTCTTAAAACTAGAGATATTATCAATTTTGTAAATAACCACTTTAGTAAAAATATAAGTTCGGGATCTTATGACGATATTAGAAGAAAAGATTTAAAGCTTTTAACAATCGCAGAAATAATTTTGCAATCAAGTCCTAATGCAGCAACCAATGATTCTACACGAGGCTATTCAATCAATCCAATATATGCTGATTTTTTAAAGATGTATGGAAGTAAAAACTGGGAACAGTTAGTTAAAGAATCTTTAAAAGATATTAAACCTTTAGCTCAAAAATTAAAAAGAGAGCGTAAATTAAAAAAGGTAGAAGTAACGTTACCAACAGGTTTAGAACTAACATTTTCATCTGGAAAGCATAATGATTTACAAAAGGTAATCATTGAAGAGTTTTTACCTAGATATGGATTTGGAGCTGAAGTATTATACGTTGGAGATACCGCAGACAAATATTTATATCTAGAAAAGGAGAAGCTATAACGCTTAAGTTTTTTTGAAATTTCCCATGATGAATTGCCTGACATTATCGCATATTCGAAGGAGCGAAATTGGCTTTACTTAATTGAAGCAGTTCATTCATCTGGTGCAATTTCCGAAATTCGCTTATTACAATTACAACGCTTAACTAAAAAATGTAAGGCTGAAATTATCTATGTTACAGCCTTTTTAGATAGAGCAAAATTTAGACAGTTTATTTCAGATATAGCATGGGAAACCGAAGTATGGATAGCTGATAATCCTGACCATTTAATCCATTTTAATGGAGACAAATTCTTAGGTCCATATAAAAAACAATAACGACTAACAAAAAATCACTCAAAATCTCACCATCAATCAATGATCATGATCTTCAAAGTCATCACGATTTAAATCAGCTTCTAGAAAATAAGCTCCGTAGGTGACAATTTCAGTATCAGTTGAAATATCAGAAGGCAGTATCACTTCGATATAGTTTTTGTCTTCGATACCAATCTGTACTTCGACCATTCTGTAATGATAGCTTTCAGCCTCTTTTTCTTTAATAAAAATAAAACTTTTCTGCTCATTAGTGACGATGGATGTACGAGGAAGTGCAGGAACATTTACATTATCAATCAATAATCGACCGCTGATATACATACCCGGAATAAGGTGTACATCAGGCGTAGAAATACTGGCGTGAATGTGAACAGCACGAGTGTTATCCTCCAAGTTTTGACCGATGGAAGAGACTTTGGCCTGATAAGTTTTAGTAGGTTGACCGGAAATGGTAAACTCTAAAACTTGACCATTTTGAACTTTGGGGAAATCAGATTCATAAACCATAAAATCAGCATGTACTTTTTTGTTATCAGTGATAGAAACCAACTGATCTTTATCATCTACAAACTGTCCCAGATTGATATGAACTTCATTGATAAAACCACTGATAGGCGATTGAATCGACATGGTCGAACTTAAATTTCCGGCTTTCACTTGGGCGGTATTGAAACCTAAAAGTTGTAGCTTTTTTTCTAAACCTTCATACTCAGCTTTTGCAATATTGTAATCAGCTTGTGCCTTTTGATAACTTTTTTCAGAACTAACTTCATTGTCAAAAAGCTTCTTACTACGTTCGTACTCCTGTTTCAAAAAAGTAAGAGATTTATGGAGTTGGTTATAGCGTTGTTGCTCCTCGATAATTTGTGGATTGACCAAGACAAATAGGGTTTGACCTTTGTTGACATAATCACCTTCCTTGACCCTAATCTCTTGCACGATACCGCTCATCAAAGGGCTGATTCTAGCACGGTCGCGAGCATAAGTATCTAATTTACCTGTCACATCTATGGATGAACTAATAGCGCGCATTTCAATTTGTCCGAGTTGCAACTGGATAGCTTCTTCTTGCGCTTTGGTCAAGTGTACAATGGTATTTTCAGCATCGTGACTATCATGATATTCGTGTCCATGTTCATCTGTTGCATTTTGGTTTTGACAGTTCGTCAATAACGCACCTATCATCAAAAACCGGATTAAAAACAATGTATATTTTTTCATTTTTATAAATTATTCGTTGATTAAAAATTTAATTTCAGTGACTAAATCATAGTACTCTTGAGTTGCATCAATAGCACTTTCTTTGATTTCTATACTTCTATTGATATTTTGTAAATATTCTATATAATTGATTTCACCTTCTTTAAAAGCGATGGTGTTTTTCTGTATAATTTCATCAGCCAAAGGAAGACCCACCTCCTGATAATAATTGAGTACTTCGGTGATATTATTGTATTTTTCTAAAATTTGTTTGTACTGTGTTTCAAGTTCTTGTTTTTGTATCAAATATGCTTGTTCGCTCAATTCCACTTGAGTTTTTGCAGCTTTGATTTGATTCTTTTGCGACTTCATCCATAAAGGTAAACCCACTCCTACCTGAAATGCATAAAATCCATTTTGTCGATTGATATTTTGATAGGCAAAATCTGTACTTAAAGACGGTAGCATTTGGGACTTTGCCAAACCGAGTTCTGCTTGTGAAATATTGATTTGTTGTTTGTACAATTCCAATAATGGATGCAACTCCAAGCTATCTACAGACAAAACAGTTGGAGTTTGATGGGGTGAAATGGTTTCATCTTTAGTAAACTTCAAAGCTTTTTCACTATTGAGCAATTGAGCTAATTGATGCTCATGAATACGGATATTTGCTTCAACTTTTTTACGTTTCAGCTGAATTTCAAACTGTTGACTTTTGGCGGCAGATTGTGCTAACTTATTGATTTCACCACTTTCATACTGTAAAGTGGTAGCTTGATAAAACAGCTTGTACATATTTTCCAAATCTTCCAAAAGTTCTTGCTTTTGAAACTCACTTTGCAAAGCGTACCAATGTTCTCTTAACTCTTTGAGCAGTTGACTTTGTAAAAAAGTTTGTTCGGATTGAGCAAAATGCGTTTTCTCTTTTAGTACTTGAGACTTTCTCTTATAAATAGTCGGGAAATCAAAATCTTGACTGATACCGTAAGAAGTTATTCCTGTTTTTGAATGCCCGAACTCTTCTTTTCCATAATAAAAAGATGTCTGTGGAATATCTGCAGCAGTTTTTTCTAATTGTGATTGCTGACTTACTTTCAGTTTGGCTACTCGTGTTTGTAAGTTATTTTCTAAAACTAATTTTTCAGCTTCTTGTAAATTATGTATCGCCAAAGTATCTGTATTTTCCTGTGCAGAAACTTTTTGATTTACACCAAAAAACGACAAGCAAAAAATGAGTGGCAAGGAGATACTCAAACCTTGATTCAATGTTGGATTTTTCATCTTTCTGTTTTCAATTCTATTTTCTATCAAATAATATAAAACCGGCAAAACGACTAAGGTCAATAAGGTGGCAGAAAATAATCCACCTATCACCACTGTGGCAAGCGGTCGTTGTACTTCCGCACCGGCAGAAGTAGAAAGTGCCATCGGAATAAAGCCCATCATCGCAGCTATAGCTGTCAATAAAATCGGTCTTAATCTTTGAGCTGTACCTCTGAAAACTCTTTCTTTAATATCTGTTACTCCTTGTCTTTTCAATTCATTCAAACTATTAATGAGTACCAAACCATTGAGTACCGCCACACCAAATAGCACAATAAAACCTACTCCGGCAGAAATACTAAAAGGTATGCCTCTAAAATAAAGTGAGAAGATTCCACCTATAGTAGCCAATGGAATAGCAATATATATCATCAAAGCTTCTGTAATGGATTGTAGTGAAAAGTATAAAAGGATAAAAATCAAGGCTAAAGCTATCGGCACTACAATACTCAATCTACTCATAGCTTGTTGTAGATTTTCAAATTCACCACCATAAGTCACAAAGTAACCTGGATCTAACTTTAAGTTTTTATCCAATCTCTCTTGAATTTCATGTACTAAACTTTCTACATCTCGACCGCGAACATTCACGCCTACATATACTCTTCTTTTAGTATCATCTCTTGAAACTTGTACTGGACCATCTTGGAAATTAATATCTGCTACCTCACGTAATGGGATTTGCTGACCTTTAGGTGTAGTGACAAATAGATTTCTAAAATCATCTATACTTTGACGATAATTTTTGTCCAATCTCAATACGATATCAAATCTTTTTTCACCTTCAAAAATTTGCCCTGCGACAGAACCGACATTTGCCAAACTGATAATGTGGTTGATATTTTCGATATTGAGACCGTACTGCGCCAGTTTATCTCTTTTGTACTGAATAGTGATTTGCGGTAGGCCACGAGTAGCTTCCACCGATAAGTCACCGATACCTTTTACATCCTTGATAATAGATGCTACTTCTTGAGCCTTTTTTGCCAAAACATCTACATCTTCTCCATAAATTTTGATAGCGATATCTTCTCTCACTCCTGTCAAAAGTTCATTGAATCGAAGCTCTATAGGTTGAGAAAACTGTACATTGATACCGGGAATCACTTCCACAGCTTCTTTCATTTTGTCTATCAGTTCATCTCTATCTTTTGCAGAAGTCCATTCACTTTTAGGTCGAAGTGTAGCAAACATATCTATTTGTTCCATAGACATCGGGTCGGTAGGAATTTCAGAAACACCCATTCTCGCCAAAACATTTTTCACCTCAGGAAATTCAGATTTTAATAAACGTTCGATTTGATTACTGACTTTGATGGTCTCGGTTAAACTGGTTCCTGATTTTAATACCACTTGTAATGCAAAATCTCCTTCATCTAAACTCGGTACAAATACAGCTCCCATTCTGGTAAAAGTAAATCCTGCTATCAGCAATAAAACCAAAGCTAAACCTATAACTGTCCTACCTCTATCTATCGCCCAATGTATCACATGATGATATACACGTTCAAAAAAATGCATGATTTTGTGACTGAGCTTTTCAATAAAATTAGCTTCTGTCTTTTTACTACTATATAAAAACAAAGCGGATACCATAGGTATATATGTCAAGCACAAAATCATAGCTCCCATCACAGCAAAGCCAAAAGTCAATGCCATAGGAATGAACATTTTTCCTTCTATACCTTTTAAAGCCAAAATAGGAATGAAAACCACCAAAATAATCAACTGACCAAAGAAGGCAGAATTCATCATTTTATTGGATGCTTTTTCACTAATACCATCTATCTCTTGTTGGGTAAATTTCTGACTATGACCTTTAAAAATACTTTTATCAATAGAGTGTACGACACCTTCTACGATAATAACAGCTCCATCTACCAGAATACCAAAATCTATAGCACCTAAACTCATCAAATTAGCTTCGATACCGAATAGATTCATCATGATAAATGCAAAAAATAAAGAGAGCGGAATCACAGATGCCACTAACAAACCACCTCTCAAGCTTCCCAATAGTAAAACCAAAACAAAAACCACTATCAAAGCCCCTTCACTGAGATTTTTGACTATCGTATGTGTGGTATGACCTATCAAATCAGAGCGGTCTAAAAATGGTTGGATTTGTATGCCTTCCGGTAAAGATTTTTGGATTTGCTCTACCCTTTCGTGTATGCCTTGTATCACTTCGTGTGAGTTAGCATCTTTGAGCATCATCACCGCTCCACCGACTGCTTCATTTCCATCGTATGTAAATGCACCATAACGCACCGCTCCACCTATATCGACTTTGGCTACATCTTTTACTAAAAGTGGTGTAGAAGCATTGGTTTTGATAACTACATTTTTAATATCTTCTATAGAATGTATCAAACCTTCACCACGGATAAAATTAGCTTTAAAATCTTTTTCTATATATGCACTACCAGTATTGTCATTATTGCTAGCAATCGCTTCATATACATCCAGAGGTGTAACGCCATAATTTTTCAGTAAATTGGGATTGAGTAAAACTTCATATTGCTTGAGATGTCCGCCAGAAGTATTGACTTCCACCACTCCCGGAAGCATAGCCATTTGTCGCTTGACTATCCAATCTTGTATGGTTCTTAAATCTGTCAAACTATAAACGCTATCATAAGCCGGATCAACTTCCAAATAGTACTGATACACCTCGCCTAAACCGGTAGAAATCGGCCCCATATATGGTTGTCCAAACTTTTCAGGAATCTCATCTCTCACTTCATTGAGTTGTTCACCTACCAGTTGACGAGCTAAGTAAGTATTGATTTCGTCATCAAAAACAACTGTCACAACTGATAAACCAAAACGAGAAATAGAACGGATATTTACTACATCGGGTAGATTTCCCATGCTTAATTCTATCGGGTAAGTGATAAATTGTTCTACATCTGTGGTACTTAGATTAGGTGACACCGTAATAACTTGTACTTGATTATCTGTAATATCAGGTACAGTTCCCAGATGCACGTGCTTGATAGAATACACGCCTGCACCTATTAAAGCAAAAGTAAATAGTGCAACAATAAATTTATTACGAATTGAAAAAGATATAATTTTTTGAATCATGTTTTTTAATACAGAATTAGAAATAATTGGATTTTAGTCTCCGGTCACTTCGAGTGCCTCAGTGACCGTCGAGAGACTCAGTGACCAGAAATCATTTCGGACATTGAAGTTATTTTGACAAGCTCAGTCACCGAAGTATTAACAGCTATAAATCCAGAATAATTTTGATGTATGTTCAGATACTCTGATGATGAAGCTTTCAAATTATCGAACCTTCAAACCATCGACAATCAAATACTCAAAACGGTGGACTGTTATCCGTGGACCGTGGACTAAATTTTCGGCGGTTGCCAAATATTCAAATCGTAATCTTGTATAAAAAACTGATAGTAGGTGTGTACATTTTTATCTGTTATCTCAGGTATTTGTACAACGAAATCAGTGTGTGGCGGTTCTATAGAATTTACGTGACAGCATGCACATGCACAAAAAGGTGAACACGCATCTGTATGTTCATGATGATCGTGATTTGCTTGATCTGTTAGGCATACTTGCGCATCTGTATATAGTACATCTACATCATTGCATGGCATACATGATAGTGCCAGTAGATAGATACTCATTAAAATACAAAATGCTCTCACAAAAGGCAAAGTTAATACAAATCTTGCTTTCTATGTCAAATTTGTATCATTATCAAATTTTCAAATCCTTCAATAAGCAAGTAGTCTTGGGCGTGTCTTTTAATAGTATTGAGTATGTGAGTATGTGAGTAATGTGTAATGAGACACATTTCCATTTGTAAAATACAATATAGCACTAAAGTCTCAATACTCACTACTAGTAGTCTCAATTCTAAAAAGACTGGGTCGCCGTTTCGTCTATCCATTTTTTGTCATTCAGTGATAACAGCGAATTAGGTTGCTGAGCCGAAGCACGGTGGTCTGTCAAACTGTGGTCTATTGTCTTTTTGCGCAACAAAAATAGATGATACTCCACTCTGCCCCTCACGCGGGATTTAGAGTAAAAATCTATGCTTCTGTATTAAATGCTCCTTTTATTATAATAGGCTCTATGATATAATCCCTAATATGAGCTATATAACTTGAACAACCTTTCAACTTCATAACCCCATTACCTCCATTATCTACTTTTAGCATAACCAATCGTTGATTGATACTGTATGTAACACCTGGAGACGAAGCCAAATAAAATTTTCCATTAAGCGTGTCTGGTATCACGTACTCTTTGCTAAAAGCATCAATACTTGATATCATGTTCATATCCTCACTTGCACTCAAGTATTCATTGTCCATGTAATAGAAAGCTCCTACATTTCCCTTTTTTTTCTCAAAATAATTAATTTTATTATTAGCTCTTAAAACGACTACCCTTTCATTTGTATTTGATACATATTCAAGAGATAGAGTACTTTGGGGATTATAAGAAATGTAGTTGTGGTTATTTGCCAAAAACAACAAGCCAAATTCATGGATAAACGTTTTCACTTTATCAGGGTCTCCCATAATTTTCTCTTCAAGTTGTAAATAGCTTTTTGTCACAACTTCCATAATATCGACTTTTATTTTACTAGGAAGTATCTTAGTCAAATCATGAGTACTCGTACTGTTTTTAGTTTGAAACATATTATACGCCGCCAATTGATATATAAACTTCAAGGGCGACAATACAAACTCCTTTTGACCAACTTGCACAGTTACAGACTTATCGCCATGTATAAAGCTTATCATATCTCTTAAATAAAGATTTAAGTCATCAGCAAAATTTGTAGGTATGTTTATTGAAAATCCATATCTGTCTCCTAGTCTTTCAGGATATATCATATTTAAAGTAGTAATGTTATACATACTTTTAAAGCTTCTTAATGCAACAACTAAAAAATCACCTACAATAGAGCTGTCTATATCAGTCAGTAAAATCTCTTTTTGAGTTAGTTTAGCATCACGAGTAACAAAATCCCTTAAAATTCGTATTAAAAATAAAGGAAATTGATTTTCCATAGCGTGTGCTATTATATTTCTATATTTTATACTGCTAGGTGATAGTTTAAACGCCATACTTTTGATGGCAGCTTTTATGTTGATTCCTACCTCTCTTTTTGATAAAAATAAATCTACCCAAGGATAATAATATAAATCCGCGCTTTTTTTTGCTTGCTTAAACAAGCTTCCACTTAATAGTTCTTGTATAGATTCCTTATCGAATAAATCTGTATCAATCACTTCATTCAATCTTTCTACATTGAATTTATAATCCTCAAGATTTTTATACAACTTTGTTTCAAAAGATAAAGCCCTCACTAATTCACCATAAATATTAGCTTGTCTTTCAATAATTAGAAATGCTCTTAAAATCTTAGCTGCATTCAGATTGTAAGTGTTTACATGCTCTTTTTCTATAGAGTCATCAAGCATTTCTATAGTTATATTGGATGAATAAGCATTTAATTGAAGGATATCAATAAGTGAATATAAGTCTAGCTTATTCAACCCTGAGCGAGTTAAGTAATTTTTAAATATATCCATATCGGAAGTATTATTTAGAGAGCGAGCAATAACTCCCTCAGCCATATCTCTATAATTTATATAATCTAGAACGATTGGTGATTGTAGAAGCTTATGTATAAACTTTGGTGGAATTCCATTTTGCAGAAGATATATAATAACAGGTATAGTCTTCCTGCTTACACCTATTGGAGAAGAAAACATCATGAAAGGTATTTCTCTTATGCAAGCTATATATTTAGCGATATGGCAAGCTATTTTTATCCCTTCTAAATCTATAGTTCTTGACATATCGGGTTCAATACCATTCAGTATGGGTAAAGTCGTAGAAAGAATAAGAGTTTCACCCCCTATCTCCCACTTAAATTGATGATTGAATTTTATAGTGTTAAAAATATAATTAAGCTTCCAAGAGTTTTTAATCATACCAATAGAAGTAGATATGTCTTGAGTCGTTTTTTTTCTTATAGCATTGGCTTTAAAACAGAGACTGTCTAGATCATTGATGATGAGCACCTTTAATGTCATAGAAGTTCTCTAAAATTTTCTCATGCGACTCAACTCTAGGTACGTAAAACAAATCTGTCGGATTGTCCAATAGAAGCTCTCGTTCTAAATCCAATAATTTATTTTGCAAGACACGAATATCCACTTGCTTAATAAAAACAGAAAGTGCCTCATCCTCAACAGCTTCAAATGATAATTTAAATACTTTTAGTTGATCATCAATATTATAAAAATATAATCTCAGTCGAGAATTTTCATACCCACTCTTTATCTTAGCAAAAATTTCAGACGGTAAAATAATAGAAGTTTCCAAAGTAGGGTAAGTAAATCTTTTTACCTTAAAAATATCATTAGAAAATAAACCATGAGTTGGAATACAAAGACCTCTCATGATTATTTCTTTATCCAAAAGATGTTGGGCAATCATTTCATTTAAAACATCTGTTAAAACGATCCGGTGAAATTTATTTTTTATATCGAGATTAAACCCGTATTCTTTTGTCACTGTTTGATAGATGAGATGTATCCTTTTTTCTCTTTCTGTAACAGCTTCTCTTTTTAATAATTTTTCTAATGGAACACATAAAAACTCAGGTGTCGGAATAATAATTTCAGCTTCTTTTAAAATACCTTTTTCATCTTCTCTATAAAATAAAATACTTTCAACTCCTTTATTTCCATATAAGCTTTTATACTTATAGTCAAAAGCAATTGTCGCATCGAGATGATATTCACACCCGGGTCTTCTTAACTTTATAACCTTATCCCGAACTAAAGACATTATCAAAGATTCGATAAGAGTTTTATTAGGTGTTGCATCTAATACTATAATGTCATGATCTAACATATATCTCAAAGCATCAACAATATAGTTCGGCTGATTTATTTTTAGAGCATGATGATATAAAGCTTGAATTGCTTTCTTAGGATTAAAAAAAATATATTTACATTCACTATTATTCGTTTCTACAATAGAAAGCTCTTTTAAAAACTCAGTTCTTACCCTTTCTATAATTTCAGAATGATAAATAATGTAATCCTGCACCTTTTTATGTAAAGGAGAGACTCTTTTTCTTTCTTGTTCAGAATATCGTATCCATTTTTGAGTCAATTGGTAAATGGTTTGCGAATCGTCTTTGTCATATTCTGAAAACATCCAGTCTATAGGTAAGCTTTGATTGTATTTAGAAGCTATTATGTTGTTTCTGTTTTGAATAGAATCAAAGACAGCAGATTTTGGTATGGAAGTAAAATCAGATATTCGCTTTAAGGATTTATATTCAAAGCTAATAAAAAATTCGGGTATTTTATAAATGCCATTTTCTATATCTGTGGCTTTCAGGATATTTGTATTTACACCCATCATATCACTTTCTATATGATACATGATTCCTGTGCCAGAATAAATCATTTCTCTATGTAAAATATGGAGATAACTATCCCAAGTGACAGAAGGAAATAACGGTAAAACAAATGCCTCTCTTTGTCCCATTATCCTAGGCTTGGAAATTCGTTTTCCTTCGCTATAATTCCAAATTTGATTCCGCATACCATCTAAATACACAGATCCAGTCATAATATATTTCGCAATATGAGCTACTGGTTTATCAGCCGTAGATACCATAACTTTTTTTATAAGTTGCTCCTTTTTCTGCAAATCAAGTTTTTCACGATTGGCTATGTTAAAAATTTGAAGCTCTTTGTAAAAGATTTCGTCATATCTATCACTCCATTCTCCATACATCATCAATAACCTTCTCCACTCAAAAAGATTGATATATGCAATGTTATTTTGCATGTTCAACTGATAGGGTAAGTTTGCTTCCCGGTCATCAGTTAAGTCATCATTCCCCAACCTTATATCGTCATTAAAATGTAGCTGTACCAAATTTTCTTTTACTTCCTGCTGATACCACTTCTTCAGCATTCGCTCAATATTCGCCTTGTATTTTACAGGTACTTCTTCTATAAAAGCCTCTTTCATTTCATTAGCTTTTAATTGATATTTCTCTCTAATAGACGAGTAAAACAAAGTCTTTTCCTTACTGTCTATAATAGCACTTTTCTGCTGCTTTTCTAATACATCTAAATAGGCTAAAATAGGCTCTGAATCATCCTCGATAGGAACAGGTTTCCCTGTAGATGTATGTGTTGAAAATCTTTTACCAAATTGAGCAAATGATTTATAATTACCTATTTGACCATAAAGTAATTTCATTTGTTCAATATTAGCTATAGCACTTAAATAAGCTACCTTATCTAAGATGTCTTTATTTAAAGTGTAATCATATTTTTTATTACCTCTTTGTTTAAAGCCCATCCTATGTTTAAAATATTTTGAAAATAAAGTATTAGCTCCTTTAGCTAATTTTAATACATCAGTATCCTCATTAAATTCTTCTATAATACCTGTTTGATATAAAACTTTTTCTATTCCTAAAGCTTCGCTTTTAATAAAGGCATCGAAACTATTGTTAATAAAAGTTTGAACAGTTACTTCCTTATTACCATCATGTATTTTAGTGTTTTTAAAAAATGTTTCAGTATCTCTAATTAATTTTTCATAAACTTCTCCATTCTTTTTAATTAAAACATCATTATTTTCATGCCCTTTAATATCAAATTTAATACCCTCAAAACCTATAGCCTTTTTATAAGCTTCTAATAATTTATACTGACCTTTATCATTTCTATCTAATTCACCTTTTTTATTCAATAATAGAAATTTAGTAGATATATTTTCTTCTAAAGTGTCTTTAATATTTCCAATTACTTTAGAGTTCATTTTAGCCATTATAACAGCATTGATTAATTCATCTTTAGCATATCCTAAAGCTACATCAGATCTATTCTCTATCTGTGCCATAAGCTCTGGAGAGAATTTTAATAAAGTATAATTAGCTCTATCTCCTTGAATAAGTGAATAAGCTGAATTTTTTTGAGCAGCTATAATAGCAGTTACATAATATTCTGCATCAAATACTTCATCAAAATCTAACTGTTTTCTATTTTTAATAGAATTAATACCTATAATAGTTTCTAAGATTACAGGATGTATTTGCATGTTATTATCAACTGATACAACACCACTAACATTGTTTATGTATTCCTCATCTTGAACTCTCCTAGTTTTATAATGGTTAAGTATTAAAGAGTTTTCTGTATAGGTATTGCTAAAAGCATCGAAAGTTCCTTTTTGTTCATACTCATAATTTAGAGCAGCTAAAGTTTGTGTTAAAAATGAATAGCTTGATATAGTATGTACAGGAGAATTTTTAGGATTAGTCACATTTAATTCTTCCTGTCCAGTAATCTTAACTATTTGTTTAGCCATAAAATCTAAATAGTCATTAGCAAATATTACAGTAGAACTTTTAGCACTTCTTTTCCTACCAAACTTTTCTTCTTTTTTAAAAGGTAATTCTTTTAATCCTTCTAAAGTAAAATCTTCTGACTTTACATAATTATATAGTATTCTTAAAAATGAATTATAATCATCTAATAATTTTATTAATATTTTAGTTGACTCATCTTTAACATTTGGATTTTTAATATTTTTATACTGATTTAAAGCTTTATAAATATTATCAAAACCATAATTAGTAAACATCCTTTCTCGTAAAAAATCTAAATTGTCTAAATAATAAGGAAGTATTTCACTTCTATTAATTGTTATAGAACGTAGCATCATAATTACACTCCAATTATTTGAATCCTCTTGTGTAGATGTATCTCTAATAATAACATTATCACCTCCAAACAAATCATCTAAAATTCTTTCTCTTATTTTTTCTAAGTTATTAAACCCTTCTTCCGTAATGATTTTGTTTACAAAAGATGTGTAATTACCTACCCATTCTTTTTTTAAAGCTCTATTACTTGAAAATTCATTTTCATTAAGAATATCTACAGCACCATCTCTATCAAAGTTTACAGATACATAATCTACTTTAGCATTGTTGAAACTATTTATAAAGCCATAAGGTATTAAAACATTTTGTTTATTAAAATCTTCATTGTTTGATATTTGAATACTTACAGGAAAAAATTCATCAACAAAATCTTTAAGATTAGTATCAGCCATTTTAGACTCAGCTAATTCTAATAAAGATCTTCTAAAATTACTATAACTCGCTGGTACATTAGATAAATGTCCTAATAGTATTGATATAGCATTATTTAAAGGATAGTTTTTACTTAAACCATTAGAATCTAAAACAGCATTTCCTTCATTTCTATACTCTAAAGTAGATAATAATAATCTAATATATTTTCTAACATTTAACCTTGGATCTTCCTCAATAGATTTTTTATTATAAGCTCTATCTCTATGTTGATTATTATCATCTTCTAAAGATTCTTCAAACAAAACATCTAAATCATTAGCAGTTTCTAAAGAGTTTAATTTAAAATCTTTAAGGTATTTCTGATGAGAATTAATTAATTCTTTTTTGATTTGAGTTAATAAAGGATAAGTTTCGCCATCTAAATTGTATTCTAAAAATACAGTTAAGTCAGCTAGAGCATCTGAAGATTCACTAGTTCTAATAGATAAGTTAAAAAGTTTTTCAAATACATCTTCATATATATCTTCCAAAGTATTCTTATCAAATACCCCTTCAGAAGTATTTAAAAATTCTTTTCTTTCTAAAAGAACTCTTGTGTATAATTGTGTTAACTTATAATTTAATTGTTGAAGTTCATCTGGTTTAAAATTTAGTAAAACAGTTAATGGGTTTTCTTTGGCAAAAGAATTTTTAAAAAAACTCTACTCTTCCACTATCAACCTTATTATATCTTCCATGCATTACATTTATATATATATTTGAAAGTCCTGAAGAATCTTTAGTCTCTTCAAATATAAAATTTAATAAGCTGCTAGACTTTTTAAATAGTTCAGAAAACGTAGTATCATAATTTTCACCTTCAATGAAATTCTTGTACTCCTCATATATATAGGCAAGTATTAATTTATCTTCACTTAAATCATCTTTTCTTTTTATTACATTATTTCCAGAATTATATATCCTTCTAACATCCTTTAATTTCTCTTTAGTTTTTTCAGGATTTTTATCTATTACTTTTAAAACATTTTTTAATTCCTCTGGATGTATAGTTTGTAAAAGAATATTAAAGTCTTCATATAAATCTGATCTATCAGAATTTTTACTATAAACATTTTCAACCATTTGTTGAAATTTATATAAAGAGGCCTTATCGGCTATACTATACAACAAACTAATATTATCATTAGCAACACTTTCTTTTAGATTACTAAAAACACTATTAAAATATTCTTTTGACCCTTGAATATCACTTCCTCTATAAGATCTTAATTTAGATAACAAGTTTATTTCACTGTAGGTATTTCCTTTATATTTAAATGTTATGACCATGTCGACTAGGTTATTTTTTAGAAATTATTTTCTATACTTTTTGCTTGTATTGCACAGAAAAATAATGTTTCCTAAAAATACCTAAACTAAAACATATCTTCAACTCTTTTTCTGATTTCTTTTTTATGCTGATATAAGAGTGATGATTCAGTGAGACATATTGTGCTTTAATTGGTTGATAAGGATACTGACCAAGGGGGTGATGGTGCTTAAGTAATTTATGAATTAGTGCATTCGTGAATATCCGAATTTATCAATATACATACTCAATACTGAGTGCTTCAATTGAACTCTGTAGCTAACACTTAATGTATCAAAGTATTATTCTATTAAAAATTTTTAAAATAGATTGTATTATATTTATTGTATAATTTGTATTTGACAGGGTCAAGCCCCTACTATTGATATAAACAGCAATATGATAAATGAAATAAGTATTGACTATCACAATATTTCCAATAAAATCTACACCATTCGTAATGAGCAAGTTATGTTGGATAGAGATTTAGCTGAAATGTATCAGGTTAAGTCGATTAGATTAAGAGAGCAGGTTAAAAGAAATCATGAGAGATTCCCAGAAAACTTTATGTTTCAGTTGACTGACAACGAAGTAGATTATATGGTATCGCAAAATGCGATACCATCAAGACAGCATCTTGGAGGTCACCTTCCTTACGTATTTACAGAACAAGGTGTAGCTATGCTTTCCGCTGTCTTGAAAAGTAGCATAGCAGTTCAAGTAAGTATTCATATTATCAATGCTTTTGTAAGGATGCGAAAGTTAATCGGTCAAGAAGCGATACAACAATTGAGATTATCAAATATTGAAAACAAGCTCTTAGAACACGATCAAAAGTTTAATGATATTTTCACTGTATTAGAAAGAAATGAGTTGCCACAAAAAGGTGTCTTTTTCGAAGGGCAAATCTATGATGCTTATGAACTGACATCTAAGATTATACGTTCAGCTCACAAGAGTATTATACTCATTGATAATTATATAGATGAGAGTGTAATAAGCCATTTGTTAAAAAAGAAAGAAGGTGTTATAGTTCAACTATTGACAAAAAGTAATAAGCGTCAATTATCATTAGATATTCAAAAAGTAAACGAACAATATGGAGGTTTCATCATAAAAACCTTTTCTAAAAGTCACGATAGATTTTTAATTATCGATAACAATGTAATGTATCATTTAGGAGCCTCCCTAAAAGATTTAGGAAAGAAGTGGTTTGCCTTCTCCAAGATGGATAAAGAATTTATAGATATGATTCTCCAAGAACTTTAATTGGTTGGTAAGGATACCAACCAAGGGGGTGAATCTGTATTGCATATAGATGCTTATTAACATGATTGCATAATACCGATACATTTTGTATATTTGTGCATGGAAAAACTTGATTTACGAAAACTCGACGAACAAGAAATACTTGGCATACGAAAATCCGCTATGCGCCTTATTGAATCAGGAATGTCTCAGAAGGCTGTTTGTGAAAAACTATGCCTGCGTCCTAATACTCTAAACGATTGGAGCAAGAAATATAAGAGCAAAGGAGTAAAGGGTCTTCATTCCGGAAAGCGTGGAGCGAGGTCTGAGGACAGAAAACTACTATCCTCAAAGGTAGAACGGCAAATACAGAAGATGATTATTGATAAAATGCCAGAGCAGTTAAAACTTGATTATGCTTTATGGACAAGAAAAGCAGTCAAAGAATTGGTTGAAAGAGAATTTGGGATAGTTATTTCTATCAGTGCCATGGGCGTTTACTTGAGGAAGTGGGGTTTTACCCCTCAAAGCCACAAAGAAGCAAGCTTACGAACAATGCCCGAAGAAAGTCCAAAAATGGTTAGGATGAGCACACCCTTGGTTATCAAGAAACAAGCTAAAGAAGAAGATGCTGAAATTTTCTGGGGCGAGACCGGAATCAAAACCAGTGTAATCACGGCAGAAGTTATGCACCTAAGGGGAAAACACTCCAGAAAAAAGAGTATGTCCAAACGTTTTTCGGTAAATATGGTGTCGGCAGTCAACAATCAGGGTAAAGTCCATTTTATGATATACTCCGAGTCTATGAATGCCGATAGGTTGATTGAATTCATGACACAACTCATTAAGGCAAATCGAAGAATGGTCTATTTGATATTGGACAATCTTCGGGTTCATCACAGTAAAATCGTTAAGGAATGGGTTGAGAGAAACAAAGAAAAGATTGCATTATACTATCTGCCTTCTTATTCTCCTGAACGTAATCCTGACGAATATCTGAACTGTGATCTGAAACAGGGAATGTCAGCAAAAAAGTCACCAAAGAACAAGGAAACGCTACAAAATAATGTACAAAACCATATGGAAATGCTATCAGTCAGTCCGCAAAGAGTAATGAAATATTTTAAACACAGAGATATTCAGTATGCAGCATAGGAAAATATCGGTCAATATATGTCGGGTTAATAGCAGCATGACAACATCCTAACATTAATAAAGCGACTCATCTATTTTTCTTTTTTAAAATTTCTAATAGCTTTTTGGGATCTTGACGATTATCCCAAAAAGAAGTTACCAAAATCTCATTTTCAGTTACTTTATAGAAGATACTGAAATTGCCTAAAGAAGCAACTCGGGTATCTTTAAAGTCAGTTAATTTATACATAAGGCGTTTTTGCTATTTGTTGCGTTAACTCTGCTACGATTTGAATCAGTTTTCTTGAATAATGATTTGACTTATTTCGTTTAACCCAATATTCAAGTATTCCAACATATTGAATATCAGCAATTTTCGTTCATTTTACAACCCGCTTAGCCATTCTAAGTTTCGTTTGTCCATAGCTTCTTGTGAAATAAGCCGACCTTCTTTGATATCTACTTCACTCATTTCTAATATTTCTTTTTGTTCGATGGTCAATTTTATTGAATTGGTGTCTTCTATTGTTGAAGAAATTAAATTATCAAGAGCCATGAGAAAGCTTTCATTTTCAATGGTCAATAACTTATCAATTAACCCATTGCGTATTTTATCTATCGTTGTCATTGAACCTTTTTATTACTCTATGTTAGTAGAACATCAACTCAAATATAAACAATACTTCTGTAAAGAGGGATACCTTCATCTCATTATCCCACGATTAAATTACTTAAAAGTGCAAATTATAAGTACGAGTTTTCTTTGTGTTCTCTCGTTCCGAGATATTCGGAATCGTACTTTCTTTGTGTCCTCCTGTCCCGGAAGCAAAGCGATTCTGGACTGTGGTTAAATATCATTATCCCACGACTAAAGTCATGGTCTAATGATACATTGCTACATTGGTATATTGATTCATTGGTATATTTTCACATTCTCCAATTTTCAAATTAACTTGGAATTCCGCCACCAACCAATTTAGTTTTCTTAAAAATAGAGAAAGTTCCATGCTTTCATTGATATCACATATCTTTCCCGTTTTTTCTTTCAAACTTTTTTTGAAATCAAGAATAGTATCTAAAAGATTATTGACCTTCTCATCATCTAATAATAGAGCTTTTTTTCTTGAAACGAAAACTCTCTAACACTATAAAAAGTATCTTCAATTTTAGATTTATATGATATAGCTCCCATCGTGTTCAATACTTTATATAGTAAACTTACTGAATATCTATCAAATAAAAAAACTTAGTTGACCTGTCATAACTTTTTTGCCCCCCATTGGTTGGTGTTCCGTCACCAACCATTACTATTTGTTATAATTATTCAGTTCTTTGGGCTTATTTTGTGAATACGGAAATTATCCAATTGACTTACGAAACTGTGTAATGATATTTGAATTTGGTGGTAAGGATACCAACCAAAGGAATGGTATGACAGAAAGAACTTCGTTTAAAATCTCAGATGTTTTACAGTGAGTCCTTTGTATTGAATCTGATTCAAGGATTTAATACCAATCTCTAAATGTCTTTTTACATAATCCTCTGTGACTTTCGCATCACTTTCTTCAGTTTTTACGCCTTCGGGTTCCATCGGTTGGTCAGAGACCAACAGTAATGCTCCGGTAGGGATTTCATTGTGAAAACCGACGGAGAAAAGTGTAGCTGTTTCCATGTCTATCGCCATCGCTCTGATTTCTCTGAGATAATCTTTGAACTTTTCATCGTGTTCCCATACCCTTCTATTCGTGGTGTAAACAGTTCCTGTCCAATAGTCCATCTGAAAATCTCTGATGGTCGTAGAAATTGCTTTTTGCAAGGCAAACGCAGGCAAGGCCGGCACCTCTTCGGGGAAATAGTCATTAGAAGTACCTTCACCCCGAATACCGGCAATCGGTAAAATCAAATCTCCGACATTGTTTTTCTTTTTGAGCCCACCACATTTACCTAAAAACAGTACAGCATGTGGTTGTATCGCCACGAGCAAATCCATCACCGTAGCAGCAACCGGGCTTCCCATGCCAAAGTTGATAATCGTAATACCATTGGCCGTAGCACTTTTCATAGGTTTAGACTTTCCCATCACAGGAACTCCGTGCATATCTGCAAAAAGATTGACGTATAATTGAAAATTAGTCAGCAAAATATATTCACCAAAATCTTTCAAATCGACTCCGGTATATCTCGGTAACCAATCTCTTACAATTTCTTCTTTTGAATTCATAACTGTAGCATTTTAGTGAATCAATACTTGAGTGAAATGAACATATGTATTAAGTAATAAGTTCATTTTGGACTGTTTTAGTGACCACTCGTTTTATATATCTCAAATAAATATAGTAATTTTATACTATATTGTCTTTAACCGGATTCAGTATTCGCTTATTTAATCAACAATTCGCAAATTGATTTTAGGCAACGTTTTAACCGCAAAGAGTGCAAAGAAAGTACGAAGTCCACAAAGTTTCAATCTCTCAACAATCTCATGACAGTGAAAGTCTCACTACTCAAAGTCTCAATACTATAAATAAAAGTCTTGTATCTTGGCTCTTGTCTTGGCTCTACAAAATAGCCTGATTCTTTTCTTTTCTACCCGCCCACCAAGCTTTGAAACCGTCGATTACATTGTACATCACCGGCACAATAATGATAGTAAACAGCATAGATGAAAGCAGACCGCCTATCAAAATCCAAGCGAGACCATTTTTCCATTCTGCACCTTCTCCTTTGGCGAGAGCGACCGGAATCATGGCGATAACCATCGCAATAGTAGTCATCAAAATAGGTCTGAAACGCTCTAAAGATGCTTCGATAATAGCTTCTTGATATGGCATACCTTGTTTTTTAAGATGGTTAGCAAAATCGACTATCAAAATCGCATTTTTCACGACCAGACCGACCAACATGATGACACCTAACATACCGAAGATAGACAGGTTTTCCATGTTGAGAGCCAGTGCTAAAAATGCACCTATCATCGCCACAGGTATAGAGAACATCACCACAAAAGGATAGGCGTAAGATTCGTACAATGCGACCATAATCAGATACACCAAGACGATAGAAATACCGAAGGCCATCCCCAAACTTGCGGAAGCTTCTGCCTGATATTTATACTCACCTATCATGGTGGTAGAAATACCGAGTGGCTTATCTAACTCATCCAATCTTTTACTGATTTCATCCAAAACAACGCCGTTAGAAACACCTGCCACTTGTGCGGTGACAGTGATAGAAGGGACTTTGTCAAAGCGTTCTAACTGTGAAGGACCGGAAGATAGTTCGATATTGGCAAACTGTGAAAGTTTGATGAGTTGACCTTGATTATTCATCACCGCAACTCTACTGATATTGTCTATATCAGCTCTATCCATTTTATCCAATCTGACATTGATGTCATACTCATTTTGTCCATCACGGAATTTACTATCCGTATTACCAGAGAAAGAGTATTGTAGCGTTGCTCCTACAGATGCAAGGTCAACCCCTAAATCTGCCATTTTCTTTCTATCCAAATCTACTCTTACTTCAGGATTACCGTCTTCGATAGATTTCTTGACTTCGACAGTACCTGCTACTTCGTTGACCAAGTTTTTCACTGTATCTCCATAAGCCAAAACTTGTTTTAGGTCAGTACCTTGTACTACAACTTGCACTGGTGCATCACCACCACCTGTCATAGATGCAGCATGCGCTCTCAGTTCCACACCCGGATATTTATAGAAAAGTTCTCTTTTGATTTGGATTACGAAATCTTGTACAGAAGTAGTTCTTTTTTTGAGGTCTATCATTTTACCGGCAAACTCTACTACATACGGAGAAGCTTGTGTGGACATCATACCTGATGACTGCATACCGACAGTCGTAAAAACGGTCTGTACAAGTGGATTGTCAAGTAAATATTTTTCTATTTCCATTGAAAGTTCATTAGTCTTTTCTATAGGCGTTTCTTTAGGTAATTCTACATTTAAAATAAAATCTCCCGAGTCACCTTCTTTTACAAACTCTTGACCGATCAGTCCATTGGAGAAAATGGCATAAGAACCTAAAAACACAAAAGCAAGAATACCGATGACAGTGACTGCTTTATGTCGCAATGCCACTTTCAAGGCGGATAAATAGACATCTCTAATGACCGTCACCAACTTTTCAAACGCAATAATCGGTTTGTCCAAAAATTTGTTGCTGTCCAAATGTTTCAGTTTAGCAAATTTGGAAGCCAAAAGTGGTGTCACCGTGAAGGAAACTATCAATGATATGAAAGTCGCAAAAGCCACCACAAAAGAGAAAGATTTGAGCATATCAGACATCATCCCTTGTACCAGACCTATCGGTAAAAACACGACGATAATCACCAAGGTGATAGAGGCCACAGAAATACCTATTTCATCCCAACTTTTGAGTGCAGCCTCTTTGGCGGAAAGTCCTTTTTCCAAATGGGAATAAATATTTTCTATCACCACTATGGAGTCATCCACCAAGATACCGACGACGAGTGTCAATGCAAGCAAAGTCATCAAGTTTAAACTGAAACCCATGACATTCATTATGACAAATGTACTCACAATAGAGAGTGGAATAGATACCATGACGATAAATGCATTTCTCAAACTATGTAAGAACAAAAGCATGATGACTGCCACCAAGATGACTGCAATTATCAAATCATGTGTCACTGCATCTGCTGCTGCAAGTGTATAGTCAGAGTTGTCAGAAGTAATTTTGAATTTCAAATGTATATCAGAATATATTTTTTCCAACTCTAAAATCTTTTCTTTTAGATGTTCTGAAACAGCAACTGTATTCCCTTCTTTTTGCTTGACGACCATCAGTCCCACAGATGGCGCACCATTAATACGAGCTAAAGTTTCTACCTCCTTTGTTCCGTCATAAACATCAGCTATGTCGTACATATAGATAGGATTGTTTCCTTCCGGTGTATTGGCGACGATGAGGTTTCTGATATCTTCTACTGATTCAAATTTCCCGCCTAAACGGATTTGATACTGGGCAGCATTGTTTTTGATTCTACCGGTAGGGAAGTCCATATTAGACATTTGTATGGCTTGGGTGACTTGCAATAAGCTCAAACCGTGAGATTCCAATTTATCCAAATCTATATCTACCCTGATTTCTCTTTTCGTATTACCGATGACAGAAACCTGTGCTACACCTTCTACACGTGCCATATCCGGCAAAATTTTATTATCTAAAAGGTCGTTGAGTTCGACATCGGAAATATCGGCGGTGACACCCATTTTCATAATCGGTAAGTCATCAAAGGAAAATTTATCCAAAGCCGGATCTTCGATATCGTCCGGCAATTGTGAACGGATTGCATTGATTTTCCTTTGTGCATTTTGTAGTGAAATATCCGGGTCTGTACCATGTTTAAACTTAATAACAACTATGGAAACACCTTCTAAAGAGTATGATTGGAGTTCGTCAATATTTTCCAAACCTGAGACTTCATTTTCGATCACTTTACTGACGGTGCTTTCCACTTCTCCGGGGCCTGCGCCTGGATAAATGGTTGTCACCATGACTACGGGAAAGCTCATTTCAGGTAATAACTCATACTTGAGGCTATGATAACTGATGATACCAAAGAAGCCTAAGATGGTAAAAAATACGACTACAAGCGTTGGTCTTTTGACCGATAACGAGGTAATGGACATAATTCTAAATCAAATTTTATTGTACAACAGCTACTTTTTCTCCATCTTTCAGATTGATTTGTCCCATGACGACTACCTGATTGTCTTGTTGCAAACCGCTCTTTATTTCAATATTGTTTCCTTGGTAATCTCCCACAGTGACAGGTATTAAAGAGACAGTAGAATCTGCATTTACTATGTAAACTTGTGCATCTTTCACACTACCTACAATGGCACTTCTCGGAATATACATCGCATCAATGGTATCTAAGTTGCTAAAAGTAGCCCGAGCATACATTCCGGCTTTCAGCTGATTAGCGTTATTCGGCAAATCTATTTCAATCTCATATTTCTTGGAAGCGTCTGCTTTTACTCCGATACGAGATATTTTTCCAGTCATATCTTTATCAGGATACACTTCTGTTTTGACATTAACAGTTTGTCCGAGTTTGAGTAGTGGCATCCATTTTTCATCCACTTTGACAACTAATTTTACCGTACTGATATCTACCATTTCTAAAATAGGTGTGCCTGCCATCATAAAACTACCCGGCTCTATCATCATTTTATTGACATAGCCTGACATCGGTGCTGTCACTCTATAAAATTTCATTTGCTCATTGATAGCAGCAATATTAGAATTGATATTTTCTATTTGCAGTTGCGCTTGCTCAATTTGCATTTTGGTGGTTGCGCCTACTTTATTGGCATTTTCCACTCGTTCCAAATCTTTTTTGGCATTGGCTAAAGCTGCCTGCGCTGTCGCTAACTGACTGCTCAGTGCGGAGCTTTCTATTTGTGCTATCAAAGTACCTTTGCTGACGTACTGACCTTCTCTCACATTTAAGCTCATGAGTCTCCCGTTAGCAGTAGAGGTGACAGTCAATTCTTGTCTTGCCTGAAAAGAGCCGAGTTCTTCAATAGTTTGTGTATTCAGCTCATCGGTTACTTTATACACTTTGACAGGTATATAATTGTATTTTTCTATGTTGAGAGCTTCCTTCGTATTTTTCTCTATGGCCTTTTTATTTTTGACCAAAGTAAAACTTGCATAGATGACGAATGCAACAAGTGCAACTATGGATAATATTTTTTTCATGTTATATTGTTATTGAGATTGGTTAGCTAATTGGTTGATTTTACCGGAAATGTACATTTCGTCTAATTCTGAAACTTTGATTTCCATGAGTGATTTTAGATAATTGTTTTGAGCATCTTTCAAGCTGTTTTCGGCATTGATGAGTTCTGTAATATTAGACATCCCATCGTTAAAGGTATATTTTACCGCATCATACAGTTGGTTAGCATAAGCCAAATTGTCTTTTTGATGTACAAAGCTGCTTCGTTTTTGCTCGACGGTGTAAACTGCATTTTGATACTGTAAATTGAGTTGTCTGTCCGTTTTTTCGGTATCGTATTTCAGTTGTTCTAAAGCGATGCGTTTTTGTTTGAGCTGGTTACTTCTTTTCAAACCATCAAAAATAGGCACATTCAAAGTCAAACCCAAAAGCATATAAGGATATCTGTTAAAAGCTCCTTTTTCTTTGAAATTAAACTTGTCAAACTGACCGTTGATACTTGTAGAAAGATTTAAATTTAAAGATGGAAAATATCCTGCTTTGATTGTTTTGAGTTCAAGCTCAGACATTTCTTTTTGAGCCAGTAATAATTTTTGGGATATATTGTCAGATACTTTTGACGAAGCATCATAAGTTTCCATATTGATATTGACTTCTTCATCCACTAAAACCAAGTCATCTGTCACATCCATACCCAAGATGATTTTCAAAGCGTTGATTTGTTGGTTATAAGCAATTTTTGCATTACTCAACTGTGTTTCTAAGTTTTTCAGATTGATTTTTAACTGATCCAAATCCAACTTTCTCACCATATCATTATCATATTGCGTTTGTGTGATATCGGTGATTTTAGACAGCCTGTTCAAATTGTCTTCCAACATTTGAATCTGTATCTTAAAAGTTTGTGCCTGATAATAATACAATGCCACGTTGTAGATAATTTGTTCTTTCGCCTGCTCAACGGACAAATCCACTACATCTTTTGACTTTCTGGCGGTTTTGAGTCCATTGAAAAACTGTTGACTGTACAAAAGTTGGCTCAATTCTAATCCTGCTGCTACCGAATAATGAACCCCGAACTTAATCGGTATAAATGTGCCGGGAGGTGCTCCAAAAAACTCGGCAGGAACTAACTGTGTAGGAATTAAAATATTGTTACTTCCCGAAAGATAGCCATTGAGCTGTGGCAATCCGGCACTCATCTGTTCTTTGATTTTGTAATCAATATTTTCTTTTTCGAGAGTAGCTTTTAACAAGTCAAAATTATTGTCAATGGCATACTGAATGCTACTTTCTAGATTAAACGCTTCTTGTGCTTGGCTTGAAAAGGTCAAAGTAATGCCTATGAGAAATACTAACAAATGAGCTTTCATAAATAGATAAATTAGATATTGTTTTTTAATTTTAGTTGTTCCCATTCTTCCTTTAAAAGTGGAAGTTTTGCTATGATAAATCGATAAAAAGAAACAATCTCTTTCAGCTCTTTGGTAAAATTCTCGTCCAAATGATTTTCGATCCTATATTGGATGATATCGGTCAGAAGTTGATTACCATATTCAAATTCATCCGGTATTTTGTCCAGATGGGATTGCCAACCTTGCACGCTGATCCTGAAATATCTCTTTCTATCACCCGGCAAGGTAAAATATTCTACCATTGCAATGCTTTCACTCATCAGTAATTTTAAATTGGTGCTGATAGAACTTTTGCTTGCAGATAAATAATCGCAAAGTTCTTCAAAAGTCATGTAAGAGGGGTCGGCAAGAAGCAAAGTGCCGATGATACGTCCCGCTAACGGAGAGTGTCCATGATTTTCAGTTTTGACACCTATTTTTTCAATAAATATCTTCTTTTGTTCTTCCATTTGCATGAAATTTAGGATGCAAAGATAGAATATTTCTTTTGGTTCGAAAATGTCAGAACTAAAAGAAACGTTATATTATGGTTAAGTCGGAAAGAATATCTATTGCGATATTGTGTTTTTACAATCCTTTTTTCCCTTTTAACCAATAACCGTGAACGTGTATTTTTCCGCTCGTTTTTTCTTTTATGACTTTTCTAAACGTTTGGACGGATTGAACATTACCCGTCAAAACAAAATGGGCATTTTCCCATGCTGATGTTTGGAAAACGGATAAATTATCTATCCATTCTTGATTTTTAAACGTATTTGTTTTAGAAAATACTTCATAATTCTCCATTTCTAATAATTCAGGAATTTTCCTGTTCTCTTCATCTAACTCAAAATAGAACAGAAATTGTTGCTGGTTCTTCTTTAGCAAAGGCATAAAGGAGCGTGCAATTCCCAAAGATGTTTCATCGCCAAAAATCACATATTTTCCTTTAGTGTCATTGTAATATTTTCGCAGCTCGTTGAGTTTGTTCAGTCTGATTCTATCACCAATGCCTAAATTATCCATAAAAAAGCAACCGGGAGTTCCATTATGAATGTAAACTAAAATCTCAATGGTGTTCTTTTTAGCATCAAAAGAAGAAACCGTATATCTTCTCACTTCGGTATCACTGACACGAAAATCAATGTAAGCACCAACAGAAAATGCTTTCTTTTTAAAACCTGATTTTAAGCATATTTTCTTAATGGAAGTTGAGATAAACTTTGTTTCGACAACTTCTGCTATTGTCTGATTCGTTGTGAATAATTCTACAGCGTCAAATAGCCATTTGGGTGCATTGGGCATAATTTCTTTCTTTATCCTGCAAAGAACATGATATTTGTTAAAGGAAAAAAGAACTAAAAAGAGTAGTTATTGGACTAATCGTGGTTTTTGAAAAATCTTTAGGATATTGCACGTCTTTTGTCTAATTATTTTTGTTTCCTAGTTTTTCTATTTGTCTTGTTGTTTCCGATTTGTGTTGTGCCTTTGCCTTTTGTTATTGTCTTAGCGTTTAGCGATGTAACTACCTTTTTGCCTGTTTGCGTTTCCAATGCTTTTCGGGCATCGCCTGCAATTTTACCGCCTCGTTGAGCCACGTTTGCACTTGCTTTAAACGTTTCAGGATCTTCAGCTTGTGAAATATCTTTGGTAGAAGCCTCTGCAAGCATATTCAAAATTAGTTCGGTGTTCGTCATATTGTCCCGAAGATTTTCCTTTTTCAGCCCTTTAAGGATTTTATATTCTTTAGTTGTCTTGCCACTCCAAGCTTTTGTAATGATGTCAGTTAACGTTGCAAATTGTAAACCCTCTTTTATTCCTCGTTTTTTCCATTCGTCCGTCAATTCTTTACGGATTTCAATACTTTTCAGCCGTTGATTTATCCAATTTTCGGAATAGCCTAACTTTAAATATTGTTCCAAAGCTCTGTCAATGGTAATTTCGGGGTCTTGCATTTCGTCCAATCGTTCAGTTGCCAATTGTGCCAGCCACAACTTAAACGGTTCTGCTTTTGGCGATGGAATGGATTGAATAAGCCTGAAAATCTGCTCGGTATCAGCAACATCAGTTAGTCGCATTTTACCGTCTTTTGCTTGCATTTTCAAACCGTGAAGATTTGTCACGGTTTCATTTCCTTCTTTTTTAAGCCGTTGTTTTAGCTTCCGCCAATAGGCTTGTGGGTCAATGCTATCAGTCAATACTTCAATTACATCAATAACCGAAATATACCAAAGCTCTTTTTCCTCGTCCCAATGGGTGCGGACTTGCTTTTGCTCAAATAGTTGTATAGCGTTCTCTTTACTCATTTTCGCTGAAATTATATTGTAAAAATAAAAATATGCTGCCTATTGTTTTTTAAAGGAAAACGATTTTTTGTTTGCATAGTTAATTATTATTGCTTGTTATATGCTTTCGCAAATTCTTTCAATTTTGTTTTGCCTAAAACAGGACGATGTTTGTAAGAATCCTCAACCAAAATTCCGCTATCGCCTTTATCTTCTATAAAACAGCGGTGATTTTCCTAAATGTTAAGATGGTGATTTGACAATCGCCGCTTGTTATTTTACCCTTGTTTTTTATTTCGGAAAGTTTGTGCAGTTGTTCCCACTTCTTTTGTAAATAATCGGGAGAAGTAGGGATAATCTTTATAACCCAATTCCGATGCAATTTCTTTCACTGATTTGTTGGTATGGTAAAGTAAGCGTTTGGCTTCCAATATATTTCGTTGTTTGATGCGATGGGTTACAGAAAATCCAGTAACATTCTTTATGCATTCGTTTAAATATGATGTAGAAATATTTAGTAGATTGGCATAATCCGAGGGACGTTTTAACGAAACAAACTTTTGTTCCAACAATTCCGTGAACGATTTTTCGATGATTTCAAAACGTGAAGAAGTTTTAGTTGCTTTTGACTGCCTCATATATAGCGATATGGTCAAGGCAATTAACGCATTACAACCATCTCTTAATTGCGATGAAAATAATTTGTCTTCTTTTCTTTGATAAAGATAAAGGCAAGACAGGAATAAATTTTCCATGGCTTCTAAATCACTTCTTAACAATTGAATAGGCTTTGTCGGTGCGATACTTTGTAAAAGTTTCAAATAATTAGCGTTGATGTTTTCATCGTTAATAATAAGCATCAATAACTCGATATTTTCGACTTTTAACGCTCGATGAACTTGATTGGGGGCTTGGTATAATACGGTTGGCGTTTCAATAAGATGGTCCTCAAAATCTATTTCAGTAAGTGAAACTCCTTTTTCTTGTAAAACAAAAAAATGAGCATCGTGTCTGTGTGGCAATTTAGCTCTTTCATCAGATTGTAAGCCCTCCGATGTTTCTTTGGCCACTATTATTCCGCTGACCGATTCCTCCGAAATAACTCTTGTGGGAATTGTTGTATTCCTCTTCTTGTTTTTCACAGTAACTAAAACGATTGACTTTGGAATTTATTCTCTTGAATTGTTGTTCTGTTTAGTTTCAAACAGCACAAATATTCACAAAGTACATTTACGCATTGGTAAAATATCAAAACGCCTCGTTAAAGACAAAGTACACTCCGTAAGTGCCTTTCCAAAATCCCACATCCAAACGGGCAACAATATTTTTATCTAAAAATGGTCTAAACCGGATTCCGCCACCGATAGAATATGCGTAATCTTTTACTTTAAAGTAATCCATAAATTGAGGACCTGTGATACCACTGCCGAAGAAACCGGTAAAAATAAATCTATTGACAGGGATTCTCAATTCACCTTGAAGGTTAAAAAGATAGTAGTCTCTGCTACTACCTACTGAATATCCGCGCAATAATTCTTTACCGCCGAGTGCAGGAAGAAGATAGAAAGGCACATCGCCAAAACTCATTTTTGCAGTGATTTGTGATGCCAAAATCACTTTGCGTTTGATATTGATAAATGAGCGATACTCTGCTCCCAAAGTGGCAAACTGATATTTACTTCCCAAAGCTTTTGGATAAATTTTTGCTTCGAGACCGAGATAATTTCCTTTATATGCAAAATATAAATCGTCTCTATTGTCAAAAGCCAAATTGATACCTATTCCTTGCACAAAACCGCCGTTTGCACCTATATATCTTCCGGTATCTAACATCTTATTCGGCTCTGGTCGAATACTTGTCGTGTAGTCAAATCCATAAGATCCACCTATCAAAAACAAACGGTGTATCTGGTACAGATAATCAGCATCCGCAGAAAAACCTTTGGTCAAAGCTAATTCTTTATCCGATTTGGGCAGTTTGTTTCCGATTCCGAAAAAAGGTTGTTTCAGCTTTTGGTAATTTACTTCATAAGTCAAACGATGTTTGTCACTTTTTGCATAATAAGACCCAAAAACTTCAACCCGTACTTGATTGTCAATAGAGTAAGTTCCCCAAGCAGACGTGTATGATGGAGTGTTAGCCGTATCTCTTTTTGCACGCCAACTGACCACTGCCCCCAGTCCCAGCATCAAATTGTATTCGGGAGTATAGTATGCCAAAGGGAAAACCAATCCCGTCACAGATTTTTCTTGATTGAAAACCTTATCAATAAAAGTTCTTTTGGGAGGCACGGTGTCCTCTTGCACTTGTTGTGCTGCAATTATGTCTATCTGCAAACTATCTTGCGTTTCTTCCTGAGCGTATGACCAAGAAGAAAAAAGCAGGGTGGCAAACAATAATACTACTTTCAATATATTCGTTTATAAATCTTTGGAATCTGATTTCAATATGGTCTGCAAAAGTTTTTTTGCTCTAAAAATCTGAACTTTTACCGTACCGATGGGCAAATCTAATGCTTTAGATATTTCTTCATAGGAATATTCATCAAAAAAGCGCAGTTTGATGACTTTCTCCATATTCTCGTCCAAATGCTTGACCATATTTCTGGCTATCTTTTTTCTTTGCTCCTTGATAATCAGTTCTTCCGGATCGCTATCTGAAAATTGACCGAGATAGTCGATAGATACTTCTCCGGACTCGGTTTCATCTTCATTAGAAATACTAAGTGTTTTAACAGATTTTTTTCTCAATAAATCTATGGCAGAATTGGAAGCAATTTTAAACAGCCAAGTTGAAAACTTAAAAGCGCTATCGTAAGTAGCCAAGTTATTAAACGCCTTGGTAAAAGTGATATAGGTCAAATCTTCTGCATCTTCAGGTGTACGGACTATTTTCAAAATGAGAAAATACACTGCATCTTTATAGCGATGAAGTAGTTCGGAATAGGCAGGCTGATGACCGTCAATAGCCATCTTGATCAAATCCATATCGCTATATCTTTTACCTATTTCCATTGGATTTTTTTTGTGAAAAATGAATGGATACCTTGTGCTATTAATGTAAAAACGAAGAGAATATCTAAGTAAAAAGTTTTATGCCACTTGGTAGAAACTTGCAGTTTTTTCCCTATCAAAAAATAAACCGAATGAATAGTGCATTCATATAATAGGAAAAAAATAAGTGCTGTCATTTCATTCTTCTCTAATAAAAGTAAGCCAAATAAACTAAGATATACTAAAAGTTTGGACGAAAGAAAGAAGCCCAAGAGGAATTGATGTTTCATTTGATAATTATAACCTGTCGTATAATGACGTATTTTTTGCTTCCACCATGCTCGCCATGTCGCAGGTGGTGGGCTAAAAGTTTTTGCATCTTTATCTATACAGATATTGACTTGTGTATTAGCGATGGCTTCTTGTACAAATAAGTCATCATCACCCGAACTGATATGAGTGTGACTTGTAAAACCTTTTGTTTCCTCGAAGAGGTTTTTGGTGTAAGCGATATTTCTACCCACGCCCATGTACGGCAATTTCCACAATGCTAAACCGATATATTGAAGGATGGTGGTCGTTGTTTCATAGGTGACGACATCTGAAACTAAATTCTTTTTGTCTTCATAGGGTGAAATCCCAAGTGTTAACTTATTTTTTTCACTGAGGTTTTGAATCATTTTTTCTAACCAAAGATGAGAAGTCGGATAACAATCCGCATCTGTCAATAAAAGATATTGATATTGTGCTACCTGAATACCTGCCGTCAAAGCTTGCTTTTTACCTGAGCCAATTTTCTCTTCAGGTGTAATATTGATGACTTTCAAAAAGGTATAGTCAGTTTGAAAACTTTGTAACACTTTCAAACTTTCATCCGTAGAGCCATCATTGACGACTATCACTTCAAAACGGAAATATTTTTGACTTAAAATCAAAGGGAGATTGTGTCGTAAATTTTCAGCTTCATTTTTCGCACAGATTACAATAGAAACCTGTATAGGCGAACTTTTATCATTTAATTTTACTGCTTGCCGAAATAGAAGTATTTTTGCTGACAAAAGGAGATAGTACAATATTTGTACAACTATCACGAGTAAAAAAATAGAAGTCAACATCAGCATGAGCTATTCTAAAAATATAAAGATATAAACTTAGATGAAATTTGAATTGAATAAACTTGATGAAAGTAGTCAGGCAAGAGCTGGAGAAATCACCACCGACCACGGAGTGATACAGACGCCCATCTTTATGCCGGTAGGCACACAGGCTACTGTCAAGGCCGTTCACTTTAGTGAGCTAAAAGAGGAAGTGTATGCTCAAATTATTTTGGGCAATACTTATCATCTTTATCTACGCCCGGGTATGGAAATTATGGAAAAAGCGGGTGGGCTGCATCAATTCAGCACTTGGGATCAACCGATATTGACAGACAGCGGTGGTTTTCAAGTTTTTTCATTGAGTGAAAGGCGGAAAATTACTGAAGAAGGTGCCACTTTCAAATCTCATATTGATGGTAGTAAACACATTTTTACACCTGAAAATGTGATGGATATCCAAAGAGTCATCGGAGCAGATTTTATCATGGCTTTGGATGAATGTATTCCTTATCCCTGTGATTTTCACTATGCGAGAAGATCTACGGAAAGGACACACAGATGGCTGAAAAGGTGTATCGAAAGATTTGACACCACAGAACCTCTTTATGGTCACGAACAAACTTTAATGCCTATCGTACAAGGCAGCACTTATAAAGATTTGCGCAAAATGTCTGCCGAGTTTGTAGCATCATGCGACCGCCCTGCTAATGCGATTGGTGGAGTTTCTGTCGGTGAACCTACCGAAGATATGTATGAAATTACAGAAACTGTTTGTGAGATTTTACCTAAAGACAAACCGAGATATTTGATGGGTGTGGGTACGCCTGCTAATCTTTTGGAGTGTATCGCTATGGGTATAGATATGTTTGACTGTGTAATGCCGACACGCAATGCCCGCAATGGTCAGCTTTTTACTTCTGAAGGAATTATCAATATCAAAAATGCAAAATGGAAGGATGATTTTAGTCCGATAGATATCAATTGCCCTGCGAGTACCAGCCATCTTCATAGCAAAGCTTATTTGCGACATCTTTTCATCAGTAAAGAATATTTAGGCTATCAAATAGCAAGTATTCATAATCTCTCTTTTTATCTTTGGTTAGTACAAGAGGCAAGAAAACATATCTTAGAAGGAGACTTTACGACTTGGAAAAATCAAATGGTGAAAAAAGTGACTCAAAGGCTGTAAATGCATCTGATAGACAGATATATCATTAAAAAATATTTGGGAACTTTTGGTTTCATACTTCTACTGTTGACCGGTATTGCTATCGTCATTGATATTACAGAAAAGATTGATGACTTTTTGGATTCAGGCTTGAGTGCATGGCAGATTATTTCCCAATATTATATCCATTTTATTCCGTGGATAGTGATGATGCTGGCTCCTATTTTTGTATTTATTTCGGTTATCTTTTTCACTTCAAAACTGACAGGTGACTCTGAAATCATTGCCATGTTGGCAAGTAGAATAAGCTTTTACAGATTGATGTTGCCTTATTTTTTAACGGCTGTTTTTTTGACCGGATTGTTTTATATGACCAATCACTATTGGTTGCCGGATTCAAATAAAAAGTTTTATGAGTTTTCAGATCAATACATTTCTTCAAGTTCTGAAAAGGCCAATGATAATATTCATTTTCAATATAAAAAAGATACGCTGGTCTATGCGAAATCTTGGGACGATAAAGAATGGATAGCTTATAATTTCAGTTTGGAAGTATTTGACGGCAGGCAGATGAAATATAAAATCACTGCTAACAGAGCACTTTGGGATAGCGTGCAAAATGATTGGAAAGTAGAAAATTATGTAGAAAGAACTTTTTACAATGATGGAACATTTAAGGTAGAAGATGAAAAAGACAAACATTTTGACTGGGGCTTTGCACCTTCGGATTTTGCGGTTCAAATCAATGTCAAAGAATCGATGACCACTCCGGAATTGGAGAAGTTTATGATGGAATTGAAAGAAAAAGGTGCGGACAATATCCAGTTTTACGAATCTGAAAAATACAAGCGGACTGCAGTTCCATTTAGTACAATCATTTTGACCATTATTGCTTTTGCGATGACTACAAAAAAGAGAAGAAACGGGATGGGAATTTATATTGTCGCAGGTTTGGCTCTCAGTGGTATTTACGTGATGACACAACAGTTTTCTACCGTCTTTTCTACATTCGGAAATTTAAGCCCAGCATGGGGTGCGTGGATACCTAATATCTTCTTTTCCATCATCGCCCTTATATTGGTGTGGCGAGCACCGAAGTAACATTATAGTAATTTGAAATAAAATGATTAATTTTAGACAGTGGGGAAAAAAGAAAAACTAACTCTTCAACTGCTTTTAAAAGAAGCCAAGTTATTCTGTGATGAACAATCTGCATCTAAACACAAAGAGCTTTTTGGGGTTACAGATGGCAAGGCTGTAGGCACTTATATAGAACATAAGTTTCAGACACAATTAAATCAAAAGTATGAAGTCTTATTAGGTTCTTCTGCTAAGGGAATTGATTTGCCTCTAAAAAATATTGAAACAGATATTAAGGTAACTTCAATCAAATACCCACAATCTTCTTGTCCTTTTAAAGATGCGAAACAAAAGATTTTTGGGTTAGGGTATCATCTTCTTGTTTTTGTTTATGATAAAATAGATGATACAAGAACTAAAACAGCAAAATTGGATTTCGTTAGTTGTTCTTTTATAGACAAAAGTCGAACGGCTGATTATACAACCACTTTTCGTTTACGCGAGATGGTTAAAGATGGCGCTAATGAAACGGATATTATTACATATCTACAAGACAAGAATATTCCTGCCGATGAAATTACACTGAGTGAACTGGCAAAAAGTATATTAAAAAATCCACCGGAACAAGGATATTTAACAATCTCAAATGCTTTACAATGGCGATTACAATATCAACGAATAGTTACACTCACAGATGATATTGAAGGAATTAATAGAATCGTAGAATTTAAAAATTTTTAGTTTGAAAATCTTTGGTACACATATTTCTTCTGGGGCTTTTGATTATTTGAGTAATCATCTTGGACAAATAAATTCAATCAAAGAAGCAAACAATAAGCTATATCGTGCATTCGGTATTGTAAATTTTTTTGAATGCGAAAATGATTTTCAACTCTTAAAAAAATCTTTATTATTAACGGAAAATATTGTTTCTGAATCGGATAGGGCTGAGTATGGTGATTTTCAAACTAATTCTGAATTAACAAATAGTATTGCATATTACTTAACAACGAAAAAAATACAACCGAGTATTGTCATTGAACCCACATGTGGAAAAGGGAGTTTTATTATTGCTTCTTTGGCTCATTTTAATAAGATAAAACAAGTTTTTGGAATTGAAATTTACAAGCCTTATGTTTGGGAGAGCAAGTTTAACATTATTGATTTTTATCTACACAATCCATCAGAAAATAAACCTGATATTTCAATTATTCATAGCAGTATTTTTGATTTTGATTTCAATTCAATTTTAAAAGATATCAAAACAAGTGAATTGTTAATAATTGGGAATCCACCTTGGGTTACAAACTCTAAATTAGGGAGTTTAAATTCTTCTAATCTTCCCGAAAAAAGAAACTATAAAAATTATAGTGGAATAGATGCAATTACTGGAAGGAGTAATTTTGATATTGCAGAGTATATCACAATGATGATGATTGAACAATTTCAGAATAAAGAAGGACATGTTGCTCTCTTAGTTAAAAACTCTGTCATTAAAAACATTCTATTTGAACAAAACATAAAGAAAAATGCTATTTCTGGGTTTGAAAAACATCGTATTGATAGTAAAAAAGAATTTAATGTTTCTGTAGAAGCTTCCTTGTTTTATTTTAAACTAAATACAAAGCCTGCTTATAAGTGTACTGAATTTGATTTTTATAACAATTCAGAGCCTACTTTAAATTTTGGATGGTTAAAAGATAAGTTTATTTCAAATACAAAATTATATATTGATTCAAAAGAAGTTGATGGATTATGTCCATTTGAATGGAGACAAGGTGTTAAGCACGACTGTTCTTCTATAATGGAATTAGAGAAAAGAGATGGTTTTTTTGTAAATACATTAAACGAGACGATAGAATTGGAAGACAACTTAGTTTATGGTATTTTAAAGAGTTCCGATTTAAAGGATATTGTTGTAGGCAAAACAAGGAAATTCACAATCATTACTCAAACAAAAGTAGGTCAGGAGACCAATTATATTGAACGTCTTTTTCCAAAAACCTTTAGCTATCTTAATACTCATAAGAAAAATTTTAATACAAGAAAATCAAGCATTTATAAAAACAAGCCACTTTTTTCAATTTTTGGAATTGGTGACTACTCTTTTAAGCCATATAAAGTAGCAATTTCCGGGCTTTATAAAACATTTCACTTTACACTTGTCTTACCACACAATGGGAAACCTATAATGTTAGATGATACGTGCTATATGTTAGGTTTTAGTAAAAAAGAGTTTGCGGTTTATACTCTTCTGATATTAAATTCTGACTTAGTAACTCGATTTTTAAAATCAATTATTTTTTTAGATGCTAAACGAGCCTTTACAAAAGATGTTTTAATGAGAATCGATTTAGCTCAAGTAGCAAATTTAATAGGAAAGGGTAAAATAAGTGAAAAGTTAGATGTGTTTAATGAAACTTATAACACGAATCTGAATATGGATTTATGGAATGATTTTATAGAAGAAATTTCTCTTGTTAGAAATCAACAATTAGAGCTTTTCAACTAAAACGGGATTTACCATAAGTTCACCATTCACATTCATTACTCTATTTCGCTCACACTTCCTTATATTTGCATGACTAAAAAAAGTAAGGTGGCTTCAATAAATGAAGATGTAAGAAGAAAGAAAATAGTAGCCGCATGGTTACTAACCGGTGTGGTGATGATAGTGATACAAATCGTATTAGGCGGTATCACCCGACTGACCGGTTCAGGGCTTTCTATGACGGAGTGGAAACCTATCATGGGTTTTATCCCTCCGCTCAATCATACGGAATGGCAACATGCTTTTTCCCAATATCAGGAAATCGCACAATTCAAATATATCAATCATCATTACACTTTGACCGATTTTAAATTCATTTTCTTTTGGGAATGGTTTCATCGAGTGTGGGCAAGGTTATTAGGACTTGTGTTTCTCTTAGGATTTTTCTACTTTTTAGTTAAGAAATACTTCCAAAAAGATATGATATTGCCTCTGGCGACTCTTTTTATCTTGGGTGGTTTACAAGGATTTATCGGTTGGTATATGGTAAAAAGTGGAGTAGATCCTTCGAGTAAACTTTACTATGTCAGCCATGTGAGATTGTCTATACATTTGGTTTCTGCGCTGATACTCTTATGCTATACGCTTTGGTTTGCCTTAAAGCTTTTAGTACCTGATGAAAAAAGAGTGGTGTCATCCTCTGCTAATAACTGTCTCATTCTTATATTGGGAATTATCACATTACAACTTTTTTACGGAGCTTTTCTCGCAGGAACACATGGTGCAGCTTATGCACCTTCTTGGCCCAAAATGAATGGCTACTGGATACCACCGGCACTTTCAGACAACAGTTGGATCAACAATCCCATCAATATACAGTTTGTACATCGCAGCATCGCTTATTTGTTGCTCATTTTAATACCGATAGTCAGTTTTCAATTGAGAAAAATTGCGAAAGCACAAGATTCACGTTTATTGAGAAAAACCTCATCTTGGATGTTAGCACTCGTTTTGTCACAAGTGACTTTGGGCGTTTTGACAGTGATTTCTGCCGTAAAAATTCGTTTGGGTGAGTTTGGTGCTTTTGAATATTTGGCTCAGACACATCAAATTGTTGCAATGTGTCTATTGATATCCGTTTTCACTGCTTTCTATTTGGTGAAAAGAGGTTCGACTGTTCAGCATTAAACAATTCGTTTAAATCTGTATTATGTTGTAAGCAATGGCAACAATCAGAGAACTTATCATCATAGGCGGCGGTCCCATCGGTTTGACATGTGGACTGATGGCAAAACGTGCCGGAATAGATTACTTGATATTGGAAAAAGGAGCTTTGACCAATAGTCTTTTTAACTATCCGCTTTTTATGACTTTTTTCTCTACGGCTGAAAGGTTAGAAATCGGAGGAATACCTTTTACATGTACCACCCCCAAACCGGGACGAAAAGAAGCTTTGGAATATTATAGGAAAGTGGTAGAAAGTGAAAACCTCAATATTCAACTTTACAATCAGGTAGAAAGTATATCAAAAAATAAAGATGGACTTTTTGAACTAAAGACAAAAAAGCAAACCTATTTAGCTCAGTATGTTGTGGTTTCTACCGGCTTTTATGATATTCCGAACTTAATGAATATTCCAGGTGAAAGTTTGCCTAAGGTACATCATTATTACAGAGAACCACATGGGTATGCTTTCCAAAAGATAGCAGTCATCGGCGCGCAAAACTCTGCGATAGATGTGGCATTAGAGACTTATAGAAAAGGTGCAGAGGTGACTTTGATCGTTCGTCAAAATGAGATTGGTGAAAGAGTGAAATATTGGGTCAAGCCTGATATAGAAAACAGAATCAAAGAAGGGAATATTCACGCATTTTTCAATTCTAAACTTATAGAAATAAAGGAAAAAACGATAGTCATACAGACTCCGGATGGTATCCAAGAAATTGAAAACGATGTCGTGATGGCGATGACCGGTTATTTGCCGGATAATACTTTATTACAACAAGCCGGCGTACAATTCTCTGAAGATGGAAAGCTGATTCCTTTTTATCATTCAGATACCATGGAAACCAATATCAAAAACTTGTTTCTTGCCGGTGTAATTTGTGGAGGATTAGAAACTCATAAATGGTTTATAGAAAACTCCAGACATCATGCTGAGCTCATCGTCAGATATATTTTGGAACATTCAGAAAAAGTGCAATAAATGGAAAGATTGGACTATCCGTTGACTGACTTAAATGGTCAAACTCATACTTTACGTTCTCTTGTACAAAAGGACAAGTTCAACCTCTTACTTTTTTACAACAATGATTGCTTGGGATGTACGGGAAGAGCGCTACCGTTAGCTTATGATTTGTCCCAAAGTTATCCTTTCGTCCACTTAGTCGTCATCCATACTACTTTTGGCAATAGGTCTTATACAGCGCAGGATATAAAAGATATTTTCACTAAAGGTGAAAGTCCTTTCCCTATTTATATGGAAAAATCTCATGAGCTTTTTGATGCTTTTGATTGTGATGGTACACCACATTGGATTTTAATGAATGATAAGTTTGAAGTCCTTCATTCCTTTTTTGGTTCACAAGATGGCACACAGATGAAGTTAGAATATGCTATTCGGGAATTTGATGTATAGTCGCTCTTTACATATATTCATTTTGTTTAATATATTGTTTTGTTTGTTATTAATGATTTTAGTTCTTTGTTGGTAGTAAATGATATTCTACAGAGTCAATTTATTTATTGATGTCTTATAAAACAATATCTATTTATTTCGGCAATCTCTATATTTTAAGACGTCGGTCAGGATGATCTGATTTCTAAATAAATTTGTTTTTTATCTTATCTACTATATCTGTTAGTAGTAATGTTATAACTTATTATCTCATTTCGTCATTTTAGATTAGTAATAAACAGGACTTACTTCTATAAAAACATGCCAAACGTCTATTGTCTTTGAATATCCATATAAAACAAAAGACCTTACGTCCAATAAAATATAAATACGTGATAAAAAGGCTGTTTTTAGTTTTTAGCTTCTTCTTGTTTCTCAAGAGTTTTTCTTTTGCACAGACAAGGGTGTGGACACTGCAAGACTGTATAAAATATGCAATAGAAAACAACGTCTCAATAAAAAAGGCTGAACTTGACCAAAACTCTACAGAAATCAACTATAAACAAACTAAGTACAATAAACTACCCAATTTTTCGGGTAACGCAAATGGAAGTTTTTCAAATGGTGCAGCCATTGATCCAATCACAAGTAATTTTCAAAACCAGCAAATCTTCTCAAACAATTTTTCACTAAATAGTTCGACAACTCTGTATCAAGGAAATTTCTTGAATTTACAAATAGAAAAAAACAAAATACTGTTACAGAAAAGTGACCTTTATATCGAAGAAGCAAAAAATAGTATCACACTTAGTGTTATAGAGTCTTATTTACAAGCTTTATATTATAATGAAAGTATAACTATTGCCGAAAATATATTAAAGTCTTCGCAGGAAGAATTGCGGCAAACGCAAATAAAATTCACAAATGGTGCGATTTCTCAATTGGAATTATCAAACATGGAGACCCAAAATGCAACAAATGAATACAATGTTGTTGTGGTAAAAAATCAGTATGAACAGCAGGTTTTAGCACTCAAACAGTTATTAGAACTGGACCCAACCACCCATTTTGAAATAGAGAATATAAAGTTGGACAACATTTCGATTGTTATTCCCAACAAACAAGAGGTTTTTGAGAGAGCTATTATTTATTTACCCGATTTGAAAATTTATGATTTGACAAAACAAACTTTAGAAAAAGATATTAAGATTGCAAAAACAGCTTATTATCCGACTGTTTCTCTCGGTTTGGGTCTGGGAACTGGATATACTAATACAATGTCATACGATTATGCATCACAATTAAATAATAATTTTAAACAACAAGTGAGCTTATTGGTAAATATTCCCATTTTCTCAAAAATGCAAAATAAAACAAATGTAAGCTTAGCAAAAATACAGTTACAACAAAATGATTTGGATAAAGCAGTAGCTTCTAAAACATTATATTCAAAAATTGAGACAGCATATCAAAACGCTGTTGCAAATGTAGCACAAGCCACCGCTGCACAAGCTACTCGTGATAATGCTAAATTAGCTTATGAACTTGCAAGTAAAAAGTTTGAATTGGGTGGGCTGACTGTGACCGACTTGTCCGTTAGTCGAAACACTTACATCAATGCCGAACAATCCAACTTACAAAGCAAATATCTCACTATTCTATATCGACAATTATTGAAGTTTTATAATGGTGAAGAGGTAGATAATATTAACTAAAAAGAATCAAACGATGAAAAAAGGATATAGTCTCTCTATTATTTTCAGTATGACCATTATAATAGGTTTATATATTCTTCAATTATTCATTACAACTCAACTGCTCATATCCAAAAGAAATATACAGGATTCTAAAGGTTTAATAAAGTCAGATAGAGAGCAAATTTCCAAAGGATATGTAGAAATAGATGAAATGAGACATGGTAATCAAATGAAAACTATATTGAGAACATCGAATATCTATTATAAAAACTATAATGGAATTATAAAAAGTAAGCTTCCTCTAATGGGTGTTGAAAAAGTTAAACGTTCAACATTGATTTCAAAAGAAAAAGTCAGTTATAATAAATTGGAAAGTCAACTATATGAGTTGGAGCAAACTTATGAGTATCAAAAAAATAGGTACAAAGAAGGCACGATAAGGAAAGTAGATTTTGAATATATGACATATCAAACATTTTTAAGATTATCCATCATTAATTCTTTATTAGATACAAATGGTTATGGAAAACCTATACAGCAAACTCAAAACGAGAAGCCTTTTTCGGAGATATTTAAACGCAAATAAAAACCTTATTAATAAATAAACAACTATAAATTTATGTGGATGAAAAAATATGTATATACATCAATTAGCCTTGCTATTATTCTTGCTGCTATGTTTGTAATACCGCGATTCTTTTTTCATAAAAGTGAAACCAAAATTCAGTTAGCTACATCAAAAGTGAAAATAGGGAGTATTACGAATTCAGTTACTGCGACAGGAACGGTTGAACCTGTTGACCAAGTTGATGTGGGAACGCAAGTTTCGGGCTTGGTAGCCAAAATTTATGTGGATTACAACAGTGTTGTAAAAAAAGGGCAGCTTTTAGCCGAATTAGACAAAACTACACTAACAGCATCGCTATCTAATGCACAAGCCACTTACGATGCAGCACAAAATCAGTTAAACTATCAAAAGCAAAATTACAACCGCCAAAAAGGGATGTACGAAGCAGGTGTCATCAGTCAAGCAGATTATGAAGCCACATGGTTTCAACTACAAAATGCCCAAACGTCTTTACAGCAAAGTAAGGCTTCCTTAAATACAGCGAATACAAATCTGAGCTATGCTAATATTTATTCGCCTATAGATGGGGTAATTTTGACTAAAGAAGTGGAAGAGGGGCAGACAGTAGCCGCTAGTATGAGTACGCCTACGCTCTTTACCATTGCCAAAGATATTACCAAAATGCAGGTAGAAGCTAATGTGGATGAAGCAGACATCGGTAATGTGAAAGAAGGACAACGAGTATCGTTTACGGTGGACGCATATCCTGATTTGCAATTTTCAGGAAAAGTAAAACAAGTGCGTTTGGGAGCAACAACTACCTCTAATGTGGTAACATATACAGTTATTATTGAAGCTAACAATTCTGACCAAAAACTAAAACCCGGATTAACGGCTACGATTACTATTTATACTAAAGAACTAAACGATGTCACGCTCATACCTGCACAAGCATTAAACTTTACGCCTGACAGTACATTACTTAAGTTGTATTATATACAGAATAATATCAGCGAAGCTGTTCCGAAAATTTTGGCTGAAAAAACAAACCCAAGTGTTTGGGTAAAGAAAGCGAGCGGAGCATTGGAGCATAAATCAATTACAACTGGAGACAAAGACGGAGTGAACGTACAGATTATTTCTGGCTTGAATATGGGTGAAGAGTTTGTTATTAACATCACGGAAACACAGTCTCAAAAATCAGTGAGTGGTAGTTCAAGTCCATTTATGCCTACGCCGCCGAAAAGTGGCAAAAAAGCTACTTCAACACCTACAAAATAAAATACGGAAATAAGCAAGCCAATGAAGCCAATTATTAAAATATCGCAACTGACACGCGAATTTCACATGGGAGACGAATTAGTAAAAGCCTTGAAAGGAATTGATTTAACTATTCATCAAGGTGAATTTGTCACTATCATGGGAACAAGTGGCTCTGGAAAATCAACCCTGCTTAATATCTTAGGTTGCTTGGATCGCCCGACAAGCGGAAATTACGAATTAGATGGCATTTCGGTAAAATCACTTTCTAAAGACCGGCTTGCAGAAATTCGCAATACCAAAATCAGATTTATTTTTCAATCGTACAATTTATTAGCACGAACTTCGGCATTAGAAAATGCGGAACTACCTTTATTGTACAACTCAAAAGTTTCAGCCGAAGATCGTAGGGAGCGAGCCGTAAAAGCGTTGAAACAAGTAGGTTTAGAAAGCCGTATGCACCATTTGCCCAACCAACTTTCAGGCGGACAACAACAGCGTGTTGCCATTGCCCGTTCATTGGTCAATAATCCTGTCATTTTACTTGCGGACGAAGCTACAGGAAACTTGGATACACGTACTTCTTATGAAGTAATGGAGCTTTTTCAGAAACTGAACGACAACGGTATTACGATAGGTTTTGTAACACACGAGACCGATATTGCACAATTCAGCAAACGAACCATGATGTTGCGTGACGGTTTAATCAAAGAAGATAAAATCGTAACCAAACGATTGAAAGCTGCTGAAGAATTATCAAAAATTCCGAAACTTGACTAAAAATAAAAAATGAGTATCATCAATCTTTTCAAAATAGCATGGCGAGCCATATTGCTGAACAAAATACGAGCAATGCTCACAATGCTTGGTATTATTATCGGTGTGGCATCGGTAATTACTATGCTTGCAATAGGCGAAGGTTCAAAAGAAAGTATCAAAAACAACATTTCGAGTATGGGGGCGAATATGATTACCATTCGCCCCGGAGCGAGTATGATGGGCGGTGTTCGATAACACAGACCAAAGCAGTATGCAATCACTCAAAATGTCCCGGATTACGAAGCTTTAAAAAATGCTAAACTGATAAAAGCTATTTCACCTTTGGTAAACGGCAACGGTCAAGTCATTTCGGGATCGAACAACTGGTCAACAAGCATTTACGGAGCTTCTCCCGAATATCTTCTTATACGCGAATGGAAAGTAGAAAGTGGCACAATGTTCGAAGAAAGTGATGTGAAAACTTCTGCAAAAGTCGCCATAATCGGAAAAACGATACAGGAAAACTTATTTCCGAATGGTGAAGATCCTGTCGGAAAAATGATACGCTTCAAGAGTATTCCATTTAAGGTTATTGGTGTACTAACACAAAAAGGCGAGAATACCTTTGGACAAGACCAAGATGATATTATCGTTGCGCCTTATACCACTATTCAAAAACGAATTTTAGCACAGGATTATTTGCAATCTATCGTTGCTTCTGCATTGAGCGAAGACCAAGCCGAAGAAGCCGTGAACGAACTGACGGCAATCCTCGAAAAAACACATAATATCAACCCTACTCAAGAAAATGATTTCAACATTTCATCGCAACAAGAACTAATTAAAACATTCAGTTCAACCAGCGAAATGTTGACTATTTTATTAGTTGCCGTAGCTAGTATATCATTAGTCGTGGGCGGCATTGGCATTATGAATATTATGTATGTATCTGTAAAAGAACGCACCAAGGAAATTGGCTTACGAATGGCTATCGGGGCAAAAGGAAAATATATTTTGTTGCAATTTTTGATTGAATCGGTTTTGATAAGTATTACAGGTGGTATTTTGGGCGTGCTATTCGGTCTCTCTGCAACATTTACCGTGTCTGTCCTTTTAGGTTGGCCGGTAAGCGTTACCATATATTCGATTACGATCTCATTTCTTGTTTGTACTTTTACAGGTGTATTTTTTGGGTGGTATCCCGCACGAAAAGCCGCAGACTCTGACCCGATAACAGCCCTGAGATATGAGTAATGAAATTAGAAATTCACGGATAGAAATAGGAGTTCACCTATTAATATGGGCTTCTCTAATGATTTTGCCTTACAGTTTTACAGTTGGCTCAGGAAGATCTTGGAATGAATTATTTGGCTTTTGGATTACCCTTTTGTTGCTTGCAATAGTCTTCTATATTAATTATCTATTCCTCATTGAGAAATTCCTACTTAACAAAAAGTTCGTAATCTACTTTTTTATTAATGCCAGCTTAATTGTATTGTTGATTTTGATTAAACACTTAATTTTAATCAATTTCATTTTAGATTTTGAAGTGAAACCTGAATTACCCGACTTACCTGATTTGCCAATAGGTAAAGAATTTCAAGCCCCCTTTCCAAGACATTCACCACCTCCAAAAAGCTTTTTTCTTTTTTTGGATGTAATTTCATTAATCATTCCACTAATATTTTCAGTAGCAATTAAAACGAGTAAAAGATGGATAAAGATAGAAGCTGAAAGAAAGGATGCTCAAACTATCAGATTACAATCTGAACTACAGTATCTTAAATATCAGATACAACCACATTTCTTTTTTAATTCTTTAAATAATATATATGCTTTAGTGGATAAAGCTCCTGATAAAGCAAAGCAAACCTTGCATAGTTTAAGCAAACTAATGCGTCACTTACTACGAAGTTCTGATGTCGAAAAAGTCTCCCTTGTTGATGAAATTTCTTTTCTCAATCAATACATTTCATTGATGAGCTTACGCCAAACTAATAACACTATAGTAGAAACACATTTTCCGAAAGAAATTCCGAATATTGAAATTCCGCCGCTCTTGTTTGTTTCAATTGTTGAAAATGCTTTTAAACATGGCGTATCAGCTACAAAACCGTCATGGCTGTTTTTTGAAATGACGATTGATGAACAACAAATTACATTCATTTCAAATAACTATACTTTCCCAAAAAACGAAAATGATATGATCGGTTCCGGCATTGGGCTTGAAAACTTGAAAAAGCGTTTGACATTGTTGTTTGAAAATAACCATACATTTCTGATTAAAACAGACAACAACCATTTTGAAGTAATCTTATCATTCAAAATTACATAAACATGGAAAACAAAATAAGATGTTTGATTGTCGATGATGAACCAATGGCGCTTTTGCTTATTGAAAGTTATGTTTTGCAAACACCTTTTTTAGAACTTGTAGGAAAATGTAGCAATGCGATAGAAGTATTGTCTTTTTTAGAACAGACCGAGAAACCAAACTTGATTTTTCTTGATATTCAAATGCCGGAATTCAACGGAATGGCTTTGTCAAAAACATTGCCCACGGACATAAAAATTATTTTTACCACCGCCTTTGACCGTTTTGCATTGGAAAGTTACAAAGTAAATGCATTAGATTATTTGCTGAAACCTTTTGATTATGCAGAGTTTCTGACTGCTGCCAACAAAGCTAAAGAGTGGTTTGAAATAAAGTCCCTTCCTGTGGTTCAGCAAGATTACTTTTTTATAAAATCGGAATACAAGCAAATTAAAATAGCATTTAACGATATCATTTATATTGAAGGACTGAAAGACTATGCAAAAATATTTCTTGCAGGTCAGGGGAAACCTGTATTAAGCCTGATAAGTCTGAAAAAATTGGAAGAAGAATTACCTCAAGAAAAATTTATGCGTATTCATCGTTCATTCATTATTTCACTTGCCCATATAGAAAGTATTGAGCGCAGTCGGATAATTATTCAAGGTCAGAGGATTACAATAGCCGATCAATATAAAGACTGTTTTGATAAATTTTTGAAGAATAAAAGTTTAAAATGAGAATACCCCAAAATAGACAGTATCTATAATAATGATTCGTTACCCAGTAGAGTTTTGTTCTTCGCATGAATGATTCTATTGATTATGGTGGTCATTTCTTTTTCCCGCCAATAACACTACCATCATAAGTAATACCCGCAAAGAAGGTTTTCCCGATGTATGGTCCACCGATGATGGAACGATAATCAGGACCTAAAAGATTGGTGCCCCCTGCTTTAAAAATAGTATTCCATTTTTTTACGGTGTATGAAACTGCCGCATCTAAGGTGCTAAATGCATCTACAAGACCATTCCCGAAGCTGGCAAACCATTCCATCTTACTTTGCCATCTGTAACTGATATCAAAACCGGCATTGGAGTTACTGACATTATCATTTCCGACACCAATATTGAACATGTGTTTGGGAGAGTTAAAATCCACGCCGTCTCTATCTCTACTTTTGTCGGCTGCATAATCCATATAGTTATAATTTGCACGGATATTATACCCTTTTTTAGCTTTATAGTTTAATCCGATAGCTGTTCCCCAAGATCTTACTTTTTCTTTCATATTGGTATAAGCATAAAATACCTCCGGTTCTTTTTGTCCTCCGGAATTAACAAAGTCCGAAAATCCGTTGATGTGTTGACCTTTTTGGCTTGTACCTTCTTTTCCAATTACATAGTCATGTGAAATAAAATCTCTATACCAATTAAAATATGCATTCCAATCTATATATAAGTTTTTAATCACTGTTTTGTAACCTATTTCGATATTCGTCAACTTTTCAGGTTTGATATATTCCATATAATCTTCTTCCAATAGACTATAATCCGGTTTCCCTGCCAAAAAGCTCTCTTTAAATTGGTTAAAAGATTCTCTTGTGTATGCACCTCCTTCATGTAAACCATAGCGCTCTGCATTTCTTTTAGTTCCACCGATTTCAATATTTGTGGATGGGAAATAAATAAACTGTGCTTGCGTATCAGGATTTCTAAAGCCTGTCTGGAATGAAGCACGAATATTGTGCTGACGTTTTTTACCTAAGCTGACGACAGATGCCACACGTGGTGAGAAAACACCATTGAAATTTTCATTCTTGTCATATCTGATAGAAGCCGACACTCTCCATCTCTCTTGGAAAAACTTTTTGGTTGCTTGTACAAATGCGCCGTACTCATTGATTTTGATTCTGGAATTGACACCTGTCCCATCAGGATCTTCATTGAAGACAGTTCCATCCGTAAACAGACTGTATAATCTGTGGTTTGCACCCACCAAGATTCCTATTTTATCTTTCAACAAGGAAGTAAAATCATAAGTTCCTTCCGTATGAAATAGTCTGGAATTATCTTTGAAAGCTGCACCTCCCAAAATACCGTTTTCAGGATCAGCATGTTGGAAATAGGTATTCCGAATGGTTTCGATGGCATTTTGAAACTCAGCACTTCCTCTTGCCGGCATCGTCGCATCAGCAGCTAAACGAGCCTCTGCAAATGCAGTCCGCAATAGATTAGGCCGGTTACTCATTCTGTCAATACGAACGCCTGTCAATCGGGATTCTGTCATTAAAGTAGCCACAAAATTACCAAGATAGGTAGGTGCCCACTGGTCTTCCGTACCGGACATCAACTCCAAAGCATAACTACCAAGTGCTGTCAAGTTATAAGAGTCACCGGCATTGGTTTGGGTCATATAACTTCTCACCATGAAGTTTTTTCCGGTCGCTTCTATTTTATTGGAAAAAGCCAAAAAGTTTTTTAACGCAAATCTTTCAGAACCTTGATACACTGAGTTTCCCGAACCGGCTCTAAAAGCATAATTCATCTCTATATCATCCGTCGGTTTATAATGCAAGGATGCGCCACCTTTGATACTGGTTGCTTTTCTGTTATTCAACAATTCTTCTTCAGTCAGTCCTGTTCTTTGCAAACCGATAGTGGGAAGATATTTAAAATTATTACTGATGAATTTTTTTGCATCATCAGGAGTAGAAAACAGCATTTGGAAATCCGGGTCGGAAGAAATCATATCTATGAACAAATTAGCCGTTTCGGGGTCTAAATTTTGCAATTCACCAAGCGGAATATTGGCTAAAATGCCTTCATCGCCATAAGTATTGACTCCATTAAAGTTAGCAGGTCTGTTGCCTATCACTTTCTCTCCGGTCTTGGGATCTATATAAGGATCGGTGTCGTGAAATTGATGTGTCTCAAGGTCTGTCTTATAATCATTGGCTAACCAATCCGTCGCTCCGAAATAACTGGCAGTCACTTTAAAGCCAAATTTTCCAAAAGTTTTTGCATATCGGATATCTGCGCCAAACAAAGGATTGTTTTTCTTATCGTTATGTGCACTCGAAAACCCACCTTTTACCGATAATGTCAATCCTTCATAATCAAAAGGGCTTTTACTGTTCATAATCATGATACCGTTGAAAGCATTTGGGCCATAAAGGGCGGAAGCAGCTCCCGGTACTAATTCTATATTTTTAATATCTGTCTCACCAAGTCCAATCAAATTGCCTAATGGAAAATTAAGCAAAGGGGCAGAATTGTCTATTCCATCTACCAATTGTACAAATCTATTATTGGTCACGCCACCAAAACCTCTTGTATTGATGGCATTGAAAGTCATAGAACCTGATGCCGTAGTGACACCTTTCAGCTTTGTCATCTGTTCAAAAAAGTCCGGTGAAGCAGAAGATTTTATCGTTTGCAAATCCAATTTTTCAATAGAGACAGGTGATTCCAAAATCTTTTCTTCTACCCTTGATGCGGAAACAACAACTTCATCCAATATCGAATTTTCCTCGTTTAAGATAATATTTAAGCCGTCTTGATTACCTTTTATGACTAATTCCTTATTTGAAAAACCGATATATGAAAACACAATTGTAAAAGGTGGCTTTTGCTCTACTTCCAATTTGAAGTTTCCGTCAAAATCTGTCACCGTTCCGATAGAAGTACCTTGTACTACGACACTTGCTCCAATCAAAGGTTCATTGGTATCATCGTTAATTGTACCGCTTATCGTAGTCTGAGCATAAACAAGATTTAAGCTAATTAGTACAAAGAATAAAAATAAGATATTTTTCATCAGTCAACAATTTTCAAACTAAGTTAAATAATAATCAACAAGATGTTAATTGTTTTGAATATTTTTCAAATATACCTGTGTTCTTATCTCCAAAGTTCTGTCTTTGGAGATGAAAATATAGATAAAAAACTATCTGACAATGATTATTTGAGTGCTTCCAACAAGATTTTGGTTTTACTTTTTCCGATGAGTGCTTCTATCTTATCTATATCCGTAGATTTAATCTTTTTGATCGAACCGATTTTTGTCAAAAGTAATTCTGCTGTTTTTGTACCTATTCCTTTTATGTCCGTCAAACCGGTCTTGATAGTTCCTTGTGAACGTTTATCGCGATGAAAAGTGATTCCGAAGCGGTGTGCTTCATCTCTGATATGTTGAATGACTTTGAGTGTTTCTGATTTCTTATTGATGTGTAAAGGATAAGGATCTTCCGGGTAGTAAATTTCTTCCAAACGTTTTGCGATAGAGATACATTGAATCTTATCATCGAGGCCAAGTTCATGAAGACTTTGCATTGCCATGCTTAGCTGACCTTTCCCACCATCAATGACAATGAGTTGTGGCAAAGGAGCATTTTCTTCCAATTGTCTTTTATATCTACGATAGACGATTTCTTTCATCGAATCAAAATCATTAGGTCCTTCGACAGTTTTGATATTGTAATGTCTATATTCTGAACGGCTCGGTTTGGTATTTTTAAAAACCACCATTGCAGCTACCGGAAAATTTCCCTGAATATTCGAGTTATCAAAACATTCGATGTGAAAAGGCAGGGTTTTTAGTCTTAATTCGGTTTTCATCAACTGTAAGACACGCTCTTCATTGGTGATATCTTTAATTTTCTTAATCTCATTCTTCTTGATAAAAAATGCATTCTTATAGGCTAAATCTATCAATTTTTTCTTGTCTCCAATTTTAGGAATAGAAAAAGAAAATTCGGGCAGATTATGTCCTTCATCCAATTCAAAAGGAAGTAATATCTGTTCGTTAGTTTCTGTATTGAGTAAAATTTCCAAAAGAGCCTGTTCCAAAAGATATTCTTTGGTTTCATCTAATTTTCTTTTGATGACCAAATTTTTTGCTTTGACAATAGTCCCGTCAAACACGTATAAATAGTTGATATAAGCAGCTTTCCCGTCATCATAATATCCAAAAACGTGAAAATTACCCAAGCCGGGATTGACGATATGGGTTTGCTCCATATACTCTTTGAGAAAGATCATCTTGTTTTTCCAATCCTCAGCTTCTTCAAAACATAGGCTTTGGGCGGCATGCTCCATATTGTCTTTGAGTACTTTTCTGACAGTAGATAATTTCCCTTTGAGTATGGCTCTGATTTCATCAATATTTTTCATGTAATCTTCTTCGGTCTGTAAGCCTTCACAAGGTCCGAGGCAATTACCAAGATGATATTCCAAGCATACTTTAAACTTGCCGGCCTTGATATTCTTTTCGGAAAGATTTAAGCTACAAGTTCGGATGGGATAGAGGGTTTTTATCATTTCCATCAAAGACCTTACTTGATGTAGCGAAGTATAAGGGCCGTAGTATTCGGCACCGTCTTTTATATATCTTCTGGTAAAAAAAACTTTAGGGAATCTTTCATTGGTGATTTTGATAAAAGGATAGGTCTTATCATCTTTGAGTGCAATATTATATTTAGGCTGGTACTCTTTGATCAATGCATTTTCGAGTAAAAGTGCATCTCTTTCAGAATTGACGACAATGTGCTGAATGTCGGCAATTTTTTTGACCAACATCTTCGTTTTGTTAGAGTGACCGGCATTTTTATTAAAATAGCTGGAAACCCTTTTTTTTAGGTTTTTGGCTTTCCCGATATATAAAAGCTTTCCATTTTTATCATAATACCGATAAACGCCCGGGTTTTCGGGCAAAGCTTTTACAAGGTCACTTAATTTTTTCATTTTTCATCAAAACTGACTTTCGATACTTCTATCGTCTAATGGCGCAAAACCTTCAAAATCTTCAAGGTCTTGCTGACAGACATTCCGTATCAAAGTCGTATCATCCGGTGTGAAAAAATCGGCATCTACTATATCTTTAAAATGAGAATCTTTCACTACCTTTTCAAAAAACTTACCCCAAATCGGTAACGCAGCGGCTGCACCTTGACCGAGATAGGTGGTCTTAAATCTTAAAAATTGTTCATCATTTCCGACCCAGACACCTGCTACTAAATTAGGTGAATAGCCCATGAACCATGCATCCACGTTTTTATTGGTCGTACCGGTTTTTCCGGCAAATTTCAAATTACCCAGATTATAGTTTCTTTTAAGTCTGTTACCCGTACCTCCGGTCTCCACTACGCCTTTCATTACATCCACCATTTTATAGGCTGTATTTTTACTAAAAGCTTCCACTTGCTCTGTTGAAAAAGCTTTTATCAGGTTGCCATTCTTATCTTCAACACGTGTGACCATTAAAGGTTTGGTGCGCAAACCACCGGATGGGAAACATGAATAAACCGTGACCATTTCGTAAAGTGAGATATCTCCTGCACCCAATGCCATTGCGGGATAAGCCGGTAATTTTGTAGTAATACCCATGCGTTCACCCATTTGTACCATAGCATCGGCTCCCAATTGTTTGACCAAGTATGCTGCGCAAGCGTTGTCGGATGTAGCGAGACACCTTTTAATCGTTTTTTCTCCTCCTGCACCTTTGACAGTCCAAACATTTCCGGCAGGAAGTTTTATGGAAATGGTGCCGGCAGGTACAGAGATACAAGGTGACCAACCATTGTCTATGGCAAGTGTATATAAAACCGGTTTATAAGTAGAGCCGACCTGACGTTTTGTATTGACATTTACGTGGTCATACTTGAAGTACTTAAAATCTATTCCACCTACCCAAGCTTTGATATAACCGGTTTCGGCATCCATCGCCATAAATCCGGTCTGCAAAAACATCATGTGGTATTTGATAGAGTCTTTAGGTGTCATGGTGGTATCTTTTTCACCTTGCCAAGAGAAAACCTTCATCGGGACAGCTTTGTTAAAATTATTTTCTATCTCTTTGTCGCTCATTCCAGCGACCTTTAGCTTTCTATATCTATCCGAATTTTTGATGGCCAATGCCAATCGCTCTTTGCCAAGACCCACATCAAAAACATTAGAGCCTTTGTACTGGTTTGAGAAAAGTGTCTGATATTTAGATAGATGTTCACGGACAGCACTTTCTGCATATTTTTGCATTCTCGAATCAATGGTTGTATAGATTTTTAGCCCGTCTTTGTACAAATTATAGGTTGTTCCGTCTTGTCGAGGGTTTTCTCTCAACCAAGTCTTTAATTCTAATGCCAAAATTTCTCTAAAATAAGGTGCTAATCCATCAACATGGCTGATAGGGTTAAAGTGCACCTGAATATCCTCATCTTTAAGTTCATTGTACTGGAGTCCAGTGAGCTTTTTGTTTTTGACCATCTGGTTTAAGACCACGTTTCTTCTACCTTTTGAGATTTGCGGATTCCTAACGGGATTGTAATAAGATGGCGCTTTAAGCATTCCTATTAGTACTGCCGATTCTTCCACAGTCAAATCTTTCGGCAATTTGTTAAAATAAACATGAGCTGCACTATGAATACCTACCGCATTGTTAACAAAATCTACTGTGTTGAGATACATGGCAATAATTTCATTTTTAGTATATCTCTTTTCAAGCCGAATGGCAATGATGTATTCTTGTGCTTTTTCAATTATCCTTTTAATGACATTTTTTCTTCGTGTGTCATTAAACATATTTTTGGCAAGCTGTTGTGTAATGGTACTTCCTCCTCCTTCTTTACCCAATAAAATGATAGCTCTCAAAGTACCTTTTATGTCAATACCTGAGTGTTCGTAAAACCTTTGATCTTCCGTAGAAACCAAAGCATCTACCGTGGAAGGTGCCAGTTCATCAAACAAAACATTGGTACGGTTGTCCAAAAAGTACTTACCTATCATCACACCGTCAGCGGAATAGATTTCGGAAGCAAGATTAGATTTGGGATTTTCCAATTCTCTGATATCCGGCAAATCGCCAAATATTCCACAACCTGTCATTCCAAAAAACAAGAATGCCGCTATCATCCCCATACTCCATAGTTTCCACAGAAGTTTATAGTTAAAAAACATGTCTTTCAATTAATATTTTTCTTTGTAAAATTTTTTATACTCATCCATCTTTTTCGTGGTAAATAGTTTGGTAAAATTTCCCTGTGAAATTAATAAAATTTCAGAACCTGCGATATAAGCTTTCAAATCGGGGTCTTTGGAATTTTTAATAATGGACATGCCATGCTCGGCAGCCTCAATATTTTTAAATCTTTTGACCAATAAGATAGGGTTTTTAATGTCTAAATATGAATTACTACCACGGATTCTTTCATTTGGAAAGGTTTCATCCATAGCAATATTTATTTTTTTAATCAGCTCGATATTATTTTGTTGCGGCTGTTTATTGAGTATCATAATATAGTGGACATCGTCCTCAAACTTAAATAAATGTTCTTCAATTTCTTCTTTTTTTTCGGTAGAAGAGAGCGTATCTCCCTTTTCTTCTTTTTCTGTGTCAGCTAAAACTTTCAAATACATTTTGGCCATTTGTGCTTCTTCCGAGTTAGCATAAAATCTGACAATATTTTCCAAAGCCGATTTATATTTATCTCTTTCACCGCATTTTATCAAGCTGAGTGCTTCCAAAAAGCTCACTTTCGGCAAGAGCCTTTGTTCTTGTGGAAAACGCTTGAGAAAATCAGCTTTACCTGCTATTACCTCATCAAATTTTCCGATTTTATAGAGTGAATACAAGTCTATATATTTCTCCTCTGCTTTACCACTCAGATTGATGGTTTCCACCAATTGACCGGCATCGGCTTTATTCGCTTTTTGAAGTTTTTTGGTCAGCTCATGGTCAGGAAATTTCTCACTCAAAATTTTTGCCATCTGATCGGCTTTGTTTTGGTCTCCCATTTCTATGTATATCAACATTTTCGTGTAATAAGCATCCGGAATCAGACGGTGTTCCGAATATTTATAGAAAAGACTATCCAAGAAAATAAGTGCATTTTTGTAGTCTGATAATTTTTCAAAGAAAGTAATTGCCCTGTTATAATATGAAGTGGCTATCAAATCACGGGCTTGCTCAAGCTCTTCAGGCGTACCCGGGATTCTGTAAACGACGACCAGTGTTTCGGTATCGGTCGTATCTTTCATTTGATCCAACAAATCTTTGACACCATAAGTATTTTGTAAGATAATGGCTTCGCCTCTTCTCCACTCTTTCACATAAGGTCTATGTCCCCAATTTTGCTGAAATTCGTTGAAACCCTTGGTTCTCAAATCTATATTATAGAAATACCACTTGCCGTTATTGGTATATTGGGATTGGGAAGTATTAAAGTTTGTATTGTTTCCTATTCCCTGACTGAAAAATACGTCATCATCACCTTTGAGAAGTTTTTCTTTTCTCGAAAGTTTTCTTTCTACTTTATTTTGTTGTCTGATATATTGGGCGAGTGCATCTCTACTCAATGTGGACAGATATATCAGAGAGTCTTGCCGGTGAGCAATATCTTGTTGCTCAACTATTTCTTTGAGTGCTGAAATTTTCGTCTGCAAAAGGTTTTTAGTAATTGTGTCTTTGGTCATCATCACGACTGCACTATCATACAGTTTGTAAGCATCTTTGAAAGAAAAATGGTTATATGCAATATCTCCGAGTAGTGCCAAAGCTTTGCTTTTCTGCTCGTCTTTACTAAAGATATAGCTTAAAGATTTGTTGAGATACTTGACAGCTTTTACAGTATCCTTTTCCTGCATGGAAATTTTAGCCAGACGGTACAATGCCTGGTCTCCCACCATTTTGTCTTTCGCAAACTTGTGATAAGCATCTATCAATTCGGAAGTCTTATCAGATGTTACTTTACCTGCTTGCGCATATTGATACATTTTTTCTAAGGCATTAAATCTCAAATCTTCATCTTTTGCTTTTTGTGCAAGTTGTTTATAGATATCGTAAGATTTTTCGGTATTATTTTCAGATATAAGCTGTGCCAAAAGGAAATTGTAATAGTTTTTCTCCTTTTTGCTTTTCATGTAAGAGATGGATTTCTCAAGTGCCTCACTGGCTTTCTCAATTTGGTCTATATGATAGTAGTAGTATGATTTGACAAGATTGGTTTGTTTTTTCTGTGACTTTCTGAGTTTCAGAAGTGTATTGGAATATTCGACAATGCTTTCCGCACTTGTATAATCTCCTTTTTTGATAAAGGTTTTTGTCATCCAGACCAAAGCTTCCGGTCTGCTGCTGAGATGCTTTATTTTCTCCCAAAGCGAAAGTTTGTCCATTCGTTCCCTTTCTTTGAGAGACAGGCTGTCTTCGACATTGGACACTTCCAAGTTTTTCTTTTTAGCTTCCAAGGCTTTCAGTTTCTTTTCGGCGGCGGAAAGTTGTGTTTGATTTCCTGAGTTTTTATCAAAATCTATGGAAATACCATCCGATATTTTATCCAAAATACCTCCTACACTCTTCTTTTTCTTTTCTACCGGTTTTGGTGGACTCGTTTTGGGCGGTGTAGAGGCAGAAGGGGCAGGAGTCTTGTATTTCCCTTTGGCTTTCTGCTTGAGCATCTTTTTCTTTGCCTTTATTTTTCTTTGGAGTTCTTTCTCCTTGGTTTTTTTTGCCGCATCCATTCTTTTGGTCTTATCATCAGCAGCCTGTTTGGCATCCTTGGCTTTTTCTTTTTGGGCTTCTTCGATTTGCTTTTTTTTGTCTTTAGCGACTTTATCTAATTCTTTTTGTTTTGCCTTTTTTGCTTTTAAAAGCTCTTTTTGTGAGACGATGACTTTCTGGTCGTTAAACTTTCCTCTTAGTACTGTGGAAACATATTGGAAATTGACCAAAGCACTATCCATTTCATCTTTTAAAAAATAAGCTTTTCCTAAAAGAGTATAACAATTGTCCCGCCATCTCGAAAAATCGTGTCTTTGCAAGACAACACCCGTTTTGATAATAATTTTTTGCAAATCCTGTTCTTGGCTTTTGAGAGAGGGTGGCATATCGTGAAAGTAAAAGGGCAAAGTCTGTTGATAATCCGGCTCCGCATTTTTTTGATGATTTTTAAGCATTTCATCATAAATCTGCTTGGCATTGAAGTAGAAATTATTTCGGGTAGTGACATCTCCCCAACCTTTCTTGATGAGGTTGGTTTTAGCCTTTTTGGACTTCTTTTTTACAGTTTGGGCATAGCTTGTCTGATATTGAAAGAAAAAACAATAAAAAACTGCAATTAAAAATCCTATCTTTAGACAATTGTTGTGAGACATTACTCAATAATACAATAAGTAACGCAATTTCTTAATTTTATTTCACTTTCTTAAACATTAAGATTTGTAAATTGAACTTGATGAAGTCTAAAAAGAAAAAATCGATTGAGGCGGAAGGCAAAAAGGTTTATAGGTTTCAGTTGATAGACATACATACCTACGATGTAAAATGGGTGATGGAACTCACCAAAGGTAATTTATTTATGCTCACAACTTCCGTTATCGGGATATTTTTAGTATTTGCCTTCTTGGTTTTTGCACTCACTCCTCTCAAATATCTGTTACCGGGATACGTCGGTACAAATGCACAACAGAAAAAGGAAATTATAGAGCTCAAGTTAAAAACGGACTCTTTAGAAAACAATGTCAATATTTTCTCCCGGTATTATACAGACTGGGAAAAATTTATGAAAGACAGTATTCCTATACATCTAGATAGATTAGCAAGTGATAGCATAGCGGTTTCGGATAGAGAGGCACAATTTCCCGAAAGAGGGAAATTAGAGGCAAAATATCACAAGGATTTTGAACTTTTGTATGAATTGGACGATAAAAGCAAGGTTTCAGAAAATGCCCTTATTTTGAGTCAACTGAGTTCGCCCTTTGAGGGAAAAGTGGCGACTGCTGGCAACAATAACATCAATTCTAAAGATTTAAGGATAAAAGTCATTCCTGATTCTGACGTACACGCAATATACGATGGAGTGATTATCAGTAAAATAGTTATCAAAAAACGAGTGGTTTTTTATATTCAGCATACCAACGGTTTTGTGAGTATCTATCGGTTTTATGGTGAAGCTTTGGTGAAAAAAAATGAAAAAGTGGAGAAAGGGCAATTAATCGGCGTCATAGATAAAGATGACAAAGAACAAATCGCTACATTTGAGTTGTGGTCTGATGGCGGGCAAATTGCAGCAGGTAAATATCTCGACTACTAAAAACTTTGAACATGCTAAAAAACAAGTTTTTAAAAAATGGAATCAAACCGGCTGATGGCACTTCCGTAGTCGCCAATAGAATCAATGAGGATTGTTGTTTAGAAGGCAATATCAATTCAAAGTCGGATATCCGTGTAGATGGCAATATCAAAGGAAATGTGTGCAGCGCTTCAAAAATCGTCATTGGAAATACCGGTAAGGTAGAGGGCGATATCAAGAGCAAAGACCTAACGGTAGAAGGTATCGTCAACGGAAATATTGATGTATGTGGCACTTTGTATTTGAGAAAATCTGCCCAAATCGGTCCTTATCAAGTTACTTTTTCAAAAATTATTATTGAAGAGGGTGTAGAGGTAAAATGCCGACTGATGCCAAGAAGTGTAAATAATCAAATCGACATCCAAAATGATGGAGAAAAAGAATCAGCGCAAGAAGTTTCAGACTTGGATTAAATATTCTAATATTGGAGTAGAAATGGCAAGTGCTATCTTTTTGGGAGCCATCGGCGGCCAGCAATTAGACAAAAAACTTGGAAATGAAACACCGTGGGGAACTATCGGTTTGCTTTTTGTGGGAATAGCTGTCGCTTTTTATGTAGTCTATAAACAGTTAAAATAGCTTTGAAATTCTTTTTCAAAATATGGGGTATTCTTTTTGCTATCGGATGGCTTTTGTCCGAAGCGACACATTCATCACTACAATATTTTACAAAATGGTTTGGAGTCATTTCCTTATTGACGACTCTTTTATTGGTCTTTAGTGCCAAAATAAAAATTACTCCTAAAACAAGTGCAATGATTCCTTTGGTCATCATCAGCTTGCAAATGATAGCAAGCGGAGCCGTTTTTATTATTTACTTTTCCCAACACAAAGAGAATGTGGGTTTGAGTTTAGGTTTGGGAGGAATTGTTTTTTTACTCTTCACAGTTTTGGAAGTTTATACTGCTGTTCATCATTCTCCGACTCAATCATAAAACTGCCAACTCACTCCTAATCTGAGTGCTCGCGGAGTGGCAGGATAATCAGGCGCTACATAATATCCTTTCTTGCCCAATAGACCTTGACTGATATTTTGCATCACAAAAAATAATCTTGTACGCTTAATTTGCAGGTTGAAAAAGATATCTATCAGCGGATAAAAAGAAAGTTTATCTTCATCCTGTAACGCAAATTCCATGAATGCAGGCTGGTAAGTATCTGCATAGAAATTACCAAAATAAGTCAAATCAAAACCTAACTGCGCGTGTAAAGGTTTCTTTTTCACATAAGACCCCCTGTAATACCATTGATGTTTGAGATAAAATTTGGGTTGGTGGAGAATATCTTGCTGGCTGACAAACTGATAGGTAGCACTATTTTTAAACACAAAATTTTTGAGATAGATATTTCCTTCAAGAGTCGTTCTGATGATTTGTAATGGATTGTTTAATTGTGTAGGATGAAAATCTGTATTGTAATAGATATAATTTTTGATTAAAAAGTAATCCAAATTGAAAAAGAGTTTCCATTTGGGAATACCCAATTTAGTACCTGCATGAATGACTGTTTCCTTTTTGAAATCATTTTCCCATTGATAATGGTTGGTGTTTAGAAATTCTGTCTTCATAGATGGACTGCGGGTATTGATGACTGCAAAAGGTTCTATCGAAAAAAAATCGTTGGGATGTAAATTGAAATTTGCCGAAGTGATAAAGTCACCACTGTACTTGGGAGCGATATCTACTGCAGCATCAAGTCGGTAACTATACTTCTTTTTCAATCTGTCATTGCTCTCAAAGCTTCCAAAAAACTGTAAGCTATGCCTCCATTCACTAAAAGTATTTTGCAAATATTTGTTCATCGCATATCTCAGACCGCCTTTCCAATTGTATGCAAAAGAGTTCTCAGAACTGTCTTTCGTTTCATTGATATTCTGAATAAAAATTTCATTTTTTATGGTTTGCACTTTTGTAAAATCCCGTGTAGTATCGTTTTCCAAGAAAAAGTCTCTATAAAAAGTTTTAGAGGAATCTTCATCATCCCGGTATTTTATTTTTTGGGTATTGTATTCAAAACGATGTGTGATACCGTATTTAGGAAGTATGGCAGATCTCTTTTTGGTCGTATCTTTTGTAGCAATACTTTTTCCTAAGTAGAAGGTTTGGTAAAGAAGCAGATGATGGTCTGTCAGTTGGTTCTGTGCGGTATAAAGTCTGACAGGCGCAGTGGACAAATCTTGTTGGTAAGCAGGATTTGTGAAAATATCTTCGACTGCAACTCCCCCATTTTCCTGAATTTTGGCAGTGTTTAAAATATAAGCTGCCATCAGATTATATCTTTTACTTGGAGCTTGATACCATTGGGACAAAGCAATGTTCTTAATACCACTTTTTTGTCTGTCATAAAATCCTTGTGAAAAAGGTGATTGGATATTAAAAGCAAAATTGAGTTGCGGTGTCACATTTTGGGAATGTGTAAAATCGACCAAACCTTCTTCTTTCGCTCCGAAGATATAGGCGGCAGAGGTAAAAGGTGTTTTCGTATCATAAAACCTGACACTGTCCGTACTTAAAAAATATTTGTCCAAAATATTATAACCACTTTGAAAACCAATATATTCCAACGGTTTGAAAAATAAAGGTCGGGCAACGTTTCCAAGATTAGAGCTGAGATAAGGCACTTCCCAATTGTCATAAGGCCTGTATCTATGAAAATCTTCAAGGAGTGTATCAATTTTTTTGAGTTGGATATCTATATGGGTGTATCTTGTTTCATATCGTTCAATAGGATTGGGTTCTGTAATAACAGTCTGAGCGTACAACTGACCTATTGCACAAAAAATTGCTGAAAGCAACGCTATTTTTTTTATCAAAGACAAGATTTTATTTCAATCGTTTCACAAACTTAATTCATATCTAAAATTTTATTTCAGTATTTCAAAATAAAAGCCTGTATAAGAATAACGACGTTATAAATTTTTATATATTCACACATAAATGGGAAAGACTGGCTATATAGACTATTTAGATGGTTTTAGAGGATTTTGTTGCTTTTTTTTGATATTATACCATTGGCCAATGGCTTATCTTTCAATACCTTATGGGTGGGAAGTCTTACAAGCATTTTTCGTCATGTCCGGGTATTTGATTATTAGAATACTTCTATATGATAAAAATAAGATGCCCACCTATGGTTCATATTATTCCAGATTTATTCACAGACGGGGCTATAGAATATTTCCTTTATATATCGCTTATATTGTTTTTTGGTTTAGTGTTTTCTTTATAGCCAAAGCTTTAAACATTACATTTTTAAAAACTATAACAGAAGAGGTTAGTTATAACTCCGGATTTCTGATGACTTATACCTACAATTTTTCTACATTTTTCAACCACTATAGAGGTGTAGATTATTTGGGAACACCTCTTTTCGCTCACTTGTGGTCACTTTCTTTAGAAGAACAATTTTATATAATCATCCCTTTTTTAGTGTTTTTCTTGAATAGGAAAACCTTGCTTTATGTTTTTATAGGAGCTATTGTCATTTCTCCTATTTTAAGGTATGTTGGTTTTGAATACTTGTTATCATTAAATCCAGATATCGAATGGGGGGCTACCAGTTTATATCACTTGCCATTTTTCCAAATGGATTGTTTTGCTACTGGTGGCTTATTGGCCTTGACAGGATTTAAACGAATTAAAAAACCGGTACAATTCACAGTTTTATTTTTGGCATTTGTGGTCGGAGTATATGTTTTTATTAGGTGGTACACATTCAAATATCAAGGCTCTTCATTTGGAGAAATTGCTTTGGGTACAAGAAATTTGATATATTGGTTTGTACATGATTATCAATATGTTTACATATTGACTTTGATTAATTTCTTGGCAACTTTCATTTTTATGTGCTTTGAAAGGGGATATGGATTGCTTCCGCGTCTGTTTGGTAATAAATTCATGGCCTATTTCGGTAAAATATCTTATGGCTTGTATGTGTTGCATTTGCCGGTGTTATTGATTTGTTTACTGATTTATAATGCCATTGTCCCTAAATCATATAGTATCAGCCATCCGTTCCTATACGAGTTACCTGCTTGGATATTTTATATGGTCAGCTTATTCTTGACCGGTCATTTGGTTTTTAAATACTATGAAAGTTATTTCTTACGACTCAAAGAAAAAATAGACAAAAAGAAATTTGCGAAGTTACGAGGTGAGAAGTAATTTAGCCACAATAGTAAGAAATGAAAAAAATCGTATATATCACCGGTGCAAGTGCCGGAATCGGTGAAGCATGTGCATGGAAATTTGCCACCGAGTCATGGAATTTGATTATCACCGGAAGAAGAAAAGAAAGATTAGAAAAATTAAAAGCTGATATTCAATCTCAATATTCCGTGGACATTCTAATTCAAAGTTACGATGTGAGAGATTTGAATGCAGTACAGGAAAATATCAATGCTTTAGATCTTACTTGGTCACAAGTGGATGTATTAATCAATAACGCAGGTCTTGCTGTCGGAAAAGGTGCTTTTCAAGAGGGTTTGTACGATGATTGGGAAAGGATGATAGATACCAATCTGAAAGGTTTGATATATGTCTCCAAAGAATTAGTGGCTAAAATGATAGCGAATGGCAAAGGTCACATTATCAATATCGCTTCGCTGGCTGGAATAGAATCTTACGGTGGAGGCAATGTATATTGTGCCACCAAACATGGCGTAAGAGCTTTGAGTCGCGCAATGCGTATAGATTTGCTACATCAAGGGATAAAAGTTTCTACCGTCAGTCCCGGTGCAGCAGACACGGAGTTTTCATTGGTTCGTTACAAAGGAGATAAACAACAAGCAGACAAAACCTACCAGGGCTTTGAGCCTTTGACAGGAAATGATGTGGCAGAAAGCGTGTATTTTATCGCTTCACAACCTCAACATGTCAATATAGAAGAGATTTTCTTGTTACCGACGGCACAAGCAACTTCTACTATTATAGATAGGTCTGAGGCTAACTAACTTCAAAAACCTCCCCATTTATTAATTTCAAACTCTCACACAGAACCATAGCCCTTTTTTCATCGTCTATGGTCTGTCGTCTAATCATAGAACCAAGAGCCAAGAGCCAAGACATCAAGACAATCTTGAAGTACGAAGTTAGAAGTACAAAGTACGAGTTCCTTTGTCGTCTATCGTCTGTCGTCTATCGTCCAACCAATTTTCACATTTACTAATTTACTAATTATCACATTAAAACTATCGTCCATTAAAGCTTCACAAACTTCACATATTGCAGTTCATTTGTGGTCTTGTTGATGACACTTAGAATATAAGTTCCGGCATTCAAAGAATGAGTATTGAGTAAGAATTTATTCATACCTCTCTCAAAATCTTTTTGTTCGGAATATATCTCCTGTCCCATTGCATTGACAATTCTGATATTATATGCTCCGGCTTGATCGGTAAGCAATTCTACATTCAAATTACCATCCGTAGGATTAGGATATACTTTGATAGATTCATCTATACCGGAGGCTGCATCACTGACCGGTATATTGATAATTTTAGAATAATCAAAGACACCATCAAAATCTATCATTCTAAGGCGGTAGTAGTTATCACCTATAACCGGGTGAGTATCTGCCAACTCATATCTCACTTGTGTAATGCTACTTCCACTTGCAGGAACTTCACCTATTTTTTCAAAAGATACTGCATCCAAAGATTTTTCCACTTCAAATTTCCAAGCATTCCTTTCAGAGGCTGTCACCCAATTGAGAATATTTTGCGTGCCGTCATTATATCCTGTAAATGACAATAACTCTATCGGTAAAGGTGAAAGCGGATTGTACTGAGGATTTACTCCCGCACCTCCCGTTCCACCGGAAAAACCTGTCAATGGGGTATATTCTACGTAGTGAATACCATTACAACTTTGATAACGGTTATCTTCTTCCCAATCAATAGCAGATATCGTATTACATCTTTTCAACAATTCGGTATGCTCTGTACCATTTTTATCAAAATAACTTTCACAACCCGTTTCCGAGTATCCGTACTCTCCTACTTTAATTGTGTATGGATCTACGTCATCTAAAGAATATGGATTGAAAGTATGACCATTTCTCGATTTGAACCATTCAAAAGGTTCGTAATATCCACAACCATAACGGGCGATAAATCCTATTGCCGGATTGGAACTGATACAGGCGTCAATGATTGCTTGTTTTTCCTCTGTCTTGTAGTAAAATCTGATACTGACAGGTTTATTGAGTGAATCTATGGAACCGGAGGTAATTTTAAAATCCCATCTACGCTCCATTACATACTCTGCATAGCATCCCGGCACATCTTCATAAGTATGATAGGTTGGGTCCAAATTAATAGTCACTTCTCCTTCAAAGTCATTACCATTGGGGTCAATAGAAAATACAAACTTGTCATCAGCAGTTTCTGAAGTACCTTTATCATCATAATAATGTCTCCAATATACTTTCTTGCTAGGATTATCTCTATCTTTTTCTCTTACTACACAATATTTATCCGTTGTTACCACCAGTGCTGTCGTATATTCCCACACTCTACCTTTACAACGACGACCCACTTCGATGATACCATCTAAGATGACCCTATCTTCATATAAGACATTATCAATCTTATAATCTAAGACTATATAATAAGTAGTATTAGGTTTTAATGCCAAAGTGGGCTCATCAAAATTATACCAAAGCGTATCATTAATAATACCGCCGTTACCAAAGTCACCTGTCAGATTTGAAGGTCTGGATCCGCCTCCACAATCATTCCATGTAATACAGTTTCTTTGAGATACATTACTCGGACCCGGTGTACACGTGTTGCCTCCCGGTAAAAGTTCATACAAGGTATAGTTAATAGATACCGAACTGCTTGAACCAGAAATACAGGCATTATTGGCACCATTGGGTAGTTGTTTTGCCATTGCATCCGTGTTGATATACACATAGTAATCATCACAGAAATTATTCAATTCATCTGTTGTAAATTTAAAATAAGCCGAATGTTTTGGCACTCCATCACTAAAGCAGGTATTTAGACCGGAGCCGATATTAGAGGAGTTAGGAGTTTCTCCCGAGTTAGACTCGATACTCCAACAATAAGGAACATCCAAAATCATGTCTGTCGCATCCACGCAGTCATCCGCACTTTTCTGTTCTGATACACAAAGTTTGAAATGTTTGTTCTTTTCATCTCCATTTTGATCCCAAACTTGTAGATAAATCCAATCACCCGGATTTGCAGATATTGAGAAATCGACATCATTATTAAACCCACCCTCACTGCATTTCATATAAGTCAGATTAGAAGATGAACCCGAAGAGCCGGCATTGTATGCTGCCACCACCAATTCGGGGTATAAATCCAAACCTAAATCAAATTCATCATCACCTTCTATCTTAATAAAGGTCTTGGTATTTTCACCACAAGGATCTGGCATTCGGAATTTAAACCAAATATCTCCACAGTTCTCATTACAGGAAGGAATGCCCGCTGAGGTAGGAATCCCTACTAAATTAGGGTTTGACCAAGTAGAATTATTTCCAAAAGAATATCCTGACGAACCTCCCTGCCATGTACCATTACTATATTGACAGGAAGTCGTGCTAAATGGTACTTCGATAGCTCCTGCCGCTTCATCATTACTCGAACCATTAAATGATGGCTGGTTGTCTTTGATTTTAATCTCAAAATATCCATCTAATCCGATACCTGCCACACCATCTACCTGCACATAATAAGTATATCCCGGTTTCAAACACAAGGGTGTAAGCTCTACTGTCGGATACACTCCATTGGCCAATGAGTTAGGGATAAACTGAGCATCATTATATTCTAATTGACTCCAATTAATTGCAGACGGATTAGGACAACCACTTATGGTATTGTCAATACTTGTATAAGTCTCATCTGCCAATTCCCAAATTGTCACATCCGGTAAGAAATAATCTTTGGTAAAAGGTATCCAAGAGTTTCCTTTGACTTGGACAGTCACATCAGCAGATGGCGGAGCTACAAACTTATACCACACAGAACGTTGTATTCCTCCCGGACTATACTGAGCTTCAAAGTCTTCCAAAGTAGCACAATTATTATCATCATTATCATATCCTGAGTAAGTGCCGGTGATGACACCGGAGCTTGGTAATACTTTTGCATTACAGACATTATCATTAATCGGAGCCGATGTGATTCCTTTATTTTCTATCTCCAAGGTGAAATAACCTTGAGTATTCAAGCCACTACCATCCACTTGTATATAAAAATCCTTATTAGGAGGTAAACACACTTTCATGGTAGCGTCAAAAGCCAAAGGATCTCCCAAAAGGTCGTCGGTAATAAGTGGACTGATTGCCTCTATAGGAGTTAATGAGCTGAATGGATTACCACCACCACATGATGGTGTCCCTTGTGCTAAAAGCATTTCCAAATCTATTTGATCTCCGACGTGGTTAGGGTCATTTTTTGCACGAATTTCTACATTTAAGTTATTTCCGATATTCGGAGTTTTAAAGTGAAACCATACTGTCTGATCTAAGCTATAAGCGTTATCGGTCATCAGTGAATTTTCATTCGCTTCCACATCAGCACAGAAGTTGTGCCAATTCTTGCTTGTACTACCTATTTTATCACCGGTATTACCACCCAAAACTCCCAAATATCCATTTGTAGCCGTAGTTCCTACATCGCAGACATCATCGTTTGTCGGTAATGGATGCGGATCGATTCTCGTCATCTTGATATTAAAGTTTCCTTCTTCATTCAAACCACTACCGTCCACCATGAGATAATAAGTGGTATTCTCTTCCAAACAATGAAATTCCATGCTTTCATAAAAAGGTAATCCCAAAGGACTGTATTGATCCTCTACTAATTCAAAGTTATTGGGGCATGAACCTTTATACAATGCAATTTGTGGATCGACTGCATCTCCGAAAGGCCAAGGGAGACCACTCGTTACCTCTACTTTGACAGCATGAGGTCCCGGTGTATTGGGTGTTTTAAATTTATACCATACATCTGCATCTGTCGAGAAAGTTGTCGGATCGGGATAAACACCTATTTCAATATTTGCACAACGATTCGTCTGATTGTCTAAAGTAGTTACGCCATTTACATTTGTAGGATATGCAAGTGTCGGAACAAAAGCGGAACAGATATCATCATTAAGAGGTGGTAATTTTGTAGGCAAAACAGCCTCTAGCTCTATCTCAAAATAACCTCTCGGATTCAGTCCTGCACCATCGACCATGACATAGTAAGTCCTACCCGGAATCAAACATTCTACGGTCAGAGAGTTGCCACCACCGGTAAATATATTGGATAGTCCTGATGCATCTATCGGGATGAGAGTACCCGAACAAGTTCCATCTGAGGATTCAAATACAGCTATCTGAGTAAACAATAAATCACCCAAATTATCAGGATCACTGTAAGTAGTGATTTTGGTAGCCATAGTGATAGGGGCTGTAAACTTGTACCATACTGTTGCCGAAGGTGTAAACTCCGTAAAGAAATTACCGCCTGTTATAGCAGGTTCGCCATCTACACCTGCACAGAAATTATTTTCTGCACGCATACAACTATTAGGATTGTTTCTTGCACCATTGTGGAGACCCGTAGCAGAAGGATATCCCGTAAGTGGAGATGGGATAGTACCGGCTCCGCCGGCAGGAGGTACTTTTGTATCACTTTTTGGAAAAGGTGTCCCCAAATTGATTGCATCGCAAATATAATCGTTAGGGGCAGGACGGTCTCTCGGATCGGCAATTAATTCTAATTCAAATTCTCCACGGTCACAAGTAGGGCAAGCACCGATTATGCCTAAAACGCCTTCTTCTTTGGTGCCGTCCACTAATAAATAGTATGTAGAATCCGGCATCAAACATTCCACTGTGAAATCTTCATCATGGAAAGGACCTTGATATTCATCCGCTATTAAGATCAACCTGTTTTTTTCTCGAACTATATCATCGCAGTCCCCTTGATAGCCACCCGGCAAATAAAATACTGCCATCTTCAAGCTAATTTCAGGCTCTTCATAAGGAGGTAAAGCATCCGTATATTTATTTTTGGCATTTATCTGCAACTTACCGGACTTAGGGGCTTTAAATCTATACCACACCGGTGCATTCATATCCTTCCAGCTCGGCGGGCGGATACCTAAAGATGCAGGCACATCATTATCTACACCCGCACAATAATTATTTTGATTGGAGAGCGTGACTTTGGTATTGCTATTACAATTGGTCCAAGGCGCAGAGAAAGTACCGGTAATATCTATGGCCTGACATAAAAAGTCATTGGTTGTATGTACATTGTAATCAGAAATCTTCAAATCATAATATCCACTCGTATTGAGCAAACCTCCATCCACCACTAAATAATAGACAGTATTAGGCTTCAAACAGTTAGCGATGACAGACTCATCTGAACCGGTCGCTCCGGTAATATCAATTCCACTACCCGTAGTAGGATCGTAATAACTACTCATTACAAAATGATTGCTATTGCAAGCTCCGTCCGAATATACTGCCAATTGCAAGTCTATCGGATCACCCGGAGAAAAATTTGCCAGCACAATATCTTCTGCGGTAATTCCCTGATTAGGGTAGTAAGGATTAGAAAATGCCTCTATTTTGACAGATGCATCAGTAAACCCAACGGCAGGAGGTGTCGTAAAAGTATAAACCACTGCTTTGTCAAAACTAAAATTTGATGGAGGTGTAAACCCTGCGATAGAGCCTGTCCCACAAATATTGGACAGGTTTTTTATACTGATAGAACCGTTGTCCGGCACTGCTCCCAAGTATTCTGCATTACAGGCAGTAATTTCCCCCTCTTCGGGAAACCAAAAACGAAGTGAAAAATTACCTTGTTCCAAAGCACCGGCAATACCCAGACAAGTAGGATCATAATCTCCGCCATCTACCAATAGCCAATAATATTTATTAGGATCCAAACAATTAAAATAACCGACCTCATCGTTAGAAATTAAGTTGTTTTCTAATTGCACCTCTGATAATGCAGCTTCACAATTATCTGTTGTAGTGGAGTATAAAGCAAATTGCAGGCTGATATTATCATTAGACTTGCTTCTGCCATCCACGACAATTGTCCTACCCGGTACTTTTCCTATTTTATACCAAACACCTGCATCATTATCCTGACAGACTTCAGCCGCCCAATTAGGCTGAGGTTCAAAACAATTAGTACCTCTGATATTGGTCTGATTGTCTAAGAAATGATTATTATAGGTATAGGGTGGTTGTACATTTACCTGCGTTGCATTACAGATTCTATCGTTGACAGGATAAGGTCCTCTATCTTTAACCGATAAACCGAAAAATCCTTCTTTAGTAGAACCGGTAACAAATTCTATATTACTACCGCTCACTAAGATATAGTAATCAGTATTTGCTTTCACGCAGACTTCATCCAAGCTCTGACTATAACCAAGATCTCCATAATCTTTTTTTACTAAATTAGTATTGTTTGTAGGACAATTCGGTCCTTCATAGACTGCTAATTTTAAATCTATCTGATCTCCCCAGCTATGAGGGTCATTATAGGCATTGACATCAACCTGAGTCGCTATATTACCGGAATTAAATTTAAACCAAACGGTCTGATATGGGTCTGTACCTACACCGGCCAATGTCCATCCCGGATTGGGGTCTCCTGTCGTCGTCGCACAGAAATTGTTCCATCTGTTATTGCCCGCTGCATCACCTATTGTCTGTCCGGGCGATGTAAAAGTCCCCAAATTAATAGCTCCGGCACATCGATCATTTCCAAATTTGGGTGCGCCATTGCTTTTAACATTAATAGTTAAAGAGCCGCTACCACAGAGTCCCGTTACTCTTCCCATAATATAATAGGTGGTATTCGGTTCAGGGCAATCTAAATCAAAGGATGCACCTAAGGTAGAACTTCCTAATTGAATGAGACCCGCAAAAGGATTACTTGCGTAAGAAGTAAATCCTCTACTCCCACAAGTACCTGCCGGAGTACCTCCATATACACTTGCAAAGCCCGTACAAACACCTGATGCTTCAGGATCTATAGATATCTTTGACGGAGGATTAGCCCCCGTAGTAAATTTCCACCAGACTGTCCTATCATCACTTGCATCAGGCTCATTAGACGAACACATATCTTCCGGAGTAGCATTATCAGTATTTACAGTATTAGAAAGATTTCCTGAATTATAGTTAAAATTGCCCGATAGATTTGTCGCACTACAAAAGAAATCATTTGCGGGTCCGGTGAGAGTTCCTGTCATTTTCCATTCTACAGTAATAGAATAAGGTACTGGCGAATTTGAACAATCGCCATCTCCTATACTTGCAGTTTTAGGAAAGCCCTGCATCACTCTCCAAGTGTTGTCGTTGAGTGAAAAATCCGGGGCAAAACAAGCATCATTCCATCCCCAAACCGCATCACCACCTATTAAATCCGCTTCCTGAATACGAAATCTCCAATCAATATATAATCTGTCATCCAATTTGACATCCGTATTACAACCAGTAAATGCTCTACAGCCTGGAGAATTATTACCTCCTACTTCTTGATTACAATTGTCCCATCCTCCAATGCCAATGTTATTACTGTGATCCCATGCTTCCAAATCAACTGCAAAATCACTATCTCCTGTTGTAAATCCATCACAGTCATGCGATCCTGATACACACCATTGGGTAACTCTTAGCTGTACCGAATATTGAGCATTGACAATGAACGGAATAAAAGAAAGAATATAAAAGAATAAAAACTTACGCATATCTTCAATTTTTATCATCAGTTAACTGTATGAATTCAGTCACCGGAGTCATGGATATCTTATTCAAATTGAAAATCAAAGCATCCTTATCTAATGATTGCTCAGCCCAAATAATAGCTTTAGTAGGACTTAAATCCATATAAGCAATTTGGTCATTCTCAATTAAAGTTTTAACAAACAGTGAATTAAACTCTATTCTCTTAGCATCATAGATAATGATAAAAGACTGATAATTTTCTAACTGGTTATTATCGGTCATATCTTCAATTTGCTTACTATTAAGTACTTTAGGATGTGACTTCATGTATAAATACTCTTGCTTTGCAATTGAATCCTGCGCAAAAAGCTGTTGTATTTCAAGCTTTGTTTTATCTGGAGTACTGATATCCACATCCTGCGCATGCACCTGCATGCCATACATCATAGTCAACGTTAAAAAGAGAGTGTAAATATTTTTCATCTATCTAATTTTTAAAAGTTACTTTTCGACATGGGA
>JAMLHH010000020.1 GCA_023957215.1 Chitinophagales bacterium
TTATTATCAATAGGTTCAATAAATCTATTTCCATCCCAAGTTTCACCTAATACAGGTGGAAAAACAAAACTGACAAAGCGGAGATTTTCTTCCACTTTTTCAATATTCTTATTGGTTTTGACAATGTAATAAGTTCTTGCAAGTTTCCAATCTCCATTGAGAGAATCTTTGGTATAACGTTCTACTCTTTGAGCAGGGCGACCCAAATTATCCGTGAAGTTCTCTGCCATTTTTTCTTTATAGAAGACGGTTTTCTTCGTAACACTATTATTAAAATCATCATAAAGAATAGAATCCATTTGATATACTACATAAGAGCCTAATTCCGTATTGACGTAATCATACGCTAAATCTATATCATCTGATTTATCCTTTTTACAACTTACTACTAAAGCAATCGTTAAGAACAAGAAAAATATTCTAAGTTTTTTCATATTTATTATAATCACAAGTAAAGTTAAGAAAATTTCTTCTGTATTAGATATAACGATTCATTGAATATCAAATTGTGAAAGCGTATAAAAGACTTATCATATCTATTTCGTCAGCATGATTTCCCGATATTTGGGCAAAGGCCACAATTTATCTTCCACATTAGATTCCAATTCGTCTGAAATGGCTCTTATCTTCTGCATCATAGGCAGTATTTTATAACAGTAATGTTCCGCTTTTTCGGTCTCAGATTTCATCTGATTTCCCAAAATTCTCAATTCTCTCATTTCTTTACTCAATATCATCAAATCAGAGATTCCTTTAGATATATGATGTAAAAGCGCTATCCTTGGAGCAAGAATATCATCATCGACTTTGCTCAATTCTTTGAGTCCGGCAATAGACTGTATCAACTTGTTTTCATATTCAATACAAGCCGGTATAATTTGATTGGAAACCATTTCGCCCAAGACTCTTGACTCTATCTGAATATGTGTAGAATAATCATGTGTCATAATTTCAAATCTTGCAGCACATTCCTCACGACTCATTATCTTCTGCTCCTCAAAAAGTTGCATGGTTTTTTTACTTTTAAAAGTTTTTAAGGCAGAAGGTGTCGTGGGATGATTGCTCAGCCCTCTCTTTTTAGCTTCTTTCACCCAACTTTCAGAATAATTATCACCTTCAAACAAAATACGCTTAGAAGCAATCAGTGTTTTCCTCAAAACCTTTAAAATCGCAACATCTTTATAATCTCCTTCTTTGATATGTAAATCAACTTCTGTCTTAAACTTCACTAATTGTTCTGCCACTATCGAATTGATAATGGTGACAGGCAAAGAACAGTTTGCTGAAGAGCCTACCGCCCTAAACTCAAATTTATTTCCCGTAAATGCGAAAGGTGAGGTGCGGTTTCTATCCGTATTATCAAAAACAACGACCGGTACTTTATTGTGCAAATCCAATCTGAGACCAATTTCACCGGATTTATTCAGATTGCCTTCATAAACTTCTTTCTCCAAAAGTTCCAAAACATCTTTCAAAAATGACCCTGTAAACACGGACATGATAACCGGCGGTGCTTCATGGGCAGAAAGCCTCATGTCATTGCTATGGGAAGCAATACTCGCACGCAACAGCTCTTCGTGGTTATTGACAGCTGCAATGACGTTGATAAAGAATGTAAGGAATCTTAGATTGGTTCTCGGTGTACTTCCCGGTGATAAAAGGTTAATACCGGTGTCCGTACTCAGAGACCAGTTACAATGCTTACCACTACCATTGACTCCCGAAAAAGGTTTCTCATGTAAGAGAACTTTAAATTTATGTTTTGAAGACACTCTGTCCATCACATCGAGTAGTAACTGATTGTGATCAACGGCCAAATTAGCCTCTTCAAACATCGGCGCACACTCAAATTGTGATGGAGCCACCTCGTTATGTCGAGTATGAATTGGTATTCCCAATTTATAAGCTTCGATTTCCATATCTCTCATATAGGCATAGACACGCTCCGGAATGGCACCAAAATAATGATCGTCTAACTGCTGGTCTTTTGCAGATCTTTTACCAAGGAGGGTACGCCCCGTCATCACCAAATCGGGTCTGGCATAATACATCGCTGAATCAATCAAAAAATATTCTTGCTCCCAACCCAAGGTCGCATTTACTTTTTTGATATTTCTATCAAAGTATTGACACACATCTGTGGCAGCTTTATTAAGGGACTGTAAAGAACGTATCAATGGGCTTTTATAATCCAAAGTTTCTCCCGTGTAGGAAAAATAGATAGTAGGAATACATAAAGTCTTGCCCTCTCCTACCGTCATAATAAAAGCAGGGGAAGACAAATCCCATGCAGTATAACCCCGTGCTTCAAAGGTAGCTCTCAGACCACCGGATGGAAATGAAGACCCATCTGTCTCCTGTTGTATCAATGAGTTTGCAGAGAACTCCTCAATTCCTTTCCCGTCAATAGCAATAAAAAAGGAATCGTGCTTCTCAGCGGTCGTTCCATTGAGAGGCTGAAACCAGTGAGTATAATGTGTAGCACCTTTATTAATTGCCCACGTTTTCATGGCGGAAGCGATGGCATCTGCAAGGTCTCTATCCACTTTTTCTTCCTCTTCAATACAACGTTGAAGTTTGTTGTAAGCATCTTTTGATAAAACTTCTTTCATCGCTTTATCGTTAAAGACACTATCAGCAAAGAAGTCGGAAATCTTAGGTGAAGGCATTTCAACTTTCACCTTTGGACGGGCAGCAAATGAGCTTAAAGCTTCAAATCTAGCATTTGGCATAAACGTTAAATTAATTATTTGTATCAAATTTCGCAAAAAAGTTCTAAATGTCAATAAATAATTAAATTATTTATTGACATTTAGACTTTTTTTGTGTAGAAACGAAGAAGCCTATTAGAATAAAGATTATTGCGACAGATCTATATCGAACAATTGCACCGGCATTGTTCACAACAACTCCAATAATAGACATCCAAGAAAAACCAATACATAAACAAAAAAGTGCAATCGGATTATTTAAGATGTATTTATATTTAGTTTTATAAAGTCCAATAACAACAAACACCATCAAGAAAAAAGATTCTATGGCAGACAATCTACACCAATTGGTGACACATTGATTATAAATGGGATATCTAAATGTATTAAAAACGTATTGAGGAAAATAGAAGAGAATTCTCCTCCAACTATTACTTACAACATCAATAGCAAAACTTGTATTTCCGGAATTGTTGATAAACGAGTTCTGAAACTCCGTGATTTTTGTAGCTAATCTGTATTCTGTCGGCACACTTACATCATAGGCAACCACACTGAAAAAAGTTATGGTAAAAACGACAATATATGGAATATATGCTTTTATCTTCTTATTTTTTTCATTCCAATAAAATGCAATAAAAGCAGGCAATAGAAAAACTATTAAATACAATCTTACATTGATTAGAAATAAAAACAAAAACACCATTAGAAAAAGCCTGCGTTTTGATTTTTCCATCACCCACATATACATATTATATATACTTATTCCGACAGCAAATAAAACCAATGCTTCTTTATGAAGCCCTGATGTCCAAAAGGTTATGTCGGGCACAAAAAACAGAATAGCGATGATAGCATATTCAGACAAATCAGTCACTTTCTCAAAAAACTTAAACAGATAGAAGGTACCGATGAATGAGAGGATGGAAAAGAAAAGGAAATGTACAGATATGTACCCAAAAGATATCAATCTAAAAAGAGCGTTGATTCTCATAATTGTATAGCCGACACTGTCATGCCAATATCCCATTTTATCGATATAGAAGTGCAAGTGTTCGGGTTCGGGAGAATAATTATTGGGACCAAAAACTAACTGCAAATAATATAATGGAGATTCATGGATAGCGCTAAAGATGATATCTGCCTCTTTCATAAAGGTATCTGAATCAAAAAAAACCGGTATATTCTTATGCAACCAATTATAAGAAAGAGCAACAAATATTTTGGTAATTGCCAAAAAGACCCAAGTGACAGAATTGATAGTTTCCGTTTTAAATCTCTTTGATTTATAAACGAAAGTTAAAAATAAGAAACTATATATTGCTAATAAGGATAGTTCCACAAATTGATTTTATTTGATAAAGCAATGAATTAGTTTACTAACGGATTATATCACCCGGAATTGTATCTGCATTGACAAACTTCAATTGACCGTCCTTGTCTTCCGACATCAGTATCATTCCGCTGGAATCTATACCTTTCATTTTTCTTGCTTGAAGATTGACGATGACAGACACCTTTTGTCCTTTTAAATTTTCAGCTTCAAAATGTTGGGCTATTCCTGAAACGATAGTTCGTTTTTCAAATCCTAAATCCACCTCCAATTTCATCAACTTATCAGTTTTAGGTACCCTTTCAGCACTCAATATCACCCCCGTTCTGATATCTAATTTGGCAAAATCGTCAAAAGTAATCGTTTCTTTTACCGGAGGGCAATCACTTTTCTCTACTTCTTCTTGCAGTACAATATCTTCTTTTTTGCCTAATTTTGCAATTTGCTTTTCTACAATTTCATCACTTATCTTTTCAAAAAGTAATTCAGGTTTTCCTAAAACTGTCCCAGTGCTAATAAATTCGGTTTCATTTTCTATCCACAAACCTTGTTGTACACCCAAAATTTTTGACATTTTCTGTGCGGTATGTGGCAACAAAGGTTGAACGAGAATATTTAAAGCACCACATATTTGGGCAGAGACATACATAATACGTTTGGTGGCGGCTACATCCGTTTTTATCTTTTTCCAAGGTTCATTATCAGCCAAATACTTATTACCGACAGATGAAAGTTCATTAAAAAGTGCCAGTGCGTCTTTAAATTTAAAATGCTCAAACGCCTCGCTTATCTTCTTAGCTGTCAGAGGTATTTCTGCTAAAACAGCTTGGTCTTCTGTAGTCAATTGACCCGGATGAGGAATGATGCCTTCATAATATTTATGTACCAACACCACTACCCGATTAACAAAATTTCCCAAATTGGCAACCAATTCATTGTTTACCCGTGCCTGAAAATCTTCCCAAGTAAATTCGCTGTCTTTATTTTCGGGCATATTGGCAATCAAAGTATATCTCAATTCATCCTCCTTTCCTGACAATTCTTCCAAATATTCATGCAACCAAACTGCCCAATTTCGAGAGGTAGAAATTTTACCACCTTGTAAATTCATAAACTCATTTGCCGGCACATTATAAGGAAGAATATATTGCCCCGTGGCTTTTAAAATGGCAGGAAAGGTGATACAATGAAACACAATATTATCTTTTCCAATAAAATGTATCAGACAAGTATCGTCGCTTTTCCAATAATCCTCCCAAGCATCAGCTTTTTTTTCTAAAAGCAAGGGTGACTGTGGCTGGGCAAAACTGTATTTCTTTTCTTCTATCTCTTTAAAAAGTTGTCTCGTTGCGGAAATATAACCAATAGGTGCATCTAGCCACACATACAAAACCTTGTCTTCCGCACCTTCAATTTCAGGAGGAACAGGTATTCCCCAGTCCAAATCTCTTGTCATCGCTCTAGGTTGCAGACCGGTATCGATCCAGCCCATACATTGACCATAAACATGATTTTTCCAAACACCTTTTTTAGTTTCCAACCATTGTTTGATTTCATTTTGGTATTCGTCTAATTTCAAATACCAATGTTTTGTCTTTTTCAAAACAGGTGTTTGTCCACTGATCATGGATTTGGGATGTATTAGATCCGTCGGACTCAAAGTAGCGCCACAGTGTTCACACTGATCACCATAAGCTCCCTCATGGTGGCAGTTTGGACATGTCCCGGTGATATATCTGTCTGCCAAAAATTGTTGTGCTTCTTCATCATAATATTGTTCACTTTCTATGATTTCAAAAGCACCTTTTTCATTGAGTATTCTGAAAAACTCTTGAGATGTTTCATAATGAATCGGCTCTGATGTGCGGTGAAAAATATCAAAAGATATTCCGAATTGCTGAAAGCTTTTTTTGATTTGCTCGTGATACTTATCAATAATTTCTCTTGGTGAAATGCCCTCTTTTTTTGCCCTAATCGTGATAGCAGCACCATGTTCATCGGTACCACTCACAAAAATGACATCTTTTCCTAACAATCTAAGGTATCGCACGTATATATCGGCACTGATATACGCCCCTGCCAAATGACCGATATGTAAAGGTCCGTTAGCATAAGGTAGGGCAGCTGTAACAGTATATCTCTTGGGTTGGTTCATATCCTTATTCAAATTCGTGGACTAAGATAAGTATTCTCAAAAGCATTGATGTGCAGATTATACTAAAAAGAAATACTTTCTATAAAAAAACAAAGGCTTTTTAATACAGATTGCATTCTACTTTATCGTCTAATTTAATTTTGATAGGTAAAAGACCTAGTATTTTTATCTCAATCAAACCCACATATTTTACTTTTAGACGAGTAAGTACACTCAGCTTGGGTAAAAATTAGTATTAGGCGTAATAGCTGTACTTCTTTGCAGATAAGGTTGCCTGTCGCCAAGATCCTTTGCAATAGTTGTAACAATTTCAGCTAATCTTATTTTAACTGTCATCCTATCCAACTGAATATTACTATTAGCTATATCACTTAACTCGGTCATCTGATTACTGTATAAAATCTCCCTACAGATTAAAATCTTAATTCAGATAGAAAGAAATGGAATATATCTATCTTTATCCTTATTTTCAAATCTTGTATTATTAATATAAATCACAACAATGAAAAATCTATATCTTCTACTGACTATCTTTGTCCTTTGTGTTTCATTTAATATCCTATCAGCACAAGAACGCTGTGCAACCGATGAGGTGTATGAAATAGAAAAAATAAACCATCCCGAATTAATTCAAAAAAGAATACAGATTGAAGAAGAAATCAACTACTTTCTTCAAAACAATCAGTTTCAAAGAGCTGCCGATGAAAAGTATATAATACCTGTTGTTTTTCATATCGTTTATAAAAATTCCGAGCAAAACATTCCAGATTTCAGACTTCAAGAACAAATGGATGTTATCAATAAAGATTTTAACGCTCTCAACACAGATTTGAATACCGTACCATCTCCTTTTGTTTCTTCTATTGGTCAATTAGGTATCGAATTTGTTTTTGCAAACAGAGATCCCAATGGAAATCCGACTAACGGAATCAACAGATATCCAACGAATCCCGATAAGGTTTTTAATTATAGCAACCCAAACGATATCAAACGAGCATCTACAGGTGGAGCTGACGCATGGGATACCCGAAGATATCTCAATATCTGGATCTGTGAACTGAGCGATAATACTTTGGGGTACTCAACTTTCCCTTCAAGTGTAGGACAAACAACTGACGGTTTTGTCATGGATTATAGATATGTCGGCACTTCAGTAGCAAGTACAACCTATAATCTCGGTAGAACTGCTACTCACGAATTGGGGCATTATTTCGGATTGTTTCATATTTGGGGCAATGAAGAAAGAAATTGCAATGTAGATGATGGCATAACGGATACTCCCAACCAGTTTCAACGCAGTAGTGGCAATCCCACTTTTCCATTAACCGACCAATGCAGCTCTAATTATCCGGGCATCATGTACATGAATTACATGGATTACACACGTGATAAATACTTGGTAATGTTTACCAAAGGGCAAGTCGAAAGAATGAAAGCCGCCATACAAACCCAGAGATCGGCACTCACCCAATCAAATGGATATGTAAAGGAACAAAATCTTGTACTTGCAAGTGTAGATTCACCCAATGAAGAAATTTGTGGCAATACCTTTCAACCCAAAATCAGCTTGAGCTCCTTGGGGACTGAAACGATTAACTCAATTGAAATAGGTGTCACTCTCAATCAAGAAAATGAAAAAAAAGCATTATGGAACGGCGCACTGAATTCAAATCAAACTTTGACCTTAGAATTTAGCACCCTAAATGCCCCAATCGGAATAAATACCATTACCTTTTCAATAAAAAAAGTCAACGGAATCGACGTTAACAGTAGTCTATATACTTCAAGAACTGTCAGCTTTAGAGCAGGTGCTATTCCTATTAAAGATTTTTTGACAGAAGATTTTGAAACAGATATCACACAAAGGGGATTTGATATCATCAATTCCGATGACAAAATCACTTGGTCACCATCTAATATAGGCGATGCTTCAAAAGGCAGCTATTCTTACTATATGGATAACTACAATTATGACCCTCAAGATTTACAAACCACCTATGGACAAAAAGACGATATCAACCTGCCCCTTCTTGACTTTTCTGATAAAAAATATAATAATCACAGATTGAGATTTGATTTGGCAGCGACTCAATATTCAAATATCACTGAGCCAAACAATAATTGGGATAGCTTACAAGTTTTGGTGTCCACCGACTGCGGAGCTAAATACAATGTCATATACAATAAGTTTGGAACAGATTTGATGACTGCACCTACTCAGACGACACCATTTTTCCCCGGGACAAATTCAAATTTTTGGCGAAAAGAAAACATAGATTTATCTGCCTATGATGGCTATAATGATGTAAAAATCAAGATTAGAAATATTAGCCAGTGGGAAAACAATATTTTTATTGATAACTTGGTCATAGATGCCAATATTCCGACTGGAGTCAATGATCATTCAGCTCAAAATACCTTTCAGCTCTATCCCAATCCTACGAATGGATGGGTACATTTGAAAACAAATACCGAAACTTCCTCTATCAAACAAGTTTCTTGGTTCAACTCTGTAGGGCAAATCGTCCTTTCAAAAGAAGTGCCAACAGAAAATTTATCTTTGGATTTTGACTTTAGCAAGATGGCAAAAGGCCTATACATAGTACGCGTTTTATACAACAATGGCAATACTGATACCCAAAAATTAATCGTTAAATAAATGTCCATAGAGCTTATTAAGAAGTATTTTCCCGAGCTGAGTACAAGACAGCAGGCGCAATTTGAAATGTTGACTCTTTTATATCAGGAATGGAATCAAAAGATAAATGTCATCTCAAGAAAAGACATGGATGCATTTATGGAAAAACACGTTTTACATTCATTGTCTATAGCCAAATATATAAAGTTTAAAAAAGGTTGGTATATCGTAGATTTGGGAACCGGAGGAGGATTTCCAGGAATACCACTTGCCATTCTGTCTCCCGACGTGCAATTTATACTGATCGATTCGATAGGAAAAAAAATAAAAGTTGTTGATGCAGTCAAAGAAGCTTTACAACTCAAAAATATAAAAACGATTTGGGGGCGTGTCGAAGAAAGTCAAGTCAAAGCTAATCTTGTCATTACACGAGCGGTAGCCTCACTTCCCGATTTAATAAAATGGTCGCAAAAAGTCTTAAAACCGCAATCAAAAGGCATCATCGCTTTAAAAGGTGGTGATTTATCCCAAGAATTAACAGGTTTCAAGAAAAAAACACAACTAACTACGCTATCAGAAATATTTACGGAAGAATCGTTTGTAAATAAATATATCGTCCATTACAAACCTTAACAGTTTACACTTTAATTTCTATATAAAAAGAAAACTTATTTGGATTTGACAATCGGATTTTCTGCCTTAAATTCCTCTTCTCTGACGTATTTAAAAGGTGTCATCCCTGTCATTTTCTTAAAATCGCTAGACAAAACCTGCACACTGTCGTAACCCATTTCTCTAGCGATCATACTCATCGTATATTTTGGGTTTAACAGCATTTTCTTCATTTTCTCTATATTCAACGCAGCCATTTTCCTATGTTTAAATTCTACTATATAAATAATTATTGGGATATATATGTTTAAACACATAATCAATTTTAACCAATTTATAACAAAGTTTAACCTACATACGTATATTATTTTATATGTTTATATAAATCTTGCTGATAAAAAGTCAATAAAGTCGTAGATTCTCAAGTATCTTTATGATGGTGAAAAAGTGTTTTTATACAATATTTCTTCTTTTTATATTGATTAGCAATTCATTATCAAAAGTCAACCAAGATATTCTTTTGACACACAAAGAAATCTTGATAAATGTCAATGATGATAATCAAGGTATTCAGTTAACTATTTCAAGAGATAGCATTCTTCAATTTAGAATGCCTCCCTATCTTTCTGTAGAAGCTCAAATATATGAAATCAGTATAGAAGACTCACTTCAAAAAACTGTCTATTTTTCAAAATTTGACGATGGTTATATACAAGCCGAGGTCGGTCATTACGAATGCACCACGACCAACAATTTAGAACTACATTATCACAATTTAAAAACCAATGATTATCGATATCTACAATCTTGTGCCCAATGGACCCCGGACGAAAGATTACACGATATTTGGATAATGGAAAAGATTGATGACAAGAAACTTCGTAAGGATGACTATCCTAACGGTTTACCGAGATTGGAATTTTTACTGAATAAACAAAAGCTCTATGGCTTTGATGGTATAAACGAGATAGAAGGTACTTTTGAATTTCAAGGCAGTCAACTCATTATTTTATCCATAGATTCACTGACTTTCAAAAAAACCACTACCGCTACACAAAATATGCTTCACACTCCTTTTAACTACGAAATCAAAAATAATCACCTCTATCTACAAGGAAACTATAAAAGCTTTACTTTTAGAAAAGTGGATTAATTTTGGGCGTGTCCCTTTTAAATGAAAAGTTTATGATTCAAATCAACAAATCTTGTTCAACTTTTTGTTTTGGGCCCTCCCTGTTTGGGGCTATTTTTTGAAGAAGATATATTTTATTTTCCCCTTTATATTTTACACCACCTCTCACATCCTCACCACCTTCACATCTTTTGCATCCAAATCAAAAGGATGAGATGTACAGACAGCAAAAGCGTAACCTTTGATTAGATTGAGAGATTGATAATGCCATAAGGAGTTTTCAACTTGTACAGTATTTTCAGAAAGGGTACTTGTTTGAGAAAGGACCTCCACACCTCTCCCATCCGCTTTGATAGCTGCTTCTTTGATAGACCAAAAGTGAAAGAATTGTTGAAGGGGATTTGAGGACGATTTGATTTGTTGAAACTCCTGTGTGTTAAACTGCTTGTGAAACAAGTCTATCTTAACATTTCTTTCTTTCTCGATGTCTATACCTATTGTTGTATCGTGTAAAGCTAATACTACATATTCTCCGGAATGAGAGATATTAAAGTGGAAATCAGCATTTTGAAAATAAGGCTTTTCCTTTTTTGACAATGCAAATTGATTCCAATCAAACTGTAAACGATGTCTTTTAAGTACATAATCTATCAATAACCGACCGAAAAAAGCAGCATTCAAATCTTTCTCCTGAACAAACGACTGTATGTATTCCTGTTGCTGGATGGGTAGAAAACAGCTTTTTTCTTTCACCGCTTCCCTACTCAAATAGGTGTCGATATGTAATAAGTAGATTTCGATGTCTAATCATTTTTAATATATCGTGCAGATGCTCTTTGCAATCTGTCATTGATAGCTCTACCCAAACTTTCTTCCGGCAATCTCTTGGCTACAATGCGTCGAAAGTCAGACTCATCTAACTCTCTTAACAACGCATACAATCGAGCCGCCGCTTCATAATAATCACCTTTTGTGCTCAATGAAAACTGTCTTTGGTTTTCTATATCTAAGTTTTCATGAAAGGTAATATAAGCGGTAGTCGCATCATCTTCAATTTGAGAAAAATCATCCACAAGGAACATCGGTTTAAGTGGCGCATAATGCATTTTTGCCGAACCCGGTGTTTTGGGATTAGAAGAAGTATTGATTTGTACTTGAACATGACCGATTACCTTTTCAATATCTTCAATGGAAAGACCTCCCAATCGGTAAACAGTAGGTATCTCTTTATCAAAAGCAATAATTGTGCTTTCAATACCAATTTGACTTTCACCGCCATTCAAAATATAGTCTATTTCATCTTTGAGAGAATCAAAAACATGTTGTGCAGTCGTAGGACTGATGTATGCAAACGGATTTGCACTCGGTGCTGAAAGTGGAAAATCTAAGCGTTCTAAAAGTTGCAAAGCCAAAGGATGATTCGGCACTCGAAGACCGACCGTATCTAAACCGGATGTGACTTCATACGGAATGTCATCCGTCTTTGTCAAGATTAAAGTCAAAGGCCCCGGCCAAATAGCATCTGCCAAAATCCTAGCTTTCTCAGGTACGGTTTTAGCCCAATTGAAAATTTTATCTTTGGTAGAATGTACGATCAAAGGATCAAAAGAAGGACGTTTTTTAGCAGCAAACACTTTCAACACTGCACTCTTATTCAAAGCATTAGCACCTAATCCATAAACAGTTTCTGTAGGTATAGCAACTAAGCCTCCACGCTTTAAAATCTCTACAGCCTCATCAATCGAAGTTCCTACCTTTGACATTCGATTCACTTAATTTTTGGGTGTGCTAATCATCTTGTCAAACTTCTTAAACATCTGCAACCACTTCGGATCTGTATCTTTTATTTTATGCCAATCTGCCACATCTGTCTGTACATCACCCGTCAAATCTGAATTAAACAAGATATCTCCCATTGACAACTCGTTTTCCGCATCATCAATCTCGCCTCCACCCAAATATTCCTCTACAAAGAAAACTTGAAGCTCTTTGAGCGTGCCATAAATATGTATCAATGACATATCTAACTTGGTGTCAAAATATTTTTCCATCTTAGATAAAAATTCTCCACTCATCATAGAGTCAAAACCTTGCTCTCTCAATGATTTACTGACATCTAACTTTTGTCCTGGCGATAACCCTAAAGTTTCTGCCGCCTCTTTTTGCATCAATGCCATGATATTGGCTTTAGTAGGTGTCAGTGGGCGTCCATTGGATATAGTGGTGTCTGTTTGAGTAGTCGATGAAGTAGCGATATCTGAAGTTCTGTTTGCAGCTTCTCCCACACCTCTGACCGGATTTTCCCAATAGACTTCCTTCTGCCAAGCGTAAGTCGGTAATGAAATACCTCTCAGTTTTTTATCAACTGTTAACTTTTGCCAATCTATATCTATTGAAGTATGATACAATGCCTGTATCGCTTGTAACTGAATATGAAGTGCGTCTTTATCCTTTTTAGCCGAGCTGATAAAAGTATTTTCTTTGTCAGAGATAATTTTTTTTGCCAAATTAATCAAAGTGTCAGATGGACCACATTCTAAATAAGTTTGTATTCCCAATTCATCAGACAAGTATTGAATATCATCTACAAAACGCACTGCATTTCGTAAGTGACCCGAGAAATATTGAGGAGTCATTTCTTCTAAACTCAATTCTTGACCTGTTTCATTCGAAATGACTGGAATTTGCGGTTCAAAAAATTGAACTTTTGCCACTACTTTTTCAAAATCTTCCAAAATAGAATCCATCAAGTGCGAATGGAAAGCATGTGACACTTTTAAAGGAATAGAGCGAATTTTCACCTCTTTCATCGCTTGTATCAAGTACTCGACAGCTTTTGCATCTCCTGAAATCGTCACAGTTTTAGGGGTATTGATAGCTGCAATATCCACATATCCTTTGGTCTGGTCTGTATAAAATCTCACCTTCTCTTCATCAGCCATGACGGCTGCCATCGCACCTTCACCGACCGGTAAAGATTGCATCAAATGGCCTCTTTCTATTACCAATTTAATAGCATCTTCCAAACGGATAGCTCCCGCAATAGTCAATGCCACAAACTCACCAATGCTATGTCCGACAACAGCTGCCGGCTGTATTCCACGACTCATCCACAATTGCGCAAAAGCATATTCTATCACAAATAAAGCCGGTTGAGTATAAGCAGTTTGGTTGATTAAATCAGTATCTGTGTGATTCCAAAGTACATCTTTAATGGGTGTCTCTAAGAGTGTATCTGCAATTTTTGCACAATCGTCTATTGCTTTTTTAAATACAGTTTGGGTGTCGTAAATCTCCTTACCCATTCCATAATATTGCGCACCTTGACCAGTGAATAAAAATACTACATCCTGATTGGTATTCACTTCTTCTGTAAATTGGTAAGGATAATCGGTGCTTTCATGGATAAAAGCTTCCAAGCCTTTTTTAGCATCTTCAGAGTTTGAAGCGATAACGCTCAACCTGACACCCCAGTGATCTCTACCATTTTGTAAGGTATATGCAAAAGCGTCAAAGCTATTTTGAGAAATTTCACCCCAATTATCTAAATATTTCTGAGCCAAAGCTTTTAAAGCCGGTTGAGACTTCGCACTCCAAAGTAATACCTGCTCATCATTTGTGTCAGTTGAAACACTTTCAACCGCTTCTGCTTCCTCAAATATAATATGAACATTCGTACCACTGTATCCGGAAAGATTTATAGCAGCACGTAATGGTTGGCCATTCGTGTTGAGTTCTATCGCTTCTGTCGGCACTTGGACAGGAATTTTTTGCCAAGGGATATCATCATTTGGATGTTCAAAGTAAAGATTCGGAGCGACTGCCTTATTTTTCAAGGTAGCTATTACTTTATAGAGCATCGCCATACCGACTGCCGCTTCCGAGTGACCGAGATTGGGCTTGAGCGAACCTACATAAATCGGATGTTCTACACCTTTGTACCCATTCGCAATTGCATTGATTTCCATCGTATCTGTAAACTTGTTACCGATACCGTGTGCTTCCACAAAATAAACGTCATTAACACTAATCCCTGCATTTTTGATAGCTGCTTGGACAGTTGCCACTTGTACTTCCGGATTAGGTGCCGTAAATCCGTTGCTCAAACCGTCATGCTTCACAGCAGAACCTAAAATATAGGCATGGATATTATTTTTAGCTTGTAAAGCATCACTTTTACGTTTTAAAATCACCACTCCACAGCCTTCTCCTCTCACATAACCTTCTGCATCATTATCAAAAGCCCGACATTCACGATTTGCAGAAAGTGAACCTAATTTTGACAAGCCCACAAACAATTCTGGTGTCAAAATCAAATTTGCAGATGCAACGATAGCTGTATCAGCTTCACCTTGATTGAGTGCTTCTGATGCCAAATGCATTCCCACAATAGATGAAGAACAAGCAGCGTCTAAAGCAAAGCTCGAACCTTGTAAATCATAGAGATAGGATACTCTCCCTGAAGCTGTGGCAAAAGGAATACCGGTCGTATCATAAACATCTACCGTTTCCAAATGCCCGGAACGCAATCTGGCTTGTATATAATCACTATTTCCTAAAGCAATATAGACGGCAGTATTGGTTCCTCTCAAACTTTTAGAAGGAATATTTGCATTTTCTAAAGCTTCATATACCACTTCCAAAATCATTCTTTGCAATGGATCAATAGATTTAGCTTCTCTCGGCACAATGCTAAAAAATCCTGCATCAAACGCTCTCACGTCATTATCCAGAAACATGGCTTCTTTTGCATGCGTTTTACCGGGTGTCAAAGGATCTTTATCGTATATTTTGCTGTGATCCCATCGACTGAGTGGAATCGGTTGAGCCATATTTTTTTTCTCAATCAGCGCCTGCCACAATTCCTCTAAATTGCTGATACTACCCGGAAATCTTGCACCCAAACCTACTATTGCAATCGGTTCTTTGGGAGCAGAGGTATTTGACTTCGCCTGTTGTAACTCTGCTTCTAAACGTTTTATTTTGACAAGAGACTTTTTCAAGACCTCTTGCATTCTCTGCATCTGATCCGACATGATTTTTCTAATTAGTACAAAGATAAAAGATTTGGGTGGAATTATATATTTATTGGTTTGCGGTTAGTCGCTCCTCTCCTAAATTATCCAAGACTATAAGCAACTTATTATTTTAAAATTCATAAGGTCATATTTTCGAAATGGTTACTTATTAAGTATAAAATATCTATAAACTATTCTTAAAATAAGCGATTTTTGTTAATAGTCTTTATTTACAACTATAAAGATCATAAACATCACATCAATCATTAAAAAAATTCCCTGAAAATTTTGATACTCCAAACCAAATATTAAATTTGTATCTGTAAATGAAAAATAACAATACAATTCAAGCTTGGTGGTGGAACTTACCTCAATAGGTGAGCTGGAATTGTTATGTATAAAATATAGTTAAAAGGCTCACATGATGTGAGCCTTTTTTATTGAAAAAGAGAAAAAAATGAAACCATATCAATTACATGTTTATTCGGAACAAATTTTAGCAGATACACTGACTCCGGTTAGTATTTATCTTTCACTTAGAGACCGTTTTCCAAATACTATTATGTTGGAAAGTTCTGATTATCACGGTGAAGAACATACTTATTCATATATCTGTGTACAGCCGATTGCTGGATTTAAAGTAGAAAAGGATATTTTCTATGCAGAATTACCGGACAAAAGTTACCAACATTCGATAACACATAAAAACACAGTAGAATCTGTTGACCAGTTTAAAAATTTGTTTCAGGTACATAGTGATAAAAATTTGCCTTTTATCCATAAAGGAATGTTTGGATACATGACTTATAGCTCCGTACATCTGATGGAAGATATCAATTTACAAAATGACAACAACGAAATACCTACAATGGTCTATCACATCTATAAGTATATCATAGCCGTCAATCATGCTAACCACCAATTACACATAGTCACCACTTGTATCAACCATGAAAAATACAATCCGGCTGAGACAGAACAGATTGTCCAAGCTATCAAGAAAAACAAACAACCTATTTATGATTTCAAACGCGATGGAGACAAATCTTCCAATCTAAAAGATGAAGATTTCTTACAGATGGTCAGACGAGGTATAGAGCATTGTCATAGAGGAGATGTGTTTCAGATTGTACTTTCAAGACAGTTTAGACAAGGATTCAAAGGCGATGATTTTCAGGTGTACAGAGCATTGCGTTCTATCAATCCTTCTCCTTACTTATTCTATTTCGATTTAGGTTCTTATAGAATATTTGGCTCCTCGCCCGAAGCACAATTGATTATTCAAAAGGACAAAGTTTCCATTTTTCCGATTGCAGGTACTTTTAGAAGGACAGGGGATGATGCAAAAGATGCAGAAATAGCCAAACAGCTTTCCGAAGATCCAAAAGAAAATTCCGAACATACGATGTTGGTGGACTTAGCAAGAAATGATTTAAGTCGTTGTGGCACAGATGTAAAGGTGGATGTTTATAAAGAAATACAATACTATTCGCATGTCATACATTTGGTGTCTAAAGTAAGTGCAAAACTCAATCCTGATGTCTCGCGTTTTAGAATGGTGGGCGACACTTTTCCGGCAGGAACTTTAAGCGGAGCGCCCAAATACAGAGCCATGCAGTTGATAGACGAAATAGAATACACGACAAGAAGTTTTTATGGAGGCGCTATCGGTCAAATGGATTTTGACGGAAATTTTAATCACGCCATTATTATCCGTAGCTTTTTGAGCAGAGAAAATTCGTTGACATTTCAAGCAGGAGCCGGAGTGGTGGCAGATTCCAAACCTGAAAATGAATTACAAGAAGTAGAAAATAAATTATTGGCATTGAATAAAGCCATTCTTTTGGCAGAAAATATATAAGCAATGAAAGTTTTAATGTTAGACAATTACGATTCTTTCACCTATAATGTGGTGCATATTTTCAAAGAATTTGGTGCAGAGGTAGATGTGGTCAGAAATGATAAAATTACTTTGGAAGAGGTAGGCAAATATGACAAAATAGCTCTTTCCCCCGGTCCGGGATTGCCTGAAGAAGCAGGAATTATGATGGATTTAATAGCCCGATATGCCTCTACAAAATCTATTTTGGGAATTTGTTTAGGTCATCAAGCCATCGGCCAATATTTTGGTGCAGAGCTATACAATATCGGAGAAGTCATACACGGAAAGGCAAAAAATACGATAGTCGCCCAAGAGGATATTTTGTTTAAAGGTGTTCCCAAGGAGTTTGTTTCAGGTAGATACCATTCATGGGCAGTCAAGAATCTTCCTGAAAGTTTGGAAATGACTGCTACCGATGAAAACGGTGTTATTCAGGCGTTGAGACATAAAACTTATGATATCAGAGGTGTGCAATTTCATCCCGAATCTATTATGACCGAATATGGTAAAAATATTTTAAACAATTGGCTAAAAGCAAAGTAGATGAAAGAAATATTACAACAATTATATGCAGGTGAAATTCTTTTAGAAGAACAAATTTACCAACTGATGAACCAGATTGGTGAGGGTGTGTTTTCCGACATCGAAGTAGCCGCTTTTTTATCTGCTCTAAATATGCGCTCGATTGGTGTAGGTGAACTACGGGGCTTGCGAAGAGCCATGTTGGATTTGTGCCCTTCTATTGATTTTAATGGCATAAAAACCATAGATATGTGCGGTACAGGCGGTGATGGGAAAAACACTTTTAACATTTCTACTCTATCCGCTTTTGTAGTCGCAGGCGCAGATATTCCTGTCACCAAACATGGCAATTACGCCGTTTCATCCGGTTGTGGGTCATCTAATGTTCTTGAATCTTTAGGAGTCAAGTTTACTAATGACAAAGATATCCTCAAAAAACAGTTAGAAAAAGCCCATATCACTATTTTACACGCTCCGCTTTTTCACCCATCCATGAAATATGTCGCACCTACCCGTAAAGCAATGCGTGTCAAAACGGTATTTAATATTTTGGGACCTTTGACCAATCCTTGTCATCCGGCAGTACAGGTGGCAGGTGTTTATAATATGGAAGTAGGCAGGTTATATTATTATCTTTTACAAAGCAGTGCTGAAAGATTTGCTGTCGTCCACGCTTTAGACGGATATGATGAAATATCGTTGACCGGAGATGTGAAAGTCTTTTCAGACAAGGGAGAAAAATGCTTTTCACCTTCGGATATAGGTTTAAGAAAAAATCATGCCCATGAGATTGCCATACATGGTAGTGTGGATGATGCAAAAAATATATTCTTGGATATTATTCAAGGTGGAGGCACTGATGCCCAACGAAATGTCGTTTTGGCAAATGCAGGATTGGGTATTTCTACTTTCAAAAATATTGCGCTGGAAGAAGGAATAGCACTTGCCGCAGAAAGTATTGACAGTGGAAATGCAATGAACTGTTTGAAAAACTTATTCGACACACAATAAATAACAAAGGCTACTATTTCCAGTAGCCTTTTATTTATGAACTTAAAAAACTATTACAGCAAACTATTGAGTTTGTCTGCTAACACATTTTTCGGAACTGCACCTACCACTCTATCTACCAATTCTCCATCTTTGAAGAACAAAAGTGTAGGAATACTTCTGATACCATATTGAGCAGCTACTTCACCGTGATCGTCCACATTACATTTACCGACCAAAGCTTTGTCTTTATACTCTCCGGCGATTTCTTCTACTATTGGTCCGACCATGCGACAAGGACCACACCATTCTGCCCAAAAGTCCACCAAAGCTACTTTTTTACTGTCCAATACTTCTGATTGGAAATTGTTAGTTGTGATTTCTAATGCCATAATAAAATTGTTTTATCTTGTTTTTAATACTTTTTCTTATCGTAACAACAATTTATGTACAATGGTTGCACCTAAATTGTCATTTATTGTCTCTAATATCGAATTTGATGCCATTTGTAAATTTTGTCTAAATGGAGCACTATTGACATGGACACTTAGAATCCCGTTGCTAAATTCTGCCTTTATGACATCCTTTCTAAAAGACAAGGGTAGAGATTGGATAAATCCTTCCACTACTCTGTGTGCCTGTATTTTTTTGTCTAATTTATTTTCTTTCAAATAAACACCCATTGCATCTGCAATAGAAATACTCTTGCCAAATTTTGAGTCTATATTTTTACTTTTGGACACCATTGTTTTTCACCGTAAATATTTCAAATTTTTCTACGCTTTTTGTCATAATATCTTCAACTCTTTCCCGATGTGTGTCGCTGATAAACACTTGCCCACAAAAATCTTGATTGAGTATATCAAACAACCTTAAAATTCTTTGACCATCAAATTTGTCAAAAATATCATCCAAGAGTAAGATAGGCAATATTTTTTTGTATTGTGTCAAAATTGAAAATAATGCCAACTTGATAGAAACAATATACGTCTTTTGTTGACCTTGCGAACCTATCTTTTTCAGTGGAAAATCATTGAGTAAAAATTCTAAATCATCTAAATGTATGCCTTTTGTCGTTCGTTGTAAAAGAATATCTTTTTCTCTGTTTTGTAGCAAAAGTCGTTTGACATCATCGTCTTGCAAGTGAGAAGTATAAACAACACTCATTTTTTCTTTTTCATCACAGATATGATTGTATATTTTATCAAATTCTATTGAGAAATTATCTATAAAAGTCTGTCTGGCTCTATAAATTTCAGTCCCCAAAGCTGACAACATAGTATCTATTGTATCCAATAAATCATCTTGTCGTCTCCCCGATTCGAATATTTGTTTGAGTAATGCATTTCTATTAGAAAGGACTTTATTATATTCGACGAGATTTTCAAGGTAAGCGATATCAGCCTGACATAAAATATTGTCTATCATTTTTCTTCTTTTATCACTACTTCCCAAGATAATTTGATTATCGTCCGGTGCCAACATCAATACCGGAAACTTACCCACATATTGTATCTGACTATCCTCTTTGACACGATTAATAGTTATCTCCTTGCGTTTTCTTTTTTCGACATTGATTTCTATATGATATTTACTTTCGTTTTTCCGAATATTGGTTATAAGTGAAATTTTTTCGCTTCCTTCCCTAAAATTGTATTGTTCGGTGGCATTGAAATAGCTTTTAGAAGTACATAAATAATAGATAGCATCCAATAGATTGGTCTTTCCGACACCATTTTCACCCACAAAACAGATAAAATTTGCATTAAAATCAATACTTAATTCGGGATAGTTTTTAAAATTTAGAATCTTTAACTGCTCTATGAAAAAGGAATCGTTCACCTTGCGAATATACCAATTTAGTATTACAAGAGACAAATAAAAAACAGGCTGCCCATTGGGCAGCCTGCATCAATTATCTTAGATAATTTGATTATCGTTGTACAATGATATTGGCAGTTCTCACATTTTCGCCATCTGTCATTGTCAAATTGTATAGTCCTACCGGCAAATCTCCGATAGAGATATTGCTTCTAATCAAATTTCTTTGGCTGATATCTTGAGTTTTTACTACACTACCAAGCATATCAGTAATAGATACATGTACTTTAGACTTTGCAAATTCGGTCGGAATATCAAAATTGACAATATCACTCGCAGGATTGGGATAAATGGTCAATTGTTTTACACTTGCATTTATAATTCCAGTCTGAACATCAGGAACTTCAGACATTTTCAAACTTAAAGTCGGAGTATAGTATTCATCTTCTTTATTACTTCCTGTATAAGTATTAAAAAATCTCTTGTTCCCGGGGTTAGCTCCTACTTTAAGACTCACTCTAAATTGAACTCTTTTTGCAGTTTCCAAAACATCTAAAACTTCTCGGGACAAATCCACTCTAAATTTATAGTCCTCATCTATGGGTCTTCCGATAAGACAACCCACGGTGGTAAAGTCAGCCGGAGCATAATAATCTTCCGCTTCAATATTAGAAGAACTACCAAAATGATCAACAGCCATTTCCACTATAATTTCATCTCTGACATTATCGTCGGCACGGATTTTCTTACCATCTTTTCTGGTAATAAACAATGCGCCTTTTTCAATACTGACATTTTCAGGAAAATTATCGGTATTGAAAGTAAATAGAGTTGCATAATTGTCATTGTCTATCTTCCCGACAATACCGTCTCCACCTTGTTTGACTTCACCTTTATCACTCACCCAACCATCTTTGTTTCCATCAGAATGGAATGAATAATTCATATCCTGCATAAAATAGCTACCGATATAATTTTTTATCATGTTATGAGCAATAAATCTATAACCTGTCTCATTGAAGTGAAAAGCATCTAAACCACCCAATCCCATATAATTAGGGTGTGTTGGATATCTCGGATCACCAAAAGGTAAGGGAACTGATTTGGGCGGAAAAGTTCCATAAGGAGGATATATAGATGGTGTCGGATAACCACCATAATAGTGTGAAACACCTATATTATTGATAAAATGTATATTAGGAGAGTTTTTATATCTCGGATAATTCATTCTGTACTCTTCAAAGTATCTCAATGCTTCATCTACCATATCTGGTGGAGCAAAGCCAAACTTTTCCCATTGACTATAGTATGGATTCCAATCTTTCCCATCCATCGTTTCAGCAAAGTTTGGATAATCATAACTGCCAATAACAATCTGCGCCTTAGGTCTCAACGAAAGAATCGTATCAATAATGGCATCCGTATATCCAAGCATTGCATCCGCATAAGGGAGTAAAATATCCGCAGGTTGGTCTCTTCTCCATTTCCAGACTACGTCATTACCACCAATAAAAATGACGAAGATTTCTACATCCGGCATTTGCTTGATTCTCCTTTTTATCAAATCTATCCATCCATCAGATGCCCAAGTTTCTGCCTGCATACTAATCAAAGCCGTATAGTTCCCATCTTCCCAGACATCAGCAAAGCCACTTTGGTTCAGAGCCTCACGCATAGATTTGAAACTCCACATAAAATGCGCCCAACTATCACCTACCAACATAATTTTTGTCGTCGGATTGGTCGGACATTCGCCTACTTGTGCATTTGAATAAGTCGGGGTCAAAAGAATCAGCCCTAAAAAAAGAGCTATTGAATAAAGCATTTTTCTCATTCGTGTTTAATTTAGGCATAAATCTAACTAAAAGCAGTTACATAAATACAATAATATGAGAGAAAAAAATTCAAGTTTTTTATGCAAGATTGTGATAGACCGTTTGTACATCGTCATCTTGTTCTAAACTATCAACCAATTCCAAAACATCATCCGTTTCTACCTCATTAAGTTCTTTCAAGAAATTAGGTATTCTTTGCAATTCGGAACTTAAAATATCTATTTTCTGATCCTCTAAAGCCTTCTGCATATTACCAAAGTCTTCATAAGCTGTATAAATAATGATATTATCTTCTTCCGTTTCGATTTTATCCAAACCAAAATCTATCAATTCCAATTCTAATTCTTCAATATCGTTTCCGGTAGCTTTAAATCTAAAAACCCCCTTTCTATCGAAAATAAAATCATGCATATTGGAAGTTCCCAAGCTACCACCCTTTTTATTGAAAATAGCTCTGACATTGGCAACGGTTCTCGTAGGGTTGTCCGTTGCTGTTTCTATAATGACAGCCACTCCATGTGGGCCCATTCCCTCATAAACAATTTGGCTATAATTTTTCTCATCTTTGGAAGAGGCTCTTTTGATAGCAGCTTCTATCCTATCCTTAGGCATATTGACACCTTTTGCATTTTGTACGGCTCTTCTCAAAGACGGATTGTATTCAGGATCTGGCCCGCCTTCTTTCACTGCGATTGCAATTTCTCTTCCTGCACGGGTAAATTGTTTTGCCATTCTATCCCAACGTGCAAATTTTGTTGCTTTTCTATATTCAAATGCTCTTCCCATACTTTTATTTTAAAACAAAAATAGCAAATCTATTTTATATGAAATTGAATTTGGTTTCTAATCTGCTTTAGTATATCACTAAAACAATCCCGTAAAATATTTTGGGGCCAAACCTATTACAAGTACGCCGATTGCACAAATCCATGCTACCACCGTATAAGATAAAGGTATCGCCGTAAACTGGTGAGTCTCATCTGATTTCAAACTCATGGACATAATGATTTTGAAATAATAATAAACAGATATAATACTTGTAATAATAGCCAAAATAGCTACATAAGTATATTGGTCATGGATGGTATCCAATAAAATCAAATATTTTCCCACAAAACCGGCTGTCGGTGGAATACCTGCCATCGACAGTAAAGCAATGGTCATGGCAATTGCCAAACCCGGACGCACATAAAACAAACCCCGGAAAGCATTCAAGCTATCACTACCTTTTACATGACTTACATAAATAATGGCTGCAAATGCTGCAATATTTGCTACAACGTATCCGGTAGCATAATAAAACAATGTTCCGGCTGACGTAAATTCTGTTGCCACTATTGCCAAAAGTAAAAATCCTGCATGCGAAATACCTGAAAATGCCAAAATACGTTTTGCACTTATTTGTTTCAATCCGGCAAGGCTGGCTATTAAGAAAGTGATGATAATCATAAACACCAAAACCGGCTCTATCACTATCGAACTTGGTAATAAAGTATTTGCCAACAATCTAAATATCGCTCCAAATGCCGCAATTTTAGAAACAGTAATCAGTAAAGCTGTCACCAATGAAGGTGCGCCTGTATATACATCGGGTGCCCAAAAATGAAAAGGAGCAATAGAGGCTTTGAACAGCAATGTAAAAAGTAAGAGAAGTACTCCCGTTATCAGAAAAATATCTGCCTGTTTTCCTTGTATGAGTTCTTGAATCTTATTGATATCAAAAGAACCGGTCAATCCGTAAATCAGCGTAATGCCAAGTAGCATAAATCCACTCATAAAAGCTCCCATCAAGAAGTATTTCAGTCCGGCCTCAGTGGATGCAACATTGTTTCTATTGCTTGCCGCCAAAACATATAAGGATACAGATAAAATTTCAAGACCAATAAATAGAGTAACCAAATTACCATAAGATAACATCAGTAAAGCACCTGACAACGTGAATATAATTAGCGAGACATAATCTGTAATCTTATGACTTTCAGATTCAAAAAAGTTATCAGCCAAAAACGCCAAAAGACCCGTCACTACTAATAACAAAGAAGAAAATGCAACAGAAACTCTATTGATATAAATCATATCGTTGTAAAAACCTTGATCTACATTCCAGTATGTAGCAATATTGTAAACTGCCAAGCATAGAAGAACTAAAGTAGAAAATTTAGCAACAATCTTACGCAGATTGAGCATATCCAAAATCATGGCTAAAAGACCGAGAGCAGTAGTAATTATAATTGTTCCCACGAGATATTTTTTATATTGATGCTAATTGGATAATCTGATTAATAACAGGTTCTACTAATCTAATAATCGGCATCGGATAGACACCAAAGAAAAGAACCATAAATATAATAGGTATAAAAGTCAAATGTTCTGACAAAGTCAAATCATGAAATTCCTGCGTGACCGTATTGCTATTGCCCAACAGGGTACGTTGAAACATTCTCAATAAATAGACGGCTGCCAAAATTACTGTTGTTCCTGCAAGAACCGCTAAAGCAGCGTTGTATTGCCAAACTGAAAACAGCAACATAAATTCACCCACAAAAGCATTGGTCAAAGGCAAACTCAACCCGGCCAATACCAAGATAAAAAGATAGGTAGAGAACCAAGGTGCTTTTTCTCTAATACCACCCAAAGCACTGATGTCTATTGTACCCGTTCTCCTCAAAACGATTTCGGCAGCAAAAAACAAACCTACTACGTTGACACCGTGTGCTATCATTTGTACTGATGCACCTATCAATCCCATACTCGTAATCGTAAAGATACCGGCAACTATTAAACCTACGTGTCCAAGTGATGAATAAGCCAAAAGTCGTTTAAAGTTATTTTGTTGAATAGCTATCCATGCACCATATACCACACCTATCACACCAAGTGTGATAATGATAGGTGTATATTGAGCAATCGCAAAAGGAACTACCGGTAAAAGCCATCTGATAAATCCATACAAACCCATCTTTAACATCAGACTGGATAAGAGCATCGTACCTTGAGTCGGTGCTGCCGTATAAGTATCAGCCTGCCATGTGTGTAAAGGAACAATAGGTATTTTAATAGCGAAGGCCAAAAAGAAACCAAAGAAAATAAGTGTTTGACTCCAATTTGTCAGACTCAGTGAATGAATATCATGTACACTTGAACTACCTGCCACCAAAGTCAAAACGATGACGGATATCAACATGAATAAGCTACCCACTAAAGCATATACAAAAAACTTGAAAGTAATTTCCCTGCTATAATCAGTTCCCCAAAGTGCAGCAATGAAGTAAATAGGTATCAATACCATTTCCCAGAAAATATAGAATATCAGGGCATCTGCCGCCATAAATACACCATTCAATGCACCTTGCATCACCAAAATCAGTGTATAAAGGGCTTTGATATTTTTTTGTGTGCTTCCTGCGCCGGATAAAATGATGATAGGAGTCAAAATATTCGTCAATAATAACATCAGAAGTGAAAGGCCGTCAATCTCTAAACTAAAAGATATATTGGGTACTTCTAACCACGGTGTACTAAATATCAAACCTGCTGCACTTCCTTGAACGAAATGAAAATAAGTATAAATACTATATAAAAATGTCAATATGGAAGCACCAAGTGCAATTTGTTTAGTAATCTTATTTGACAACAAAAGTGTCAACAACGCACCTAAAAAGGGTAATATGAGTAATATAATCGCTGTCATCTAACTACCTATAAAAAAATATCCTAAAATAAAACATGCACTTAAAACCATCGCAAGGATGTAAAAAGCGGTATATCCTGTCTGTGAAGTCCGAACAATATCACTCGCTAATAGTGAAGCTTTTCCTGTCATATTGACTATTCCATCTACCACCACTTTATCTATTACTTTATGAAAAAATTCCGAACACCATTGCATTGGTCGTACTATCACGGCATTGTATAATTCGTCAATATAGAATTTATGGTATGCCACTTTTGTCAAACCGGAATAGTTTGCATCTTCATCCGGCACTCTTTTCTTACTGATATACATCATGTATGCGATGGCAATACTCACCAAAGCACCACCCGTCGCAATACCCATCAACATAAATTCGGTAGAAGCTTCTAAATGTCCTTGCGGTCGGGCTGAACTTGCCAAAATAGGTGACAAGAAATCATTGAGCAAGTGTGGCATATTCAATACATGAGGCAAACCCAAAGTGCCTGCCACTGTCGCCAAAATTGCCAAAACAACCAAAGGTATCGTCATCAATTTGGGAGATTCGTGTATCTTTTGTTTACTGTCATCATTTCCTCTATAATCACCGTAAAAGGTAAGAAATACCAATCTAAACATATAGAAAGCAGTCATCATAGAGGCGACAAGCCCCAATACCCATAACAAAGTGTTTTGTTGGAAAGCTTGGGCTAAAATTTCATCCTTTGAAAAGAAACCCGAAAAAGGTGGAATACCTGAAATTGCCAAAGAAGCTATCAAGAAAGTAGCAAAGGTAATAGGCATATATTTTCTCAAACCACCCATCTTTCTAATATCTTGCTCACCACCTACTGCGTGCATGACACTACCTGCGCCTAAGAACAAAAGTGCTTTGAAAAAGGCGTGTGTCAATACATGAAATAATGCAGTCACGTAAGCACCTACGCCCAACGCCAAAAACATCAATCCCAATTGACTGACAGTAGAATATGCCAAAACTTTTTTGATATCGTTTTGAGTCATGCCGACTATCGCTGCATAAAGCGCACTTGCCACACCGATAATACCTACTACATTTAATACTTCGGGAGCCAATGAATATAAAAAATTAGAACGGATGACCATATAGATACCGGCAGTCACCATCGTTGCAGCGTGTATCAATGCAGATACGGGTGTCGGACCTGCCATTGCATCCGGCAACCACGTGAACAATGGGATTTGGGCACTTTTACCTGTTGCTCCTACAAAAAGCATAGAAGCTGCTATCATCAAAACTATCGGAGTCATTGCCCCCATTCCGATTGCTTGTTCTACTTTTACAAATTCTAATGAACCGGTATAATAAAATACATAGAACATTCCGACCATAAAGCCCAAATCTCCCACTCTATTCATCACAAATGCCTTCTTTCCCGCATTGCTGTATTCATTGTTTTTATACCAGAATCCAATTAGAAAATAAGAACACAATCCTACACCTTCCCAGCCGATATACATTCCCAAGTAATTGTCTGATAAAACCAGCACCAACATGAAAAAGATAAAGAGATTGAGATAAGAGAAATAGGTAGAAAAATTCTTGTCTCCTTTCATATATGAAACCGAATACAAGTGAATTAAAAAACCTACTCCCGTAATAAATAGGGACATCACTACGGAAAGTCTGTCTAATTGTATCCCGTAATCCACTGAATAATGTCCGACTGTGAACCAGTTTAATAGGTAATAATGAATAGCACTTCCTCCATTCACCAAACTAAAAAACACACTACTCACAATCAAGAAAGGTATCAAGACCATCGTCGAAGCCAAAATACCTGCTATATTATCAGAGATTTTATTCTTTAAAAAGCCTATTATCAAAAAACCTAAGAGTGGTAATCCTATAATAGCTGTATATAAACTTTCTGCTGCCATAAATTCAACTATTATTTACTATCCTTTAATTTTTGATAAAACATCAATATTCACTGTCTTAGTATTTCTATACATCAATACCAAAATAGCCAATCCCACCGCTACTTCTGCTGCCGCAACAGCCATTGTAAACATGACAAACACTTGTGCAGAAGTATCAGCATACATTTTTGAAAAGGCTACCAACAGCAAATTTGCCGCATTGAGCATCAATTCTACCGACATAAAAATAACGATGGCATTTTTTCGGGAAAGCACGCCGAATACACCTATTGCAAAAAGTATAAGACTGAGCCAAATATAGGCTTGAACTGAAACTCCACTTATGATTTCTATATTCATATTTTATATATTCTGAAGTTTATTTTCTTTATTTGAAAGCAATACCGCTCCTATCATTGCAGCGTTTAATAAAATGGAAGTCATAATAAACGGCACCAAGTATTCATGCAATAATACATTCCCCAATGTCTCTACTAAACCAATATTATTATCAGGTTGTGCAGACACCAAATTATCGGAAACTTTTAATGCTGCAACCAAAACCAACATCAAACACCCTGCAGCCAAAGCAGCCATAATTTTCCAAATCAAATTTTTGGAGGTTTCCTGTATTTCTCCCAAATTCATCATCATCACCACAAAAAGGAAAAGCACAATAATAGCTCCTGCATATACGATGATATTGACCAAACCTAAAAATTGGGCGTTCATTAAAATATAGTGTCCTGAAATAGAGAAGAAGCAAGTAACCAAACCCAATATACTATAAATCGGATGACGGGCTGTCACTGTCACCAAAGCAGATATTACACCTATGGCGGCTAAAATATAAAAAGCAATTTCTGTTATTCCCATATATTAACGTAATCTACGTTGTGAAATATCAATTCTATTGTCCATAGATTCCAATAAATCATCTTTTGTGTAAATGAAGTCCCTTCTATTGGTTTCTACTTCTACAAGTCTTTGAGTCAAATAGATGGCTTCCTTAGGGCAAGCATATTCACAAAGACCACAAAATATACATCTCAACATATTGATTTCATAAGTGGAGGCATATTTTTCTTCACGGTATAAATGTTCTTCTCCCGGTTGTCTTTCGGCAGCAACTATTGTAATTGCTTCCGCCGGGCAAGCAACTGCACACATACCACAAGCCACACACCTCTCTCGTCCTTCATCATCCCGCTTTAGTACATGTTGACCTCTGTAAGTGGTTGCAAAAGGTCGTATATCTTTGCCGTAAACATAAGTAACTTTCGGTTTAAATAAGTGATTAATAGTCACTCCCATTCCCCTCAAAATTTCAGGAAGATATAATCTCTCAGAAAAGGTCATCTTTTTATTAGAGACCATCACTTTTCTGTTTGATAAATTATATTCGGCCATATCTAACGTTTTTATTTATTTGAATAATAATACAATTCCTGCCGTTAAAACAATATTTGCTATCGCCAAAGGAACCAATTTTTTCCATCCCAAATCCATCAGCTGATCATATCTAAATCTCGGTATCGTCCATCTCACCCACATAAATAAGAAGATGAAAAATAAGGTTTTTATCATCAGTACGCCAATGCTTATCGCAGTGACCACATTATGTGGCATGATTTCATATAAAGTGTTGATACCCGGGAAATTATATCCACCAAAATACAATGTGGCAATAATGGCAGATGAAACAAACATGTGGGCATATTCTGAAAATAGATAAAAACCTAATTTCATGGAACTATATTCTGTATGATATCCACCTACAAGTTCGGCCTCACACTCAGGTAAGTCAAAAGGCGTTCTATTAGCTTCTGCAAAAGCACAGACTATAAATATAATAAAACCCAACGGTTGATAAAAGATATTCCATTCCATCCCATTCCAACCACTTTGTTGGGCAGCAATTTCATTAAAGCTCAAAGTACCTGTCGTCATCACTAAAGCAATAAGAGACAATCCCATAGGAAGTTCATAACTAATCATTTGTGATGAAGCTCTTAAAGCTCCCATTAAAGAGTATTTGTTATTAGAGGCCCAACCTCCTATCATCACCCCATATACTCCCAAAGAGACCACTCCTAAGACATAAAGTATCCCTACATTGATATCTGTCACTTGCACACTTGCTTCTCCATCACCGATTATCAGTGATTTCCCCCAAGGTATGACAGCACTCACCATCAACGCCGTTAGCATGGATAATCCGGGACCGATATGATATAAAAATTTATTTGCAGCCGCCGGGACGAAGTCTTCTTTCATAAACATCTTTAAACCGTCTGCCAAAGGTTGCCAAATACCATAAGGTCCTGCCATATTGGGACCGATTCTGTCCTGTAAGAATGCAGCAACCTTTCTTTCGCCATAAGTGCTATATGCAGCGATACTGAGTGTCACTACAAACACTACCAATACAATAATTGTTTTTTCTAATAAAAAAGCTTCAAATACCATTATAAAAGTCTTTTATCTGCATTAATAACTACTTTCTTAGGTGGAGTGACATAATTGTTTTGATTGATTACTGAAAATTTCGGGTATTCTCTTGGACCGATGATTTCCCAGTCACTCACATTTTTCTTTTCAAATCTACAAGTATTACAAATAAGTTCTTCATGTTCACCATAAGGTGCATTTCTCATTGTCACTCTGTAAATTTCATTGCCAAACATCCACACCAAAGCATTACCACTACATGTATCGCAATCTCTGTGCGCTTCCATCGGTTTTAAAAACCAAACGCGGCTTTTGAATCTGAATGTTTTATCTGTCAAAGCTCCTACCGGACATACATCAATGATGTTACCGGACCACTCGCTATCGACTGCTTTTTGGATATAAGAGCTAATTTCAGCTCTATCACCTCTATACAATAAACCATGTTGGCGTTCAGGTGATATTTGGTCAACTAATTTCACACAACGGAAACAGACTATACATCTGTTCATGTGTAATTTGATTTTATCACCTAAGCTTGTCATTTCAAAAACTCTCTTATCTTCTTCAAAGAAAGTCATTTCTACACCATGTTTAAAGCTGAGGTTCTGCAACTCACACTCACCTGCCTGATCACAAACGGGGCAGTCTAAAGGGTGGTTGATTAACAATAATTCCACTACATTCTTTCGTGCTTCCAATACATTGGGATTGGAGATATTTTCTACTACCATACCGTCCTGTACTTCCGTTTTGCACGATGGTACAAGTTTAGGCATTGGTCTTGGATCTCTTTCAGACCCTTGTGCCACTTTTACCATACACACTCTACAGTTACCACCGGTATTTTCTATCAATGAATGATAACACATAGCAGGCGGAACAATATCACCGCCAATTTTACGGGCGGCTTGTAAGATGGTCGTTCCAGGTTCTACATCAATAGTATGTCCGTCTATCGTTACTTTCATGCTTCAACTTTTAAAAACTCGCTCATAAACAATCTCATAGGTTCCGTCTCAAAATGCTTGCGATTCTTCACTTTTTCCCGGTATTTCACATGATATTCAAACTCGTGTCTAAAGTGACGTACAGCACTTGCAACCGGCCAAGAAGCAGCATCACCAAACGGGCAAATCGTATTTCCCTCTATCTTTTTTGTGATTGCCACTAATTGGTCTATATCTCTTTCATTTCCTTCGCCGTGTTCCAAACGATATAATACTTTTTCTAACCAACCCGTACCTTCTCTACACGGACTACACTGTCCGCAAGATTCATCATGGTAAAAACGGGAGAAGTTCCAAGTATTTCTGACCATACATTGTGCTTCATCATATACGATAAATCCACCGGATCCCAACATAGTGCCGGTTTCAAAACCACCTTCTGACAAAGACTCATACGTCATCAATCTATCTTCACCGGCAACCGTTTTCAATATTAAATTTTTAGGCAATACTGGAACTGAAGACCCTCCGGCAACTACGGCTTTTAAATCTCGTCCTTGAAACTGCATTCCTCCACAATATTCATCTGAATACAAAAATTCATTGACAGAGAGTCCTAATTCTATCTCGTAAACACCCGGGTTTTTAATATTACCGCTTGCAGAAATTAATTTTGTACCTGTACTTCTACCGACACCGATTTTCGCATACTCTTCACCTCCATTTTGAATAATCCATGATACTACTGCCAAAGATTCTACATTATTAACCACCGTTGGGCAGCCGTAAAGTCCGGCTATGGCTGGGAAAGGCGGTTTCATTCTTGGATGGCCTTTTTTCCCTTCGAGGGATTCTATCAATGCGGTTTCTTCACCACAAATATATGCACCGGCACCTGAGTGGACATAAATATCCAAATCATAACCGGAGCCCAAAATATTTTTTCCTAACCATCCATTTGCATAAGCTTCTTGGATAGCTTTTTCTAAAATTCTGATAATAAACTTATACTCACCTCTGACATAAATATAAGAAGTATGCGCACCTATGGCATAAGCACTACATATCATCCCGTCTATGAGAAAATGAGGATTGTACTGCATCAGATATCTGTCTTTAAATGTCCCCGGTTCACTTTCATCCGCATTACACAAAAGATAAATAGGTTTGCCTTCAGGATGAGCAAGAAAACTCCACTTCAAAGCAGTAGGGAATCCGGCCCCCCCCCTACCTCTCAGACCTGATATTTTCACCTGTTCCATCACATCGGCAGGACTCATGATCTTTAATGCTTTTTCTACAGCTCTATAACCCCCTAACTTGCGATATACTTCATAATCTTTTAAGTTAGGAGTTCCATCATGTTTTAAGATAATCTTTCTTCCCATACTATTCAGATGCTTTTCTAAGTGAATCAATCAGTTCGTCTATACTTTCAGGTGTCAAATGTTCTATGTACTTATCATCCAATCTCAACATAGGTGCATATCCGCATGCTCCAAGACATTCGGTAGCTGCTACCGTAAACAAGCCGTCAGAGGTTGTTTCTCCCGTTTGTATCCCCAACTTTTTCAAAGTGTATTCATACATATCATCAGCGCCTCTCAGTCCACAACAGGAAGTCAGACAAAATTCTAATTTGTATTTACCGACAGGTTTCAGATTAAACATCGTATAAAAAGTAGCCACTTCATATACTTTGATAGGTTCTATATCCAAAATCGCTGCGACTTGATCCATCGCCTCGACACTCAACCAGCCAAAGGTATCTTGTACCAAATGTAATATAGATAAGATAGCAGATCTTTTTCTCCCGTCCGGATATTTAGCGATGTAGGTATTGATTTGCTCCATCATCTTATCTGTTATCTGATATTCTTGTTTTGTTTCCATTTTAAGCATCCAATTCTCCAGCAATAACATTTAAGCTACTCAAAGTAGCAACAGCGTCAGACAGCATCTGACCTTTGATCATTTCAGCATAAGCTTGATAATAAATAAAACAGGGTCTTCTAAAGTGCAGTCTAAAAGGTGTTCTACTACCATCACTGATGAGATAAAAACCCAATTCGCCATTTCCACCTTCCACACAATTATAGACTTCACCCACAGGCACATCACTTTCACCCATCACCACTTTGAAGTGATAGATAAGTGCTTCCATTTTGGTATAGACATCTTGTTTTTTAGGCAGGTAAAAATTAGAGTCACTCGTTGCATAATCTCCGTCAGGTAGATTTTTCAAAGCCTGCTCAATGATGGAAATGCTTTCCCAAATTTCGGCTTGTCTTACACAATATCTGTCATAAGTATCGCCTGCACTTCCCACTGGAATATTAAATTTAAAATCCTCATAAGAAGAATACGGTTCATTAATTCTCACATCGTAATCAACACCCGTCGCTCTCAAATTAGGCCCTGTAAATCCATAGTTTAAAGCTCTTTCTGCACTGATAGCTCCTACACCAATAGTCCTGTCCATAAAAATACGGTTACGGTTCATCAGTTTTTCAAACTCACCAAAAGTTTTTTTGGACTGCTCTAATAAATCTTTTATTTTTTGAATGGCTTCAGGTATCAAATCTCTTTCTAAGCCTCCTATCCTACCGATATTGGAAGTCAGACGACCACCACAAATTGTTTCATATACATCATACACTTTTTCTCTAATCTGATAGACATAAAGAAAACCTGTAAATGCTCCGGTATCCACACCCAAAATAGAATTACAAATCAAATGATCCGTGATACGGGCAAGTTCCATGATAATCACACGGATGTACTGCGCACGTTTCGGAATTTCTATTCCAGCCAATTTTTCTACCGTCATTTCCCATCCAATATTATTGATAGGTGCAGAACAGTAGTTAAGGCGGTCTGTAATCGGTGTGATTTGGTAATAAGGTCTATGTTCGACCAATTTTTCAAAAGCCCTGTGTATATAGCCCACAGTAGGTTCTGAATCCAATATTGTTTCACCATCCATCAACAAGATATTTTGAAAAATACCGTGAGTCGAAGGGTGAGTCGGTCCCAAGTTGAGAACTTGCAATTCTCTATCAGGGTCTTTGCTATGTTTAGCTATATATTCGTCAAATCTTTTTACAGACATAATTATTCATTGTGTATGGTTCTACCAAAGAATCTATCATCTTTATCCGCTCGTCCTGCATCTTCCAAAGGATATTCTTTTCTCAAAGGAAAGACTTCCATTTCATCCATATTCAAAATACGTGTCATATTCGGATGGTTGATAAAACGAATGCCGAAAAAATCGTAAGTTTCACGCTCCTGCCAATTGGCACTTTCAAACAAAGGGGTCATACTGTCCACCTCCGGATTTTCTTCGGGCAAAAACACTCTCATTCTTATCCTGACATTTTCCACCAAATTGTGTAAATGGTAAATTGCGGCAAATCTCATATCTAAATCGTTGTCAGGAAAATGTGCGCCACATACATCTGTCAGCAAAATAAATGAAAGTTCCTCTTTCAAAAATTTTACAATATCGAAGATTGCAGACTTTCTGACCTGAATTGTAGTCATTCCATAACTACTCTCCACATTGCCGAATTGCCCTGCAAAACGACTGTCTAACTGATCTATAACTTGTTGAATATTCAATGCCATTATACAATATCTATACCGTATGATCTTAACAATGTCTTGTATTCCGGAGAATCTCTCCTTCTGACAGACTCATTCTGAACTATCTCTTTTAATTTTGCGACACCTGCCAATATTTGTTCAGGTCTCGGCGGACATCCCGGCACATATACATCTACGGGGATAATTTTATCTATCCCTTGCAAAACACTGTATGTATCAAAGATTCCACCACTACAAGCACACGCCCCCACGGAGATCACCCATCTTGGCTCTGCCATCTGTGTATAAACTTGTCTCAAAATTGGCCCCATTTTCTTTGCAATAGTCCCCATCACCAAAAGCATATCAGCTTGTCTTGGAGAGAAACTATTTCTTTCAGAGCCAAATTGCGCCAAATCGTAATGTGCCGACATGGTGGACATAAATTCAATTCCACAACATGAAGTCGCAAAAGGCAATGGCCACAAAGAGTTTTTTCTCGCCATTCCCACTATCTGATCAAACTTAGTCAGAACAAATCCGTGATCCGCCAGCTCTTGTACTGATGAATCTGCCGTAATTGTTGAACCAGTTCTTGCCATAATCTTTTATTTTTTCAATGAATCAAACAACTTGTCTATTTATTCCAGTCTATCGCACCTTTCTTTATCACATAAACGAAACCCAACAACAAAGATCCCAAGAAGAAAAACATCTTGATAAGTGCCGTCCAACCTAAAGTTTCAAAATTTACCGCCCAAGGGTACATAAAAATAACTTCCACATCAAAAAGTACAAATAATATCGCCGCCAAGAAAAATTTTACCGAAAAAGGAAGTCGGGCATCACCCACGGATTCCACTCCGCACTCAAAACTCAAATCTTTTACTTTACCTTTTGATTTCGGACCGATGATACCGGCCAAAATTAAAGTAGTCGCCACAAATCCAAAAGCAATAACAAATTGGATGGCAATAGGTAAATAACTAATGGTATCGTTCATAACAAATACTTAACTCTACAAATGTACATTTTTCAGAGCTAATAAAATTTGTATTTGCAAGTATTTTTCAACACTAAAACACCTACGGGCTTAATTAGAATCGTTCTAAGGAGGCCGAGAAAACTTAGGGAAATTAAGTTGTGACATTGCTCACATTCTCGTCTGATTCATTTTAAAAAATAGTTTAGTTATTCTATATTTTCTATTATGTGAGGTGGCTTGTATCGTTTTTATCTACTTCATTAAATACAATAAAGTGTCATAAATATGACATCATTACACATTCGCAATCAAAAGTTTCAGATATTTGCAAGTGCCATGAGCAAATTTCATTTCTATCCAAAAGATACACTCAGCAGATTGGATTTTTATCCTATTATTAACATGATTGCATAATACCGATACATTTTGTATATTTGTGTATGGAAAAACTTGATTTACGAAAACTCGACGAACAAGAAATACTTGGCATACGAAAATCTGCTATACGCCTTATTGAATCAGGGATGTCGCAGAAGGCTGTCTGCAAAAAGAAAATTGCGTCCTAATACTCTAAACGATTGGAACAAGAAATATAAGAGCAAAGGAGTAAAGGGTCTTCATTCCGAAAGCGTGGAGCGAGTACTGAGGACAGAAAATCATTACCATCCTGTAGAACGGCAAATACAGAAGATGATTATTGATAAAATGCCTGATCAGTTAAAAACTTGATTATGCTTTATGGACAAGAAAAGCAGTCAGTGAATTGGTTGAAAGAATTTGGGATAGTTATTTCTATCAGTGCCATGGGCGTTTACTTGAGGAAGGTTTTACCTCAAAAGCCAAAGAAGCAAGCTTACGAACAATGCCCAAGAAAGTCCAAAAATGGCTGGATGAGCAATATCCATTACAAAAAACAATAAAGAAGAAGATGCTGAAATTTTCTGGGGCGATGAGACCGAATCAAAAACCAGTGTAATCAATGCAGTAGTTATGCACCTAAGTGGGGGAAACACCTGTAAAAAAGAGTATGTCCAAACGTTTTTCGGTAAATATGGCGTCGGCAGTCAACAAATCAGGCAAAGTCCATTTATGATATACTCCGACCCCTGGCGAATACCGATAGATTGATTGAATTTATGACACAACCTTCATTAAGGCAACTGAAGAAAGGTTTATTTTGATATTTAATTTCAACCTTTCGGGTTCATCACAGCAACGTCAAGGAATGGGTTGGAGAGAAACAAAGAAAAAGATTGCATTTATACTATCTGCCTTCTTATTCTCCTGAACGGAATCCTGACGAATATCTGAACTGTGATCTGAAACAGGGAATGTCAGCAAAAAAGTCACCAAAGAACAAGGAAACGCTACAAAATAATGTACTAAACCATATGGAAATGCTATCAGTCAGCTTCGCAAAGAAGTAATGAAATATTTTAAACACAGAGATATTCAGTATGCAGCATAGGAAAATATCGGTCAATATATGTCGGGTTAATATTGAAAAGTTGAAAGATTTATGTGATGGTAGTCTTGGGCAAGAAATAATCGAAAACCAACAATTTATTACGGATTTGGATGAATTGGAAAATCAGCTTTCACAAGTCGAACAATTCAAACAACTGATTGAAAATGAGCCGCAGTTTCCCACTAAAACATGGAATCATCTAAAGTTTTTAAAAAGATTAGCCATAGAAGGTAGCAGCCTGAATGAAACAGAACTGATAGAACTTTTCAACATTTTAGACTCTGTAAAAAGTATCATCAAATATTTTTCCAATAAGGAGAGAAAAGAAGTCTATCCAAAATTGGAAGAGATTATTCATAATATCAAATTTCAACATGTGGCTTTAGATGAAATCGTAAAAATAATTGATGTTAAAAAAGAGATAGTCAAAGAAGCTGCTTCCGAACAATTGAGGACGATTAGAAACAGCATTCAAAAGATAGAAAAACAAGAGTGTTCTGTTTTTATCGCTACTGTCAGAAAATACAGAGCAAAAGATTTTTTAGCTGATCAGGATGAAAGTATCAGAGATGAACGAAAAGTTTTGGCGGTCAAAGCGGAATACAAAAGAAGTGTACCGGGTATTTACCATGACGATTCTGCCAATGGAACCATCGCTTTTATAGAGCCACAAGAAACTGTTACACTCAACAATGAACTGAGTAGTCAAAAAAGAGCCGAACGGCGTGAAATTGAGAAAATATTAAAAATACTGACAGATTTCCTCAGGCCGATGTTGGAAGATTTTTATCTGTATCAGGATATTTTAGGTCTGTTTGATGCCATCAAGGCAAAAGCATATTTAGCGATTCAATTAGGAGCAAACAGACCGGAAATCAGCTCTAAAGGAGAATTTTTGCTAAAAAATTTCAGACATCCTTTACTTTATCTCAATTATAAAAAAACAGGTAAAGAAGTAGTAGAAAACACTATCCGGCTTCACCCTAAAGAGAAGTTTTTGCTGATTTCCGGACCGAATGCCGGAGGTAAATCCATTATTCTAAAATCTGTGGGATTGCTACAGGCAATGTTTCAATTCGGCATGTTAATACCGGCAGACGAAGGTAGCCAATTACCTGTCATGCAACAACTTTTTGTAGATATTGGCGATGCACAATCCGTTGACAATGACTTGAGTACTTACAGTTCTCATCTTAAAAACATGAAACATTTCACCCAGTTTTCCAATTACAAAACTTTGGTACTTTTAGATGAGTTGGGGCACGGTACCGATCCTACTTTGGGCGGTGCGATGGCAGAAGCCGTTTTAGAAAACTTGTTGGACAAAAAAGCTTACGCCATTGTGACCACACACCATGCCAATCTCAAAACTTGGGGAATGGAAACTTCCGGCGTTATCAATGGGGCAATGAGTTTTGACAAAAAACACCTTCATCCATTATATCAACTTCATACTGGAAGTCCCGGCAGTTCATTTACTTTTGAAATCGCCTCAAAAAGTGGAATCAACCCTAAAATCATTGAAGTAGCCAAAAACAAAATCGGCGAACAAGGAAATTCGATGGAAATTTCCCTGACAGAAATCCAGCACGAAAGACAGTATCTCAAAGATTTGAAAAAGTCCTTGCAGTTGAGAGAAAAGCAAATAAAAATGCTTCAAGACACCTACGAGCAACTCAAAAAGCAGTTTGAAAAAGAAAAGAAGTCGCTACTCAAAAATCTAAAATTGCAATATCTCGAAGAGTTTAATGCCCAAAATAGAGAGTTAGAAAGATTGATGCGTGAGTGGAAAGAAAGCAAAAACGATAAGCAGAAATTTAAAGAAACGCGACAGTTTATCGATGAGAAAAGATTAGAGTTTGAAAAAGAAGAAAAAGTGGATACACCCACTCCCACACAGACATCTTCCACACTAGCAAAAATTGAATTGCAAGTCGGCACACAAGTCAAACTAGACGACAATACCGCAATAGGTGAAATCTTAGAAATCAGAAAAAACAAAGCTTTGGTCGCTTTCGGCAGTATCAGTTCATTGGTCAAATTAGATCGACTGACCGCTGTCAGTGAAAAAGCAAAACACAAAGCAGTTATCAGGATAGATACTTCCGAAAGATTGGCACAAAGAGCCGCTTTTGAGAGTGACTTGGACATTCGAGGGCTGACCAAGATTGAGTCCATGAAAATGTTAGATAGTTATTTAGATCAAGCGATTATGTTTGGCCGACCACGTGTCCGAATTATTCATGGTAGAGGAACGGGTGCGGTCAGAGAGATGGTACAGCTTCATCTCAAAAAGCATCCTGCCGTCAAAGATTATTATTACGAAGCATTAGAATTTGGTGGTGACGGTGTTACTATTGTAGAGTTCAGGTAGATGAAATATCTTTAATGGTGTTGAGACAATTAGTAGTGAATATTGAGGATTTTATATCCTTGTACTTTAGTTTTGGAGAACGCCCTTTTCTAAAATACCGGTCTCTTTGAATTGTACCTTTGCGCAAAGCGATTTGCTCTTCTTCGGGTAATTGATGGACATGCTGGCATTCTTCGGAACAACAACCATCCATTTTTGCACGACATTCATCACATTGGATAAAGAGTAAATGACAAGCTTCATTTGCACAATTCGTATGTGTGTCGCAAGGTTTGCCACATTGATGGCAGCAAGAAATGATATCATCAGAAATACGTTCACCTAATCGTTTATCAAACACAAAGTTTTTGCCGATAAACTTATTTTCTATACCTTTTTCGTTACAATCATTGGCATATTTAATAATGCCGCCTTCAAGTTGATGTACGTGTTTAAAACCTCTATGCTTGAACCATGCAGAAGCTTTTTCACACCGAATACCACCTGTGCAATACATCACAATATTTTTATCTTCATTGCCTTTTAGTATCGTATCTTCAATAATAGAAAGCGAATCTCTAAAAGTATCCACATCAGGTGTAATCGCACCTTTAAAATGACCGACTTCTGTCTCATAATGATTTCTCATGTCTATCAAAATTGTTTCGGGATCATTCGTCAAAGCGTTAAACTCATCAGCTCTGAGGTGCTTTCCTTTGTCCATAACATCGAAGGTTTCATCTTGAAGACCATCCGCCAAAATTTTATCTCTGACTTTGATTTTAAGCTTCAGAAAAGGAAATTCCGCTTCGGACTCATCAACAGCAATATTGAGACGGATATTGTTGAGAAATGAGATTTCGTACAATTCATTTCTGAATTGCTCAAATTTGTGAGCAGGCACTCCGATTTGTGCGTTGATACCTTCGTGAGCAATGTATGTTCTGCCCACGATTCCAAGATTAGACCACATAATATAAAGCTGGTCTCTGAATAGAGAAGTGTTTTTGATGTGAGCATATTGATAAAAAGAGATGGTAATAAATTTTTCACCTCTTTCACGCAATTTCTCCCTTAACTCCTCCTTACTAAATTTGTTCCACAGTTGCATGCTATGATTTTTTTAATATGAAAGATGGTACAAAGCTATGTCAAAATCCGTGAAATTTCATTGTATTAAAGTGTAAAAGTTTTTGTTTGGCACTATTTACAATACTTTTTTCTTGAAACTTCTCAAATAATTATACTTTTATAGTTTAGCAATATATATGCAGAAGAAGAATAAGTTAGTCTTGTATTTTTTACCCTTAGTAATCATTACTATTTTAGTGCTTTTGCACTTCTCTCCTGCTTTGAGTAACGGTATTTCTTTAGATGACACCTATTATTATGATCAGATTGAAGACGTACACCAACTCATAGATATTCCTCATGCAGTGAGGAAAAATTTTAGTTATGTCGATTATCGCCCTGTATCCACTTTTACTTTTGCCTTGCAAAAAGTATTATCCGGCGATATGATTAATCCCCATACATCACACGCTGTCAATCTGATTTTATATATTATCAACTGTTGGTTGCTTTACTTATTTATACTCAAAATACCTTTGGCTTTTCGGGGGAAATACGTACCCATCATAGCAACGGTTTTATTCCTTTCACTTCCATTACACAACTCTATGATTTCCAATGTTAAATCAAGGGATGGACTGCTCAGTTTTATGTTTGGAATGATATATCTGATTTTATTGTTGAGAATTATTACACAAAATGAGCAGATTTGGAAAAAGGCACTTGTATTTTTAGTGGCAGTTCTTGCACTGATATTGGCAATCTATTCCAAATTGGACAGTTTTACTTTTTTGATGATGACTCCCGTCATTTTTGTACTTTTCTATAAAAAATTTAATTTCAAACTGATACTAAGAACGATTATCGTCCTATTGGTTTCTTACCGGCTTTTCTTTGCATTATTTGATTGGTGGTCACAAAGCAAGAAACAAGCTATCAACTATACTGAGGGCGAAATATATAACGATCCTGTCTTATTTACCGAAAATCCAATCGCTCATTATGACGATTTATCTCATAAATTAGGTTTTGCAGTACAAACAGTTTTTGAATATGTAAAACTCACTTTTGAGCCGACGGGACACTATTTTTATTTTGGATATGATATGTTACCGGTACTTCCGATTACTGACTCGACAGTTTGGCTGAAACTACTTATCATGCTGTTAATGGCAAGCACCGTCCTCGTTTTTTTCAATAAGAATAAATTATATGGATTTGGAGTATCACTCTTTTTTATTGGTCTGATTTATTGTTCTAATTTGATCACGCCGGTTTCGGGAATTATTGCGGACAGATACGGATATATCGCTTCTGCCGGAGCCTGTATCGCAATAGCTTCAATACTTAGTTATCTATGGGAGATAGTCAGTGAAAAATACCTCTCAAAATGGTATGTAAATAAGAAAAACATTCAGTCAGTGATTGGGGATAAAAAGTCCCTTCACGTATTAATATTTATCATTATTTTGACAAGTATTTATGTACCTTTTAATCGTGTGAGAGCACATGAATGGGATAATTATTTCAGTATTTTTGATGCCGATTTACCGCACATCGGCACACGGTCTTATGAAGCCAATAGAATTGCTTTCAAAAATTATGTAGAAACTGCCATGAACACCCAAGATCCTAATGAAAGCAGAATATTATTTCAAAAAGGATTTAATTCTTGTAAGGAAGCCATCGGTGTGTATGATAAAGATATGGAGGCTTATGACGGAATTATATACAGTCTTTACGGTTTAGGTCGAGAAGAAGAAGGGCTTAAATTTGCACGTAGAGTCATCAGTAAATTTGATACCACTGAGATAGGCTGGAGTTTTCTCACGCAATATTATGAAAGCCAAGGCATGTCAGATAGTGTTGAAATGGGTTATAAAAAGCTGACAGAGATATCACCCAAAGAAGATGAAATCAAGCTCTTTTATGTTTCCACCTTGCGTAAAAACAATAAACTGCCTGAAGCTATTACTTATTTGGATTCTATTGAAAAAGCCCAACCGACAAGTTATTTCCCCTATCGTGCCAAATTTCATTTATACATAGAAGCCGGAGATTCTCTAAAGGCCGTCCTCAATCTCGAAAAAGGCATGAGTATGGGCTGGCGGGACAATGATGCTTTAAATGTTGCAGGACAGTATTGGTGGAATAAAAACAGTGAAAAATATGAATCTTTGAAGAGGTTTGTGCAATAGATTATATCACCTTCAACACACTCAAAGTTGCAGCATATATCCTATCCAAATCTTCGTTACTTGTACAATACGGTGGTATAAAATACACTGTATTTTTGATAGCCTGTATTATCACACCACGTTCCAAAAATCTGTAATTGAGAAGTGGACTGCTATCCTCTGAATTATCAATCTTTATTTCAAATGCTAATATCGTCCCCATCTGTCTGACATTTTCTACTTGTGGATGTGTTTGTAGGTACTGTGCAAAGGCTTGATGTTTATAGACGATTCTGATAATTTCTTCTATGTAAGCATCCTGTTTAAATATTTCCAAAGAAGCTAAAGCGGCAGTACAAGCTAATGGACTTGCTGTATAAGATTGAGCATAATTAAGTGTTTCGGGTTGTTCTCTTTTTAAAAAACCATGAAAAACTTTTGCACTACAAGAAGTTGCACCCAAAGTCATATAGCCCGCTGTCAAACTATTTGCCAAACAAAAAATATCGGGGGATGTACCTAAGTGTTCACAGGCAAACATTGCTCCTGTCCGCCCAAAAGCGGTTATTGCTTCATTGGCAATGGTGATAATATTCCACTTTTGACAACGATATATCAATTGCTCAAGATATTCTGCTTTATGCATACGCATTCCGGCATGAAACTGTACCAAAGGCTCAAAAATAAAACCTGCTACTTGATATTCTTTGTGTATCTCATCTATTTTCAATAAAACACTTTCCAAATTGTTTTGTATCGGCATCGGAATAAATTTGACTTGAAAATCAAGATGGTTTAATGCATTTTCTTTGTCGAAAGAATAAGATACCGACTGCGCACCGAAAGAACTTCCGTGATAATCATGCTCTAATACGATAAAGGTTTTTCTATCTTCTGCTTTATTTTTCCAATATTGCAAAGTCATTTTGATAGCTACTTCAACTGCTGAAGATTCATCATTTGAGTAAAATATTTTACCTTGGTTGTCAGGCAGAAGCCTCAACAGTTTATCCGCCAAATCTATCGCTTTGGGATGTGTAAAACCCGTAAAAGGTGAATATTCTAACTGTGACAGTTGTTCACTGATTCTCTGATTTATCAAAGGATGTGCATGACCGTGCAAATTGACTCCACCGGAAGAAATAGCATCTATGAAGCGATTCCCCATATCATCATATAGCCAAGCTCCTTTCCCACGAATGATATTGTGATTTGTGGTTTTTTCCCATTGGCGGATGTGAGAATGCCAAACAGCCATTTTATCTCTTCTGCTATAGTTTTTGTCTATTTCAGCCATGTGTCAAATATAATGAATTTGTAGTTTAAAATGTCCATAGTAAACAGTGATGGTTGACTTACCTACAAAGTTGTAAGGGAAAGCAGGTGGAGTACGAATAACGAGATACAAGCCTCCAGCTTACAATTGAATGGATTGGTCAGTATTATCTATTTCCATTCCACTATTTTACCACGACTTTTATCCAATAATTCCGCTGGAACGACATTTTTAATTACCTCGGACAATAGATTGATCAAATCTCTTTTAGCAATATCTCTTACATAGCAAACACTTATTTCTCTCAAAGGTCTGATATCGCTGATACTTATCACTTGTCTCATCTGTCGGATAGAAAGTTCCAGCATGGCTAATTCCGGTAAAAATGTAATTCCACCTTCCGCTTCTACCAGCTTTATTAGAGTCTCGAGTGAGCCACTTTCATACTGAATCGCTTCATTTTCATGGCTTTCAAACTGGTTTTTACAAAGGTTAATCACCTGATTTTTAAAACAATTTCCATCTGTTAACATCCACACATCTTTCCTTTTGGAAATCTCTTTTAGAGTGACGGATTTATCCTTGGTCAAAGGATGTCCGAATTGTGTATAAACTTTAATTTCTTCATAAAAAAGAGCATCTTCCGTGATATCTTCTTCATGAGTAGGTGTTGCCATAATACCTACATCTATTTCATCTTTTCTGAGTTGCATGATGATATCATCCGTTTTCAGTTCTTTAATAGTTAATTTGACAGAAGGATGGGAACGAACCATTTTACCCAAAAAAAGTGGAACTAAATAGGGTGCTACCGTAGGCATTACTCCTATTTTCAAGCTACCAGAAATATCTCTGTGATATGAAACGGCCACATTTTCAAGCTTTTCGGCTTTTTTAATGATTTCACGTGCTTGACCAATAATGATATGACCTATATCCGTCGTCATAATCGGCTGCTTGGAACGATCAAAAATAACAATACCCAAATTATCTTCCAACTTCTTAATTTGCATGGAAAGTGTATGCTGGGTCACCATACATTTATCAGCGGCATTTGCAAAATGCTTATATGTATCTACTGCGATAATATAGCGCAATTGAGTTAATGTAATCATAGCTAATCCCTATTGGAGTATAAATATAATCAATTTTAATTATCATTCAAATGTAGTATCTTTGTATTATTACAAAACGATAAAACAAATTATTATTTCACTAATAAAAATATATCATGAGTAAACTAACAAGAATTGGTTTGGACAAAACCCAATCAGAAAAATTAGCCAAGGAGCTAAACAAGCTTTTATCCAATTATGAAATCTTTTATCAAAGTTTGAGAGGATTGCATTGGAATATCAAAGGCTCACAATTTTTTGAATTACACGAAAAATTTGAGGAGTTGTACAATGATGCACAGGAAAAAATCGACATCATCGCAGAAAGAGTTTTAACCTTAGGCTTCACACCATTACATACCTTTCAAGATTATATTGAAAACGCAAATGTAGAAGTAGGTAAAAATATTTCAGAGGCAAAAACCGCAGTCACACTGATTACAGAAAGTTTAAAAACTTTGGTCATCTTGGAAAGAGAAATTTTAGAAAGTGCACAAGCATTGGAAGACGAAGGAACTATTACTATGCTGACCGATTTTATTACACAACAAGAGAAAACCATTTGGATGTACAGTTCATGGTTAGGAAACTAAATATTTATTAATCAATTAAAATCAATAAACTATTAAAATGATGGGTCTATTATCTATTGGAGAACAATTTCCGACGTATTCAAAAACGGCTGTTGTCAGTATTGAGCACGGTAAAGAATTTGCAACGATTACAAACGAGGATCATATTGATGCCGGAAAGTGGCAGGTGATTTTCTTTTGGCCGAAAGACTTTACTTTCGTATGTCCTACGGAAATTGTTTCTTTCAACAATGCGTATGATGAATTTGCAAAAAGAAATGCAGAATTAGTGGGCGGCTCTACCGATTCCGAATATGTCCATCTTGCATGGAGAATGAATGACAAAACTTTGAGAGACTTGAAATTCCCGATGCTGGCAGACACAAACAAATCTCTTTCTGCTGATTTAGGTATTTTGACCAAAGAGGAAAGAGTATGTTACAGAGCAACTTTTATCATTGATCCACAAGGCATTATCCGTTTTGTTAGTGTAAATGATTTGAGTGTAGGTAGAAATGTTCAAGAAGTCATCAGAGTTTTAGATGCTCTTCAAACAGATAAATTAGTTCCATGTAATTGGACACCGGGAGAAGCAACTCTCAACTAAGTATTTTATCGACAAAACATAAAAAGGTCGTCTGAAAAGATGACCTTTTTCCTGACTTCCGCAAGATTTTTTTCAAAAAATCATAAGTACTTGATTGATATATAGATGCAAGTTTTTGAATATATTTTTGGGTGTCCCAGAGCCATTTTTTGTAGATTTAGGGCATGTATGTACGTAAAAAGAAGAACCCAAGCGGTAAGGTTAGTATCCAAATAATTGACAAAAGTTCGGGTAAATATAGTTTACACAAAACTATCGGTAGTAGTAGTAATCCTTTGGAGATAGAAGCTTTATTGATGAAGGCAAAACAATACATTACAGAACACACCCATTCTCAAGAATTAGACTTTACAGATTACAGAACCCAGACTAAAGAAGTATTGGATAATATCCAGTCAATGAAGTTGATAGGAATAAGATTAGTCTTGGGGGGAATATTCGATGAAATAGGTTTTTCAATAATACAAGATGAATTATTTAAGGACTTAGTACTTTATCGTTTGGTTTATCCTGCCAGTAAACTCAAAACAACAGAATATTTGTTTCGATACGAAGGGAAAAGCTTTAGTGAAGATGATATTTACCGATATATGGATAAGTTGTACAATACTCAAAAAGAGCTTGTTCAAGACCTAGCCTATACGCACACTCAAAGTATCCTATCATCCAAAATAGAGTTGGTATTTTATGATGTTACTACGTTATATTTTGAGATTGACAGAGGCGATGATTTACGAAAGACAGGTTTTTCAAAAGAAGGCAGGCATCAGAATCCTCAAATATTGTTGGGTTTATTAGTAGCAGAAGATGGTTACCCCTTAGCATATGATATTTTTCCTGGAAATAAATATGAAGGTCACACCATGCTTCCTGTCCTGAATGGATTTAAAACAAAATATCAAATAGAAAATATTAGAGTAGTTGCCGATTCGGGTTTACTTACCAGTACAAATATCGAACAGCTTCAAAGTAACAATTACGAGTTTATTCTTGGGGCAAGAATAAAAAACGAAACAGAAGAAATAAAGAATAAGATATTGGCATTAAACCTAAAAGATGGTGAAAGTAGCATAATACAAAAGGGCGATTTAAGGCTAATCGTCACTTATTCGGACAAAAGGTCGGGTAAAGACAAATACAATAGGGAGAAGGGCTTAGAAAGACTTGAAAAGAAGATTAAATCAGGTAAATTAACAAAGGCAAACATTAACAATAAAGGATATAATAAGTACCTGAGATTAGAAGGAGAAGTAGCAATTACAATTGACCGTGATAAATATATTGCTGATGAAAAGTGGGATGGTCTAAAAGGATATTTAACTAATGCTACACTACCAACTGAAAAGATTTTAGAAAATTACCAGCATTTGTGGAAGATAGAGAAAGCTTTTAGGGTAACAAAGACAGATTTGAAAATAAGACCCATCTTTCATAGACTTCCAAGAAGAATAGAAGCGCATATTTGCCTGAATTTTGTAGCATACAAAGTGTACAAGGAATTAGAACGTTATCTTAAAAATAAGAAAGTGGTTTTATCTCCAGAAAAAGTCATTGAAATTCTACAAAACATTTATCAAATTGAGGTATGCCTACCTAATACTAATGAACTGTACACAAGAGTCCTATTACTAACGGACGAACAGAAAAATATTGCAAAAATCTTCGGTTTTTGACTTGGGTGTCCCAGTGCGGAACTCAGGAAAAAGAAGCGTGCCTTTGCATATTTAAGTTTTCTTTTTCTGATAGGCTCTGCAAGACCGTACAAAATTGAAGACAGCAAAGAACACGCCCATACAGGCGCATTCCTATCGCTGTTTCTCTTTGCTTTAAAAGTGTCCAATTTTTATCAGAAAAGAAACCGCTTAGTAACGCTAATGATTTATATGTTTATTTTGTTTTTTTTATATGTTTTTGGGTTTTAATAATTTATTGATTTTAATCTATATATGTAATGCTCTTAATTTTCTTCTCTTTTTTAAACTTAACTGGATCATAGTCTTTTATCCTTGGTTGAACTAAGTTATTGCTAAAAAACAAAATTTCTCGCCCTATTCTACTTTTATACGCTGTATGTTTAAACGAAAATTGCTTCTTAGGATAATCTGAATATAATTTTTGAATTTCATCGACATTGTCATAAGAAACTATCCATTGAATATTTTTTATATTTTTTATTTTATCACTTACTATTTCATGGTCATCATTTTCATAATGATTCATATAGAGGGTACTTGCTTTCAAATAATAAGGAGGGTCAAAATAAAATATAATATTGTCATCTTTAGCTTCTTCTTGAATTTTATCAATTAGTCTAATGGCATCTTTTCTATAAAGCCGAATATTTTTTTATGTATAGCAATGTTTTTTATTCTTTGAATTAAATCAACTTTATTGAATCTGCAATCCATCAGATAATTACCTTTTTGCTCAATTCCTCCCATTACACCAGCATTGATTATTCCCGACCTATTTGTTCTGTTTAGATAAAAAGTAGAAAAGCCGAGAGAAAGTAAATCAGCCGTTTTTTTATTAGCCTGAATTCCTCTTTGCCTCTTCCATTCAGGAATACTTAATTCAGCGTTCTCTATTAAATTACATAATTTATCAGTATTATTCAACACAGAATGCCAAAAAGCATAAATAGATCTATCCTTGTCATTAATTGTAATCTTCTCTACAAATCCTTCTAAAAGTAAAAAGAGTGCCACTGCAGCTCCACCCGAATATGGTTCAACATAATGTCCATTAATCTTATTGTCAATGCAAATTTTTGCAATGAACGAGGACAATTTATTTTTCCCACCCGGATATCTTAGAGGTGAATAATTCATTTATTTATGCGGTTAATTAATTCGTCAAAATTATCATTAAATTCTTGAACAAGTTCTTTATTTTCCTTTTTCCATACATTTAAAACTTTAGAAGCATTTCTTCCCCAATCAGACAAATGAGTATTAAACCATTTTTTAGCTTTTTCTCTATCGGTTTGGATATCTTCATTTGGAAATTCTTGGAAACAATATTGATGATCAAAAGTTTCATCGATTTCATTCCATAAAGGATGAGTATCATTCAAATTATTTAAAAAATTCGCTGAAAATTGTTCGGGTGATTGGTCAGTTGGTAAAAATAAAACATTTTTGAGCTTTTTTGTTTTATGCATTATTAATAAAAATATGGTTCGTAAATAGTGTATGTGGCGTACTCACTAAATTAATGTCAAATTTCAATGAGGGTTCAACTCTGGAGCTTGCATTATGAATTCTGAAAGAAATTTGCCAACCTTCATTTAATGAAACTAAAAGAGTAGTAGTGGAATTATCCTGATAAACTACTTCGATTAATCTTGATGGCAATTTTAGTTTTGGAATTTTCGCTTTTGGTTTGATGTCTTCAAATGCCAAGTTCAAACTTCCGTGTAGATTATAGGCTTGAATTTCAACTTTCTTCCTTCCTTTAATGACTTTATAGAAATCTTTGTTCCCAATTAGATACTGTACCAAATTTTCAGCAACAATATTCGGATTTTCATTGTCAAGTCGAATGAGTTCCTTTCTAAAGGCGTTCAAAATAGGAAGATAAACGACCTCGTGCATATTTCCTATACTCGTCCATTTTGTGCTTTTGTCTTTATCTCGAATTGTTGTAAGCATATCGAAAATTGGTTTTATTTCTTCAAAATATGCTTTGGAACAAGGAATGTCTAACCATTTATCGCCAAAATCAATCAATTGTGAAAGTCTTGAATGTTTTACTGCTCTATGATTGTTTTTTGCTGAAACTCCAATTTCCCATTTCTGTAAGGAACGAATTAAAATAACATCACGCACATCACCCGATTGTCCCATTTGGTCTGATGCAATTTCAAGTTCCAAAATATCGTCTTTACTTATTCCGTTTGATAACCTTGGCTCAATGTCAATCAAGAAATTGATGGCAGAACTTGCCGTAATTCTAAAAGTTTCTTGTTCTTTTTCATTAAAACTGTCAAAAAATCCTTTTGCTGTTTCGTAAGGCTCATTTTTGTTAATCGTAACTGAAGTTAAGACCTTTAAACGTTGATGAAATTCATCTAATAAGGCAAATTCAAAAGCCTTTCCATTTACTACTTGACTTGCCATTATAAAGCGATTTTTTGATAACTCATATTTATAACTTCTTCTAATTTCATTTCTGCATTCTCTATTTGTAGCTTTATATTTTCGGCTAAAAACTTTGCGAGGTTCACGGGAACAGCGTTTCCAATCATTTTGTAACCTGCTGGAACTTTGTCATAATAAAAAATAAAATCATCGGGAAATGTTTGGATTCTTGCACATTCTCTAATGCTTAATCTTCTGTATAATTGTTCTTTCCCTGGAACGAAAATTCTTTTATTCTGTTCAATAAATTTCATTTTTGGTGCTTGTGGATGAAGTGGAGCGTGTCGCCCACCAGCTTGAATTGTAAAAGACTGTTCGTCCCAACTTCTTACACGGTTTCTTGACATAAAAATGGACGAAAAATCGCCAATCATATATTCGTGATTAGAGACTTTACAAGCGTTTCCATTTGTCTTGTTATAAGGTTTTGCAGGTAAAACATTATCTCTTAAATCCCAAATGGCTTCCTTTAGTGTGATTTTTGGAAAAGTTTTAGTTGGAAACTCAAATTTGAAGTCCAAATCTTTTCTTACACCGATGAAAAACACCCTTTTCCTATCTTGCGGAACATTATAATCAGAAGCATTTAGCATATTGAAAGAGAGATTGTATCCTGCTTCTTGAAATAAGTCCTTAATATTTTGCAAGGCTTCTTTATGACGAATTAAAAGCATTCCACTGACATTTTCCGCAAGGAAAAATTTAGGTTGTTTTGCTTTTAAAATTCTGATAAATTCAAAAAACAACTGTCCTCTTTTGTCTTTTATTCCTCTTAATGAACCTGCTTCACTCCAACTCTGACAAGGTGGTCCGCCAACAATTCCGTCACAATCTGGAACTTCATCTTCGTGAATATCTACGATACTTCGTCTGTCTAAAATGGTTTCAGGATGGTTTTTTTCGTAAGTTTCCCAAATTTCCTTGTCAAATTCGTTTGCCCAAACGATGTCAAACCCTGCTTTTTTAAAACCAAGGTCAAGACCTCCTGCTCCTGCAAAAAATGATACTAATTTCATACTGTCTTATTTCTTAGAGTTCGTCTATATTCTGCTTTCTCTTCCGCCACTCTTAATAATTGTGGTGTACAATTGGTTTCGTAAATTTGTTTTCCAATTTGGTCTGTAATATATTCATCACGCACTTTTTCAATGTCAAGATTGAAGATTTTCGCGAACTTTGATAATCGTTTTTCATCAAAATCTCGAATTCCATTTTCAATCTTACTCAAATTTGCTGAATCCAAATTTAATTCGGCCGCAAGTTGAGTTAATGTCAATCCTTTTTTGTTTCTGTGAAACCTAATGTATTCTCCGAATGTTGTTTTCATTAGACTTGTCGTTATTTGACAAAAATAGTTTATTAATTTGAATTTGGGATGACTTTCTTAATTTTATTTTGAATGTTTATTTTGAAAGTGTGTTTTCCTTAGCTAACAGAGAACAAATAATTAGAATTTGTTACTTTGTCTTTTTATCTTGTCAAAATAAGAATTGTGTTGAACCATCTTTTATAAAATGGCAGACTCAATTCTCAAATGCAACTCTCCCAAAAAATTTTTCCACTAATTTAATCGAATCTTTTTCAGCCTCCAACTTCACCACTCCATTCTCTCAACCCACAGAATAATGCACCCCTTTTCAATGTACCTATTGGTTACCAACACCCTCTACCTACCTCATCTCAAACAACTCCTTCAATTCTTTATTGCTTAAATTGCCAATCCAATTTTCTCCTGTAGAAACGGTCATTTCTGCGAGTGCCTTTTTGGATTGAATCATCTCGTTAATGCGTTCTTCAAAGGTGTTTTTGGTGATAAAACGATGCACCATCACATTGCTTTTTTGTCCGATACGGTAAGCTCTGTCGGTGGCCTGTGCTTCTACTGCCGGATTCCACCATAAATCGTAATGAATAACATGGTTGGCGGCGGTTAAGTTTAATCCCGTTCCGGCTGCTTTCAAGGAAAGAATGAAGATTTTGTCTGCTGGATTAGTCTGGAAATTATGCACCATTTCATTGCGTTGTTTTACGCTATTGCCACCATGGTAAAACATCGGGGTTTCTTGGTAACGTTCGGCGATGAAATGCTGTAATAAATTTCCCATTTCCTTAAATTGTGTAAAAATCAATACTTTTTCGCCACTTTCAAGAATCGTATCCAATTTATCGAAAAGCAAATCCATTTTCCCACTTAATGAAGCATCTAATTTGTTGTTTTTCAAGAATTGAGTAGGGTGATTGCAAATTTGTTTCAATGCCAAAATCATTTGTAAAACCAAACCTTGTCTGCGGAATAAGTCCTTGCTGTTTGTCGCATCCACGGCTTCGACGGTCATCAAGGCTTCTTCCAATGTCTTTTCGTAGAGACCGGCTTGTTCTTTCGCCAAAGTTCCAAAAACATCCATTTCTATTTTATCCGGTAAATCACTGATGATGGATTTATCTGATTTCAATCGACGCATCATAAACGGAGCGGTTACTTTTTTCAATTTTTCAGCAGTTTCCACATCGTTATACGTTTCTATCGGCGTTCCAAAATCGTCTTTAAAGGTTTTCGCATTGCCTAAGAAACCTCGGTTGCTGTAATCCATAATACTCCACAGCTCACTCAATCTATTTTCTACAGGCGTTCCGCTCATCGCAATAAAATTATCGGCTTTAATACTCTTAATCGCTTTGGATTGGGCCGTATCGCTGTTTTTTATGTTTTGAGCTTCGTCAATAACCAGCGAGTGCCAAGGCATTTTCTTGAATTTAGCAGTATCCGAACGGGCAATTCCGTAAGAGGTAAGCAAAACATCAAAATCTTCCGTTACTTTTCTATTCGTTCCGTGAAATAAACAGACGGAAAGCGAAGGAGCAAATTTTTCAATTTCGGCTTGCCAATTGGTCAACAATCCGGTCGGAGCAATGACCAACGCTTTTCTTTCGCGCAACAATCCGTCTTCTTTGTATTTCAACAAAGTAGTAATCACTTGCAGCGTTTTTCCCAATCCCATATCATCGGCAAGCACCGAACCAAAACCGATTTTAGCATTGCGATACATCCAAGAATAACCTCGTTTTTGATAAGGTCTAAGTTTCGCATGAATTGCCGGCAAAGGCACTTCTTTTACTTCTGTCAATTCTTTTATCAACTGAATTACCTCTTTATCCAAAGCTACTTTGGCACCTTCATATTCGCCACTCAAAGCCACACGAAGCATTTCAAAAGCAGAAAGTTCATGGTTGGACGAAAAGTGCTTGTGGAGTTTAGCCAATTCCTCTTGACCGACATAAATATATTGCGATTTATATTTAATCAGCCCATCCGATTTTTTGAGTAACTTTTTAAATTCTTCTTCGCTCATTACTCGGTCACCAATCGCCACCTGCCAATCAAATTCGAGCATTTTACTGATATTCAGGAATGATTTCCCTGATTTCGCTTTCAACTTCACACTCGGCTTCGGTTTTAAAATTTGTTGTAAGGATTTTGGCAATAAAACCTCCATATCCAACAGGCGAATTACCGGAATCATTTGAAGCAAAAATGGGGTAAAAGTTTCGTTATCCATCTCCAAAAGATGGGCGCCATTACTATTGATATACTCTTCCAAGCCGGGAATAAAACCACTTAACGTAGCCATGGTTTGCAAGACCTCCAACTTTTGATTTTCGTGTTTTTTTGAAGTAAGAATTTCCTTTAATGGAATGTATTCTTCCACCGATTGGTTGAATCCGGACACATTGATTTCCAACAGAAAACTATCATTAATACTCTCTGAAACAACCAATTGAGGTCGAATTTCTCCTTGTGTTAAATAATATTTCTGCAACCAGGTTTGAATGCCACCTGCCGATGCTCCTTCTCCCGGAGCATTAAAAGCATATTCTTGATTTTTGAAAAATAAATCATTAAAAATGTCCTGTGATTCTTCTGTTGACAACAAATCCACCAATTCAGTGATGAAAACAGACAGCAAGTTGGTTGTTGTGTCTTTTTCAATGACTTTTTCAGTTTTCGGGGTTTGCCACCAGAAAATATCAGGTGGTAAAATTTCGGACATTTTCTCCGTTAATGCTCTTACCTCTTTACTGATAAATGCCGGCAACCATCGAATCCCGTATTGTTTACTCGGTTTTATCACGATTTGCGGAACAATTCCTCCGTTGGAAACGAGATGAAGTGCCAAATGGAATAAAGTATGTAAAGATGCCGTGGATGGCTGATAATCCAAGGTTTTGTTAGAAGGAATCTGACTGAGCTCCAACATAAAATCCCGAACAGAGAAATCATTTTCATTGATTTTGACCAAAGCATCAAAATTTTCATCAATCAAAATTCGGTTTACACTGTGTTTATTTACGGAAGAAGAATCTTTTTCTGCTTGTTTCAACGCATTTGGAAAACTTACTTTTCCGGTAAGAATGCGTTGGCCATTTTTGACAATTCGTCGAATTTGCTTTGCATATTTTTCTTTGAAGTCGGCGTTGCTATTATAAAAGACAGGATTTTCTGCCAATAGCAAAAACAAAGATTCATGAATGGGTGAAAGTGAAGAAAAAGAAAGTTTTTGATATGCGTTCCGATTGTCAAATTCGATTTTCTCTTTCTTGGTTTTTGTTTTTCCTTTCTCAAAGAAAAAATCGGTTAAAACTGGGATTTCCACTGCTTCCGTACTGATAAATAATCCCCTTTTCTTCAATTCGGCAATTAAATTGAGCAAATGGAGCTCAAAAACGAGAAACGGGTTGTTGTCGATTTCTTCACTTAATTTATAAACGACTGAAGCCAAGTGTTTGCAAGGCACAGCCCAATCGGGGCAACTGCATTGCATCTTAAAATCAGTCCATTGCTGCGGGAAAACTTTCAAGCCGTTTTTCTCGGCCATTTCCAATAAAGACGGATCCAATTCCCGATTCAATAATTTGGAGATAATAAATGGCTTTTCGGCAATGGAATCCATGAAATTCCCTAATTCGGGTTCAAAAAATGGCGGCAGAATAATATCTACTTTATAAGGTGTTTTTCTACTTCCGGCAACTTTGGCTGAGATTCTATTGTCGGTAATTTTTATTTGCTGTACCGCTCCTTTCCTTGCATAAGTCGCACCTCGTGGAAGCCGATTACTATAATCAATGTTATTTAATGCCAACAACCATTTTTCTCCCCACCATGTTTTACCGAAATTTTTCGCCATGTATTGAAATTTTTGGATTAAAAATAATTTATTTTAAGGAATATATCACTTGATTTTCTTTTAAACCACAAGGTGGCACAGTAGGTTGAGGTCTTTCATTTCTTCACTATTGATTAAAACGACATCTGTAAAAATGCTATTGTTATTCATGACGGTTCCATCATCGCAAAAAACAGAAAAGAAGGTGGTTTGGAATTTTTGTCTTATTTGAGAAAATAGGATCTTTTGTGTAAACCTATTTCAGGGCAAAACAAATTGCTCAACAAATCTTTATGGCAACTAAAACCTTGCCCTCAATTGTATCTTGATTTCAGATCTCCGATTATTGGGCAATTCTTCCAATCCGCTACCGAAAATTTCTATATCACTTCTAAATGTTTGGGCATATCGCAACCACAAATCCAATCTTCTCTGTAATCTGATTTTTGCCAAAAGATAAGCACGAGAACCTCTCCCCAAATATGCAGGGATAGAAAATGCATATAATACATCGTTTTCAAACGCATAAATCCTCGCATCATAATCTCCTACATTGAAGACAGCATAACGACCTTGTAAGGTGACTTTTCTAGATGGAAACTGATATCCGATATCTTGATAGAATACATATCCTTTTTTCAAAGTGCTGACACCATCATTAAAGAAACTCCACTCACCACGGGTTTTAAAGGTCCAATTGCTATTCGGTTTGTAGCTAAAATTAAGTCGTAATGAAGATTTTTTATAATTTTTCACATCGGTAATAGATTCTGTCGTACGGGTAATATTTCTGGGATTGGACTTGAAACGAAAACGGGTATAAAATTCAAATCTTCTACTTGGTCTGAAATTCCATTCGTGCAAAATATCATAACCATTGGTATTGGCTTTATCAATTCTATATTTCATCCAAGAAAAGTGATAGATATCCACGTAATTATTCACCCGTATTTTGGGGTTGATTGTGAAAGAAACTCCGGCATATAAACCGTGTTCGTTTGTAGGATTGGTATTTGTCGTTTCGCCAAATGCACTTCCTGCCAAAGTTTGGTAATTTTTAGCATATAGACGATGTACGATACTCAAAGAAATTCCGGGAGTCGGTCTCGCACTGATACCATGCAAGAAAGCATAACCACCATTATCTGATAA